>NZ_CAMMHD010000003.1:0-198087 GCF_946496565.1 uncultured Barnesiella sp.
ATCCCTACAAGGACACCAAGATACCCGTGGCGCAGTTCACGGCGGAGGGCGGCTACTACCTCAAGATACTCTCCGATGCCCGTAAAATCGTGTTCGTCTATGCAGGGGCTTCGGCTCTTGCCGGATATGAATCGGTGAACTGGGGCGAAAAGGTGCTGTATGACGGCTCCACGCTTCATGACAGGGACGCCTTCATCTACGGCGGTGCGCTGACACTCGATGTGGAGTTTTACGTGGCTGACTGGATCGCCCTGCTCGCCAACCTCCGGGAGCGTTGCCTGTGGGGTGGTGACACGAGGAAGTTTCATACGCAGTTCGGGGTCGGTATCAAGTTCATCATCAACTGACACGGACATGGAACGGACGGAAATAGACATCATCAGACAAATGCCCATTGCGGTTTTTCTCGCACGGCTGGGGCATGAGCCTGTCAGAAGGAGCGGTAACGAGCTGTGGTATATCGCCCCATATAGGGGCGAGCGCACGCCCTCTTTCCGTGTGAACGTGGCGAAACAGCTCTGGTACGACTTCGGTCTGGGCAAAGGTGGCGACATCTTTACGCTTGCCGGAGAGTTTGCCCGAAGCGGTGACTTCATGGAACAAGTGAAATTCATAGCGGGAACCGCCAATATACCTATGCCTGTTCCCGAAGTGAGCAAACCGACTTTACTGCCTAAACCGTCAGAACCTGCCTTTGAGGGAGTGGAAGCCGTCCCGCTGTTTCGTTCTCCACTGACGGACTATCTGGCGGAACGGGGCATTCCTTACGCTGTCGCATCACGTTACTGCTGCCGACTGAATTACGGAGTGCGTGGCAAACGATATTTTGCAGTCGGTTTTCCGAACGTGGCAGGCGGATATGAAATCCGCAGCCGTTTCTTCAAAGGATGCGTGCCTCCGAAAGATGTGTCGCTGGTCAAGGCGGAAGGCTCTCCGGCTGACGTGTGCAGCGTTTTTGAAGGCTTCATGGACTTTCTTTCTGCTGCCACGCTCGGATTGGAAAAGGGAGACTGCCTCGTATTGAACTCTGTTGCCAACGTGGAAAAGGCAATGAGGTATCTGGACGGCTACGGGTGCATAGACTGTTATCTCGACCATGACGCAGCCGGACGGCGCACGTTGAAAACGCTGAAAGGACATTATGGAGAACGTGTCTATGACCGTTCCGCTCTCTATGACGGTTGCAAGGACTTGAATGAGTATCTGCAACTGACAACCAAAAAAGAACAATAACTTAAAAATCAAATGACAATGAACATACTGAACAACAAAAACAAGAGAATATCAATCTTCAAGACGTTGGCACTCTGCCTATTCGCTGCCGTGTCGCTCACGCTCGTGTCGTGTGACGATGACATGGATATCCAGCAATCCTATCCCTTCACGGTGGAAATCATGCCCGTGCCTAACAAGGTGACGAAGGGACAGACGGTTGAAATCCGCTGTGAGTTGAAAAAGACGGGCGATTACGCCAACACCCTCTATACCATCCGGTATTTCCAGTTCGAGGGAGAAGGCACGTTGAAAATGGACAACGGCATCACGTTCCTGCCAAACGACCGCTACCTGCTCGACAACGAGAAGTTCCGGCTGTACTACACAGCGGAGGGCGAGGAAGCGCACAACTTCATTGTAGTGGTAGAGGACAATTTCGGCAATTCATATGAGCTGGAGTTTGATTTCAACAACCGAAACGTTAAGGAGGACGGGGTTATCTCTGTTGTCCCCATCGGAAACTTCAAGCCCCTTACACGATGATGCGTGTATTCATAGCTATCCTTTGTTCGCTTCTGGCGGTCTGTTCCGTGTCCGCACGGGACAGCCGCCATGAGGGAACGGACGGACAGGCGGCTATCTATCGGTTGCTGCCATTTGAGAGGGCGGTGCGATGCACGAAGTATTTTGAAGGCTGGCACTCGGAAAAACATTACCCGTATGTGGGATATGGGCATAAGTTGTTACCGGGTGAAAGGTATTCTGCACGCACCATGACGAAGCGGCAGGCGGACGCGCTTCTGCGGAAAGACCTACGGAAGTTCTGCGCAATGTTCCGGCAGTTCGGGAAAGATAGTCTGCTCCTTGCCACGCTCGCCTACAATGTCGGTCCGTACCGTCTGTTGGGAAGCGGGAAGATACCCAAAAGCACGCTGATCCGAAAGCTGGAGGCAGGAGATAGGAACATCTATCGGGAGTATATCGCTTTCTGCAACTACAAGGGAAAACGCCATGCCATGCTACTCAAACGGAGGAAGGCGGAGTTTGCGCTACTGTATATCCCGTAATAGATTTCAATGGCATTTAAGTTCTGGTTATTCTAAGAACTTAAATGCCATTGTTTCAAATAAAACAATTACCTTTGTCATTAGTAATTTAGAGATAAAATGAAAGATATTCAATATTTCTTATCGGAAGAAGAAAAGTATTTAGCATCCTCACAAGCTGAGCCGGAATTAGTTTGGAATGAGGAACTTGAAGAATTTGGCTTTTCATATGACCCTTTGAGTTTCTTGGGTAAAAAACCTTTTCAGAGTTTTCAGCACAACAACATTGACAAGGAAAATCGCTATGGACTAACCGATGTGGAAAAAATGATATTAACCTGTTTTCTTGGTAATATATCGTATGCATTTAGAGATGACAATTATTATGGAGAAGTGCCTGATATTGTTCACGAAATGCAAATTATACTAAACAGTATAATAAACAAAGCACCTAAGTTTAACGGAAATATATTATATCGTTTTACTAAAACTGGAGATAAAACAAATTTTGAAGTAGGTGATATATACCAACCTTCCCATAGCCTTACGACAACAACCGAAGATTGGAAACAAAACAGAAGTGATGTTTACGTTATAAAAACTCTTCCTGAAAATGAAACGCAAGCACATTGTCTATACATGATTTATAATCATGGTCAGGAAACGCAAGTCAATTTTTTGAGAGGAACTTCATTTGAAATAACCGATATAGAGCCAATAGAAGGTAGTGAATACAAACGAATTTATATGTCAGAAATTAGGCAATAACATCGTAGATTAGAACAGAGGTTTCTTTGCTACTTTCTTTGTCCGCCATCATGCTCACTGAAAGAAAGTAGGCGGCTTTCGCCGCCCACCTCTCAAAAACGGGTGTAAAGCCCCGTCACCATCGTGAACATTTCCTCCAGCATATCGCAATATATCCCCTCGTGCGTTTCGATGTCCTTCGTCTTGCACTCGAATGTCTTTTTGCTGAACGTCCTGCGGTAGAAACGCATATTGTAGAGGTCTGCTCCTCCGTCATAGATGATGTCAAGTCGGTTGGCACTCGTCTTGTTCCTCGCAAGGCTCATGCGTAAACCGTTACCCATGTCTATGAAGTCTTTGCTTCCCGTCATGGCGGCAAAGCGTCTGCCACCTATCTGCTCCATAATTGTCTTTGCTATCATATTCGTTGTTTTTAAGTGTTATGGTGTGGCGGTGCGGACACCGCCACACCGTTCAAAATTCTGTTTTCTCAGCTATGGGTGTGCATCTTTCCAGCCACTTTCTCAGACACTCCATGTTGTACTCGCTCGTTATGACTGCCGTATGGCTGTCAATGGCGGTGAAACGGCTGCTTTCATAGCTGTCTATCCACCCCTTCAGGGTATCAACTCCCCACGCTTCCGCATCGTCAAAGATGCCGTCCAATGCCTTGATAGGCTCGCTGAATCTGACGATCAGTGTTTGGTAGCCTGCCACGTTCATCGCTTGCCCTCCTTTCCTTCCTTTGCCGTCAGCCACTTGTCCCGTGCGGTTCGGCACTCGTCCAACGTGGGTTTGACACAAGAGAACAACTCTCCGTCCGTGTGGCGGTAATCGTATTGCACAAGTGTTCGCCTGCGTCTGCCAATACCCATTTGAAATTTCTCGTATTTCTCCGTACCTGCTTCCGTGCAGGTACTTACTCCGTTGATTGTCATTCGTGTACTCATAATCGTTGTTTTTTAGATGGTTAGAAATGTACTGACAACACTCTGTTCTGCATCACCATATCGGGATTGCTTGTGTAGCGTTGGTGCAGGTAGAAATGGTGTGAGCCGAAGCCGTAAAGAAAGAACTTGTCAAGTTCGTGCTTCTCGGAAAAGTCTTTTACGCTTGCTCTTAACTGCTCCTCACTCTGACAAAGAGTGAGGAGGTTTATAAATTCAAGGAACATCGAGGGGATTTTATCGTCCCACAAACAAATCATACTTTCAATTCTTACTTCCATGCTGTTATGTATTATAAGTTGATATTATGCTGCGTTCATACGCTGACGGATAAGTCCGGCATTGTCCTCCACAAGTCGGATGATGCGGTCGTGGTACTCGGTATTGGAATTGCATACCCCTCTGCTCTGTACCACTTTCAGCGTTTTCAAACTGACTTCTATCGTTTCAATCCGTTTGCCTTCAATGGTGGCGGATAGGATGAGAGAGTTTGCCTTGTTGTGATAACCGCCCACGCAATGGTGCATCAGCCGTCCTTCCTCAATCATTTCCTCCACGCTTTCAATGACTTTGACAAGAATAAGGTTGTCGGAAAATACAAGCCCGAAGAACATTCCTTTGTCTTTCAGATAGTTCTTCTCGTCCTCAATCGCCTTTTGCCGTTGCTGTTCCGTCCGCTCACGCTCCCTTTGCAGGTTGCGCTTTGCCACCAACTTGTCGTGTTCCGCTTTGAGGTCGGCAGGGCAGACGTATTTCGGGCTGTTCGTGTCCTTGCCAAAATGACGCAGGAGGTCTATGGTGTCGCACCATACGGAGCCGTCTGAAATGGTGTAACCATTGCGGATGCAAATCTTGACGGATGCCCAATATTGCTCCATGTCAAAGGAACTGCGAATATAGTGGCTCAACATGGCGTATTGCCCTGCCTTCAAGAGTGTTTCGGCTTGGCTGTCGGAAAGGATAGCCGTGAAAAGGTCATACGGCAGTGTGTTGTGATAGTCCCCGTTGAAACCGTTGCGTTTCAGTTCGGGGATGAAACGCTGTCGGGGATAGGTACACACAGGTGCTATATCGTATGCGTGAAGTCCGTTGTTCTTGCGCACCTCCATGTCGCTGTATTCCGCCCATTGGTCGTAATACAACATTGACATACCACGAAGTCGGGCAACGGTGGTGGTTGTGCCTTTGGGCGAAATCCACCTCTGCACCACTTCATAAATGGAATACTCGGCTGCTTGCCCTGCCTTGTATCGGGACTTGACGAAGAAGAAGCGTATCACTTGATACTGCTTGCTGGTGGTGACAATGGAGAAGTATTCATTCTCGCTGAAAACGCTCTTTCGGGTGCGCAACGCTTCCAACTGCATACCGCAATGGGGGCAGATACATCCGCAAAGGGTGTCTGCAAGGTCGTGGTCGCTCTTCCACGAATGTCCGCACTCGGTACAGATGTTCGTGCCGTCCGCTCTCTTGATTGCGTAGTGCTTGAAGCAATGACGGAAAGCGTATGCCTTTTGCGTGGCGGTCAATCTCGGTAGTCGCTTGCTCAGATGTGCGACTTCCTGCTGTATGTGTGTTCTCGGTTTCATAAGCCTAAATCAAATAATGAGGGTTGTTGTATTTCTTGGATGGTCGCTTTGGTGGCGGTTCTCGGCTTGTTGCGGTTCTGCAACTTGCGGAGTTCCTCGTCTTGGTATTGTCGGATAGCGTTCTGACGTGCTTCCGCCTTTTCCTCTGCGGTGAGTTCCACCACATGGTTCACGGCTACTTGGCATTGGATAGGCTTGCCCACCTCTATCTCGTTCTCGTCATAGTAATGTACGGCTTGTCCGTATATCTCCCCGTCCGTGAAGCCGTTGCAACCGCTTTTCTGCACATAGTTCAGAATGTAGGTCACGCAATCGTCTATGTTCTTGGCAGGGTTACGGTATTTCTTGGCAAAGAGCGCATCTTCCGCTGCACGTTGCTCCAAATACATCTGTATCGTTCTCTTGAAATGGTCTGTCGTTTTCATATCGTTATCGGTAAGATTAAAGGGTGAATAACCAAAGGATGAAGCCGAAGAAGGCGATTGCGGAAAGGATAGCCACGATTATGCCTATCGCCACTCGGAACACTCCGTTTACTATCTCTCTGACGATGCCCCAAAGGATGCCGAACACCCAAAGGGCGGTGCGCATGATTAGGGCGCATATCGCAAGCCCTATGTATTGCGCCACTTGTCTGAAGTCTGCCGTTGCTGTCATATCCTCGCTATTTTTCAAGTTCTACAATGTTGTCTATCCTGCCGTATAGGTATCTGCGAAGTCCGGTCTTGTCCGTTGCCTTGTATTCCGTCCAACGTCCGTATTGGCACACGAGAAACGTGCGGAGTACATCGGAGAAGTCAAACCTCCAGCCTTGCAGGGGGACTGCGCTCTTGAAATAGGTGTTGCTATTCACCTTTTCGGTGAGCCAATCTTTTTCCTCTCGGTTCATCTGTCCTCCGTTGTTCAGTTTTTCACGAAGGATGTAAACCTTACTGCCTTTCAGTGCTTCCAATGTCGGCACTTCCCAAGCCACGAATTTTGTTGCCATTGTTGTTCCCATATCTGTTCTGTTTTTGATTTTTATTTTTTATGCGGATTCAAGAGCTGAGGGAGTTGAGTTTCAAACTATCTTATCTGCCTCTCGTTTATCCGACATTTTTTTTATGCGTCTTTCTGTCGCATCGGTCGTTTTCGTTTCGGGTGCTTGAAAAGGTAGGGATTAGGGAATGCAAGGTTTTTCGGTAAAAATACTACCCGCAGGGCTGGAGATTTTTCCCGAAAACAGGAGGCTTGACCTTGCTTTCCCGTCAAATCCCGGAGTTACCTTTGCGCCCAGAACGGAAATGACTGCCTGATGCGGCTTACTGAAAGGCGCGAAAATGGAGGTAAACGGAAGTAGAGGCAGATTATACAGGAAACTTCAAAAGAGAAATCCGTGAAAAAAGGAAGTCCCCAACAAAAAAAAGACATAGCCGGTAGCGTGAAACCGGGCAAACCACCTGCAAGGAAGTATGGTTTTATCTGTCCGGCCGGACGTGTCGGGGCGGGCAGATAAAATCATTCTTCCCGGTTTGCCTGCTGTGGGTGACGGCTTGTTCCATTTATGGGCAAGCGGTCATACACGGCTTTCCGCTTCCGGCTCAAAGGAACAGCGAAAAAGAAAAATTATCTGAAAAGCCGTAAAAACACCTCTTTGGCATAAGCACAAAAGAAATGGGCTTTGCCTCATCAGTCTAAACTGTTGCTTAGGCGTGAGGCAAAGCCCTTTTCTCCGCTTATGCAGTAGTCGGCACACGTTCGTTCAAAATCCTTTTGGGCGATGGTGTGCCGACGAATAAAGCCGCTTTTACGGAAAAATTTGTATGAGATAGAAAAAATCAGGGAGATTCATATCAAAATCTCCCGTTTTATTGTTACTTTTGCATATGAAGAGTTCTTTGAAGGTTACGCAACGCGCAGAGGAATAATGCAGCAGATAACTAACTAAATCGTAACCTATTACTATCATGAGCATCTAACCTACGCTCATTTCCAATAAATTACACTCTTTTCGTAACTTCGCTATACAAAGATAGAAAAAAAGTCCGAATAGATAATGCTCCGACAAAATTCAACAACCCGAAACCACCATTTCTCTCTCCGCAAGCTACAGGCAGGGCAACCGATAAAAGAAGGCGGGGACTGCCTCATCGAGAGGAGCCCCCGCCCTGTATGCGATACCGCTGTTATCCCGGCGGATGTTCATTACTCTACATCACCAAAAGCCTGCTTCCAGATATCCTGGCGCAAGTCGACCAGAACAAGCGCCGTGATAAGAGACGTTCTCCGCGACCCGCCAAAAGGTTTAGGCAATTGAATGGTATAAGCCACGTCGCCCATGGAAGGGATTGCCGGATTCTCATCATAGGTAATACCAAGTCGGATAATGGCGGCCCCGTTGGCATCCTGATCGACCAGGTTGTTGTCGCAATAGTAGATGTGCGACACATATCCCTCCTCGTCGAACTCAGCACCCCAGATGGTCATGGCGTGCAGACTCTCGCCTCCGGTGGTAAATTTATAGGCCGTAAAACCTATCGCCTTGTTCTCGGTGAAGGCCCGTTTCATCATCGCGTTGAAATTCTCCTTGGACATGTCACGACTGTCCTCGATAATAGTCGCCGTTCTTGACCACGACCGAGAAGTCGGTCGAGTTGTCGCTTCGCAGCAAATACTCTACCTCGTCCATTGCCACAATCTTGCCGGTATCGGTATCCATATACCACCGATACGAGGCTCCTTGAGCCGACGATACCCAACAAAGGGCACAAACGAGCACCATGAAATAAGGGAATCTGAATTTTCTTATTCGTTTTTATTTAAATTGATTCATACTATACACTTGGTCACATCGCAGCCATTCGACCACATTTGCATCGCTGCACAACAGGGAGAAATCCAGGATGGAATCACCACCATCCGATATTGGAATCGGCACATACACAACCGTTTCGGTCAGTCCGAAGGGCAGACAAGCCACCCGTTCGCCGGGCAAAGATAAACAAATTTCCCAAAATCTGCCGAAAGCAAACAATTTTCTCCCTCATTTATTATAATTATTATCAAATACCATATCGTTTTTTTTCTTACTTTTGTGAAGCAAATTCTAAAACCCAAATGATATGAAATCTATTAAAGTTCTGTCTTGTATTCTGATAGCCGGTATGCTGTTTACAGGTTGTAACATGTCAAATACCGGCAAAGGAGCCCTCATCGGAGGCGGTAGCGGTGCTGCCGTAGGTGCCGGATTGGGTGCCATCTTCGGAAAAGGCAAAGGTGCTGCCATCGGTGCCGCCGTAGGTGCTGCCGTAGGTACGACCGCCGGAGCCCTCATCGGTAAAAAAATGGATAAGGCTGCCGAACAAGCCAAACAGGTAGAAGGCGCACAGGTCGAGCAGGTAACCGACAATAACGGTCTGCAGGCTGTAAAGGTAACCTTCGACTCGGGCATCCTCTTCTCGACGAGCAGCTCTACCCTCAGCGCATCGGCCAAAGCCGCTCTGAGCAAGTTTGCCAACAACGTGCTGAACCAGAACCGCGACATGGATGTCGCCATCTATGGATATACCGACAATCAGGGCTGGAAAAACTCGACGGCCGAGCAAAGCTACCAGAAGAACCTGAACCTGTCGCAAGAGCGCGCACAGAGCGTAGCCAGCTACCTGCTGGGTTGCGGTGTGTCGTCGATACAAATCAAGACCGTCGAGGGCATGGGCGAGGCTAACCCCGTTGCCGACAACTCGACCGCTGCCGGCCGCCAGGAGAATCGCCGGGTAGAAGTATACCTCTACGCCAGCCAGCAGATGATTCAGCAGGCCGAAGCCGGAACGCTTTAAGCCGCACCTCTCACAGCACGAACCCGGCTCTCGAAAGCCGGGGCTTGTTTGCCCCACAGCATCGGCCATACCTACCGACGGGATGGCCGACAGGGTTTTGTGAGCCTCTATAAACCTATATTGACAATAAAAAAAATCGAAATAATGAAAACTGTTTATTTATTTCTCGCTACAGGATTTGAAGAAATGGAAGCCCTCACGGTTGTAGACATGCTGCGTCGTGCCGGAATCGACATCACCACGGTTTCCATCTCGCGCAATCTTCAAGTCGAGGGATCGCATGGAGTTACCGTAACCGCCGATTGTACTTGGGTAGAACTGTCGGCCGATGATGTAGAATGGCTTGTCCTGCCCGGTGGAATGCCCGGCACCAAACACTTGAGCGAATGCAAGCCCCTCGTGTCGCTGCTGCAACGCCAGGCTGCCGCCAACAAACACATTGCCGCCATCTGTGCAGCCCCCTCGGTATTGGGTCAGGCCGGACTGCTCAACGGCTACAAAGCCACCTGCTACCCCGGTTTCGAACAATTCCTTACGGGTGCCACCGTCACCGGCGAACTCGTAACCATCGACCGCAACATCATCACGGGCAAGGGCCCGGCTGCCGCCATCCCCTTCGCTACGGCCATCATCGCCCAAATTGCCGGCGAAGAGAAGGCCAAGGAGGTGAGAGCTGCCATGCTGCTGTAATCGGCAGAAATAAATCACTGCATAAAAAAACTCCGGTTCTCGAAAGAACCGGAGTTTTTTATATCGCGCGAATCGCAGGTTGCGGGAGATTTAACCCACAACCAGCGAAACCATCTTTTCCAACGCATCGGACAGGTGCTCGGCATTCTTACCGCCGGCCTGTGCGAAGTAAGGCTGTCCGCCACCGCCACCCTGTATCAGTTTGGCAGCTTCGCGCACGATAGCCGACGCATTCTTGCCATCGGCCACCACGTCGTTGCTAAACATCACCGTCAACAACGGTTTGTCGTTGTCCTTGGTAGCAGCTACAAAAGCCAATCCCTCGGCCACCTCGTTGCGCAGCATGAAGGCGATGCCCTTCACGACATCGGCAGGCATAGGCCCGATGAAACGAATCAGCTTCATACCGTTGACATTCTCGGCCGTCTTGAGCATGCGCTCCTTCATATCTGCCATTTTCTCCTTCACATACTCCTCGGCCTGCTTGCGCAACTCGGCATTCTCGTCGATAGCCTTGTGGATAGCCTGCATCAGGTTGGGGGCATTGTTGAAGAGAGTCGCTATCTCCTTGAGCGAATCCTGCAACGAGTAGATTGTCTCCTCTACACGGGCTCCCGTGATGGCCTCGATACGGCGGATACCGGCCGCAATCGAACTCTCGGTCACAATCTTGATCATACCGATGTTACCGGTATTGGCCACGTGGGTACCGCCACACAACTCGACCGACGAACCGAAACGGATTACCCGCACCTCTTCGCCGTACTTCTCGCCGAAGAGAGCCATGGCTCCCATGGCCTTGGCCTCGGCAATAGGCACGTTGCGGCGCTCGTCCAGCGGAATGGCTTCGCGCACCTTGCGGTTGGCCAAAATCTCTACCTGACGCAACTCTTCGTCGGTCACCTTCTTGAAGTGCGAGAAGTCGAAGCGCAGCGACTGGGGCGATACATACGAACCTTTTTGCTCGACATGCGTACCCAGCACCTCGCGCAGGGCCTCGTGCAGCAAGTGGGTGGCCGTGTGGTTGCAGGCCGTAGCCTGGCGGGCCTCCTTGTCGACAACGGCATGGAACTGAGCCGTCACCTCCTCGGGCATGTGCTCGGTAATGTGTATACCCAGGTTGTTTTCCCGTTTCGTCTGCAGAATCTCTACCGTCTCGTTGGCCGAAATCAGTTTGCCGGTATCGCCTACCTGGCCACCCATCTCGGCATAGAAGGGGGTGCGGTCGAGCACAATCTGGTAATATTCCTTGTTTTTCTGTTTTACCTTACGGTAGCGCAGGATGCGGCAGTCGCACTCCAGCATGTCGTAGCCCACAAACTCGGGCTCGCCCTCGCGCAGCACTACCCAGTCGCTCGTCTCTACGGCAGCGGCATTGCGGGCTCGCTCTTTCTGCTGCTGCATCTGGGCGTTGAATCCGTCGAGGTCTACCCCCATGCCCTTCTCCTTGAGGATGAGCTCGGTCAGGTCGATGGGGAATCCGTAGGTATCGTAGAGGGTAAAGGCATCTACCCCGCTTATCTCGTTCTTGCCGGCAGCCTTGGCATCGGCTACCACCTTGTCGAGCAGCTTGATACCGGTCTCGAGCGTACGCAAGAAGGCATCTTCCTCCTCCTTGATTACCTTGCCGATGAGCACCTTCTGCTCCTTCAGTTCGGGATAGGCATCGCCCATCGTCTCGATGAGAATATCGAGCAGCTTGTAGAGGAAGGCCTGTTTCTGACCCAGGAAGGTGTAACCGTAACGCACGGCCCGGCGCAAGATACGGCGGATTACATAGCCGGCCTTGGCATTCGAAGGCAACTGTCCGTCGGTAATCGAGAAGGCGATGGTGCGGATGTGGTCGGCAATCACACGCATGGCGATGTCGACCTTGGGGTCTTCACCGTAGGTCTTGCCGCAGAGGCGGCCAATCTCCTTGATGATGGGCTGGAACACGTCGGTATCGTAGTTCGAGGTCTTGCCCTGCAAAGCCATACAGAGGCGTTCGAAACCCATACCCGTATCGATTACCCGGGCAGGCAGCGGCTCGAGCGAACCGTCGGCCTTGCGGTTGTATTGCATGAACACGAGGTTCCAGATCTCGATTACCTGCGGGTGGCTCTGGTTCACGAGCGTGAGGCCATCGACCTCGGCCCGCTCGGCATCGCTACGCAGGTCGATGTGAATTTCGGAGCAGGGACCGCAGGGACCCGTATCGCCCATTTCCCAGAAGTTGTCGTGACGGTTACCGTTGATAATGTGCTCCTTGGGCAGATGAGCCTCCCAGTACGAGGCAGCCTCGTTGTCGCGCTCGAGCCCTTCGGGAGCATAGCCCTCGAACACCGTAGCATACAAGCGGTCGGGATCGATTTTGAGCACATCGACCAGATATTCCCAGGCCCAGTTGATGGCCTCTTTCTTGAAGTAGTCGCCAAACGACCAGTTGCCCAGCATCTCGAACATGGTATGGTGATAGGTATCGAGACCCACCTCTTCCAAATCGTTGTGCTTGCCGCTCACGCGCAGGCACTTCTGTGAATCCGCGACTCTCTTGTATTTGGCAGGAACATTGCCCAGGATAATATCCTTGAACTGGTTCATGCCCGCATTGGTAAACATCAATGTAGGGTCGTCTTTAATGACCATAGGAGCCGACGGCACAATCTGGTGGCCTCGTTCCCTAAAAAAATCCTTAAACGATTCACGAATCTCTTTTGCTGTAAGCATAACAATCTAATTAAATTAAGTTCTTACGGCGCTCCCGCTCCGTTACCGAAGCCGAAATCGCCTGTCTGGTATCTTAATATTACCAAAAACAATTTGCAAAAATAGCTCAATTTATTATTTTTGTGACCATGTGCAGATAAAAAAATGTTCAACAACATCTTTTTTTTGACGATTTACCCCGACGGGTGCCGATAGGACCGGCCTGTTAGTTATATCCATGAGTAAAAAGGTTTTCTACATATACAACCCCAAGACACTGACCTACGAACGGGTGTACCCCTCCCTGCGCCAACGTATCGCCGTGGTGCTGCGCCACCTGCTCGTCGGGGGAGTCATCAGTATCGCACTCGTGGCCGGCCTCTACTTTTGGCTGGGCTCGCCCAAAGAGGAGATTCTCAAGCTCGAAAACGAGCAGATGAAGACTCAATACAAACTCCTCTCCAAACGGGTAGATGCGGCACTGGCCGTGATGAGCGACCTACAACAGCGCGACGACAACATGTACCGCGTGGTGCTGCAAGCCGAGCCCGTGAATGCCGAGGTGCGCGACAACGGCATCTACAACCCCAGCCGGTATGCCGACCTGCTGAAGATGAGCGATGCCCAGCTGGTTGTATCGACCAGCCAGAAGGTCGACAACCTCACCCGCCAGGTCTATGTGCAATGCAACTCGATGAACGAACTCGTGAAGCTGGCTCAGGGACAGGAGGAGCGCATCAAGCACCTGCCCGCCATACAGCCGGTAGCCAACAAAGACCTCAAGCGCACCGCCTCGGGCTACGGCTATCGGGTCGACCCGGTATACAAGACCACCAAGTTTCACGAAGGCATGGACTTCTCGGCCAACATAGGAACCCCCGTCTACGCCACCGGCAACGGCAAGGTGATCGAGACCGGCTGGCAACAGGGCTATGGCAATACGGTCGTCATCGACCACGGCTACGACTACAAGACCCGCTACGCCCACCTGAACAAGATTCTGGTACGACAAGGTCAAACGGTCGTTCGCGGCGAAGAGATTGCCGAGGTGGGCAACACCGGCAAATCGACCGGGCCTCACCTCCACTACGAGGTATTGTATAAGGGGAAGGCTCAGAACCCCATCAACTACTATTTCTTCGACCTATCGCCCGAAGACTACGACCGCATGATTCAACTGGCCGAAAATCAGGGCCGTGTCATGGACTAACCTAATACGCTATCGCATGAAAGAGACAGATCCCGAAAAACAAAAGCTCTACTACACCATCGGCGAGGTTTCCGAAATGCTCGATGTGAACCCCTCGCTCCTCCGTTTCTGGGAGTCGGAGTTCAAAACCATCAAGCCCAAACGCTCACCCAAGGGCACCCGATACTATTCGCAAAAAGACATCGAGGAGATCAAACTCATCCACTACCTGCTCAAAGAGCGCAAGCTGAAAATCGAAGGGGCCAGGCAAATCCTCAAAAACAAACGCGAAAGCGTGACCCGCACCCAGCAGGTGGTCGAGCGACTCAAAGCCTTGCGCAACGAACTTGCCGACATGATTGCCGACATGGATTAGCGGCGGGAGTGCCACCGCATCCAGAGACGGGGCAACACATAGAGACTCAACAGAAATCCCAGCAGGGCTCCGCAACTGTTGGCGGCAAAGTCGAGCCAGTCGGCACTACGGCCCAGCCCCATCGCCCCTTGCAACAGCTCCATCACACCACCCCACATGACGGCCACAACCATCCACCCGAGACGACCTCGTACCGACGGGCGCCCCACCCGATACAAATCGTAGCTACCCACCACGACCAAAGCCAGATACATGCAGCCATGCACTACCTTGTCGGCCCCCTCGAAGAGGTGCAGCCCCTGGGTATGCACCGGGTCTTGAGCCAACGACAGATAGGTAATGGCCACCAACACGACGATTGTGGGGACAAAAGCCCCGCGCTTGAATAGTTGCATAGATCTCGTTTTTCGTTTTTCCATATAACACCTGTGAGCCGGGAATATCTCAAACCCTCGGGCCGAAGTAGCCGGCGCGGCAACAAAGTTAACACTTGCTCCCGGTAAAACCAAATACCTCCGTTGCGGCTTATCTGCCTCAAAGCCATGCGACTCGGTGCAGCCTCGAAGACTACACTTTTATACCAAAATCGTCAAATCTCCTTTTTATCATTACTTTTGCAGTCGAATAGATTAAAAATTTATATTTTTGCAATCATATTCCGAAAATGTCATAACGATGGGAGAACAAGCAAAATTTGCAACAAAACTGGGTATTATCGCCACCACAGTGGGCTCGGCGGTAGGATTGGGAAACATCTGGCGATTCCCCTACGAAGCCGGTATGAACGGCGGCGGAGCCTTCCTGATGGTTTATATTCTGTGTGTACTGATACTGGGCATACCGGTCATGTGTGCCGAGTTCATCATAGGCCGGCGCTCCAAGAGCGACACGGTCGACGCCTTCCGCAAACTGGCACCGGGCAGCCGCTGGCACTACATCGGCTACATGGGCATATTGGCCTCAGTCCTCATTCTGGGCTACTACATGGTCATCTCGGGGTGGACCCTCGAGTACCTCTTCCGCGCCCTCGGCAACGACCTGGCCGGGAAAACGGCCGCCGAGTTCAAAGCCGAACAGAATGCCTTTATCCAGAGCGATTTCCGCCCGCTGCTGTGGACCTATCTGTTCTTGATAATCAACTACGTGATTCTGTCGCGAGGGGTACAGAAGGGCATCGAAAAGATGTCGAACATACTCATGCCGCTGCTCTTCGTCATTCTCCTCGTCTTCTGCGTACGGTCGCTCACCCTGCCGGGCTCGAGCGAAGGGCTCGCCTTCTTCCTCCACCCCGACTTCTCCAAAATCACGCCGCAAGTCATCATCCGGGCCATGGGGCAAGCCTTCTTCTCGCTGAGTCTGGGCATGGGCATTCTGGTCACCTACTCCTCCTACTTCACCTCCAAGACTCATCTGATAAAGACCGCCTCGACGGTAGCCGTACTCGACACCACAGTGGCTATTCTGGCCGGGGTCATCATCTTCCCCGCCGTATTCTCCTGCGGTCTCGACCCCGTGGCCGGCCCCGACCTCGTGTTTGTCACCCTGCCCAATGTCTTCAACCAGATGCCGGTATCGGCGCTGTGGTCGGTGCTCTTCTTCCTGCTGCTCACGGTGGCGGCGCTCACCTCTACGGTTTCGCTCTTCGAGGTGGCAGTCGCTTTCCTCATCAACTACATGCACATGAGCCGTAAGAAAGCTACCCGGATAATGATACTCGTCATCGCCCTGCTGAGCACCGTCTGCTCGCTCTCCATCGGGTCGTGGAGCCACATCCGGATTTTCGGGAAGACCATCTTCGATGCCTTCGACTACTTCTCGGCCATCATCCTGCTGCCCGTGAGCGGACTGCTCATCAGCATCTTCATCGGCTGGGTACTGAAGCGCAACATCTCGCGCGAGGAGCTCACCAACCGCAACAAGTTGCACGAGCCGCTGTTCAATGCCATCTTCTTCTCGATCAAATACATTGCGCCTGTCATTATCATACTTATCTTCCTGTCGGGATTCGGCATTCTGTAAATGGCACTCAGACGCGACAGCTTCTTCAAACTCTCGAGGGGCGAACGACGAGCCGCCCTGTGGCTGACAGGCATGCTGGCCGTGCTTGCCGTCGCCCGCATGGCCAAGTCATACCTGTTTCTGCACAAAGTTCCCGACACACCGGTACAGGTAGAGGCATTCCGGAATGACTTGAACGTGCTCGACAGCCTGCACCAGAGCCAGGTCGATGCTACCGATGCACCCGTTACGACCGACCCGAAACCCGGCCCGCCCAAAAAGCTGGATGCGGTTCCGCGCGAAGAGTAGCCAGCCGGACGAAGTTTTTCGTCCAATCATGCCGTGCCATTCAACAAAAAGCGTTATCTTCGCTTAGTCAATCGGCACCCTCGACAGGCCGGTGCCACAAACCGGCCGGGACCGAAACCCGACACCTGCAAGAGATTGTCTATATGATATTTCGCAACGTACCGAACAAACCGCTATCGCTGAATCTGGGAGGAGAACTGGTCTCCCTCTCGAGACCTCTGGTCATGGGTATACTCAACGTCACCCCCGACTCGTTCTACGCCGGGAGCCGCACCCCCGCTCCCGAACAAATTGAGGCACGGGTGCACCAGATTGTCGACGAAGGGGCCGACATCATTGACATCGGGGCCTACTCGTCGCGGTCTCAAGCCGACGACATCGCCCCCGACGAAGAGATGCGCCGCCTCGCTTCGGGGCTCGAAATCATACGCAAGCTCTACCCGCAGGCTCACGTATCGGTCGACACCTTCCGGGCCGACGTTGCCTCACGCTGCGTGCGGGAATACGGGGTGCAGATGGTCAACGACATCTCGGGCGGCGAGCTCGACCCCCGCATGTTCGAAACCGTGGCCGACCTCAAGGTGCCCTACATCCTCATGCACATGAAGGGCACGCCGCAGACGATGATGCAACAGACCCACTACGACCACCTCATCGCCGAGATGCTCTACTACTTTGCCGAGCGCATCGCCCGGCTCGAGAGCCTCGGCATGAACGACATCATCATCGACCCGGGATTCGGGTTCAGCAAGACCCTCGACGACAACTACCGCCTGATGAACCGGCTCGACGAGTTTGCCCGCATGGGCCGCCCGCTGCTGGTGGGCATATCGCGCAAGTCGATGATATACAAACTGCTGGGCACATCGCCCGACGAGAGTCTGAACGGCACCTCGGTACTCAACACGCTGGCCCTGCTGGGGGGTGCCCATATCCTGCGGGTACACGACGTGAAAGAGGCCGTAGAGACGGTAAAAATAGTTTCAAAAACCTTACAATCTGGAGATTAACATGTTTTCATTCGGCATAAAAGATATTATCGACATACTCATCGTAGCCCTGCTGCTCTACACCCTCTACAAGATGATGAAGGAGTCGGGCACGATAAGCATCTTTACCGGGGTACTGGCCTTCGTGGGGGTGTGGATTGTGGTGAAGCAGATACTCGACATGCGGCTCATCGGCTCGATTATGGACAAGTTCATGAGCGTGGGCCTGCTCATCCTCGTCATTCTGTTTCAGGACGAAATCAAGCGATTCCTCGTGCAGCTGGGCTCGCACAAGCGGTGGCGATTCTTTTTCAACTTCTTCCTCAAGCACAAGGACCAGGGCGAAAAGCCCTATATCATCCCCGTCGTGTATGCCTGCATGAACATGGCCAAGACCAAGACCGGCGCCCTCATCGTCATCGAACAAGGGGTGTCGCTCGACAACTACAAAAACACCGGCGACACCATCAATGCCAACGTGAACGCCCGCCTCATCGAAAACATCTTTTTCAAGAACAGCCCCCTGCACGACGGTGCCCTCATCATCGCCGACAACCGCCTGGCCGCAGCGGCCTGCATTCTGCCGGTATCGCACAACAACAAGATTCCCAAGTCGATGGGGCTTCGCCACCGCTCGGCGCTGGGCATCACCGAGGTGACCGACGCGCTGGCCATTGTCGTGTCGGAAGAGACGGGCAACATTTCGCTTGCCCACAACGGCAAAATCACCACCAAGATTTCGGGTAAAGACCTGGAGCGCATGTTGGTACAGGAGTCTATCGACTAATACGAAAACACTGCGAACGGGCCCGATGCAAGAGACTCGTACCCCACGGTTCCCATCCGCCGGCTGCGGTCGAAATCGTCTTACCAATATCTGCAAATAAAAGTCAGGTAACCGAACTGCCCCGATGCAAGGCAGTTCAATCTTTGTCGTGCGGTGTCGCCGGGCGCGACTTCTGCACGGCCAGCGTATTGCGCTCCCAGAATACCCCGTCGGCATAACCCTGTATCGACGGGTCGCTCTCGGCCAGACACAACCGCTTGGCCGCCCACAGGCAATACTCCTCGTTCACCTCCACCCCCAGATAGCGGCGATTCAGCTTCCTGGCCACCACGGCCGAGGTGCCGCTCCCCAGGAAGGGGTCGAACACGAGGTCGCCCTCGCGCGACGAGGCCAGAATGAGCTTGGCATAGAGTTTCTCGGGTTTCTGGGTGGGATGGTCGGTATTCTCGGGCATCGACCAGAAAGGGATGCTGATATCGTCCCAGAAGTTCGAGGGGCAGGTGAGGCGGAAGTTTCCGGCACTCGTCTCCTGCCAGTCCTTGGGCTTGCCGTCCTGCCGATAGGGGGCTATCACCCGCCGCTTCTGCTTGACCGCCTCCACATCGAAATAGTAGTGCCGGGCATCCTTCACGCCGAACCAAATATCCTCCATCGCATTCTTCCAGTTGTGCAGGGCCCCTTTGCCCTTCTCGCGCTGCCAGGTGATGCGGTTGAGCACCGTAAGCTCCTCGTCCATCACCGTCTGTAAGGCCGCCGTACAACGCCAGTCGCCGCACAGGTAGAGCGACCCGGTGGACTTCAGCTTCTCGCACACCCGGTGGAACCAGCTGCGCAGATAATCCAGATAAGCCTCGTGCGAACGGGCCTGAAAGCTCATACCGTGAAAGTTTTTCGACAGATTATAGGGCGGGTCTACGATAATGAGGTCGGCCACACGGTCGGGGATACGGTCGAGCACGGCCAGCAGGTCGCCTTGGATGATGCGGTTGTCGAAGTCGAAATCCGCCGTCACCCGCCCGGCCGGGGTGATGAGCGGGCGCAACCGCTCCACCTCGTCGGGTTCGACGGTCAGGGTCCTGTTGTTTTTGGCACGTCTCTTTTCCATACGACAGAAACAGGCAGCGTCCGTATCGCCGCCCCGAAAGATGCGTGAAGATACGCAATTTTCTGCAGAAAGCCCCGCCTCACCCCACAAAAAAAACGGGATGCGAAACAAATCCGCACCCCGCTATATCATACAAAGTTTTATGGCTCTTACGAACGGTTGGCCCGCTTGCGCTCGGTCTCGTCGAGAATAATCTTGCGCAGGCGCAGGTGGTGAGGCGTCACCTCTACATACTCATCTTCCTTGATGTATTCGAGGGCCTCCTCGAGGCTGAAGATAACCGGCGGCACGATACGGGCCTTGTCGTCGGCACCCGACGCACGCATGTTGGTCAGCTTCTTCGACTTGGTCACATTCACCACAATATCGTTCTCCTTGGCATTCTCGCCCACTACCTGACCGGCATAGACCTCCTCTTGCGGGAAGATGAAGAAGCGGCCGCGGTCTTGCAGCTTGTCGATGGCATAGGCATAGGCCGTGCCCGACTCCATGGCGATGAGCGAGCCGTTGGTACGGCGCTCGATATTCCCCTTCCAGGGTTGATATTCGAGGAACCGGTGCGCCATGATGGCCTCGCCGGCCGAAGCCGTCAGCACATTGGTACGCAGACCAATGATACCGCGCGAAGGTATCTGGAACTCGATGTGGATGCGGTCGTTCTGGGTCGTCATCGACACCATCTCGCCCTTGCGGCGGGTAACCATATCGATAATCTTGCTGGCATACTCCTCGGGCAGGTTGATGGTGAGCAGCTCGATGGGCTCGCACTTCTGCCCGTCGATCTCCTTGATGATAACCTGCGGCTGACCTACCTGCAACTCGTAGCCCTCGCGACGCATGGTCTCGATCAGGACCGACAAGTGCAGCACGCCACGGCCATAGACCGTCCAGGCATCGTCGCTGTCGCCACGCTCTACACGCAGGGCCAGGTTCTTGTCGAGCTCGCGTTTCAGACGGTCGGCAATGTGGCGCGAAGTCACATACTTACCATCCTTACCAAAGAAGGGCGAGTCGTTGATGGTGAAGAGCATCGACATCGTAGGCTCGTCGATGGCGATACGCGGCAGCGGCTCGGGCTCGGCAGCATCGGCAATGGTGTCGCCAATCTCGAAATTCTCGATACCCACGAGGGCGCAAATGTCGCCCGAAGCTACCGACTGCACCTTGGTACGGCCCATACCCTCGAACACGTCGAGCTCCTTGATGCGTTGCTTTACGGTCGAACCGTCTTTCTTGCACAACGAAACCTCCATGCCCTCTTTCAACACGCCCCGGTGCACACGGCCCACGGCGATACGGCCTACATACGACGAGTAGTCGAGCGAGGTGATAAGCATCTGGGGAGTACCCTCGAGATACTGAGGTTCGGGGATGTATTCGATAATGGCATCGAGCAGCGCCGTAATGTTGTCGGTAGGTTTACGCCAGTCGGTCGAGAACCACCCCTGCTTGGCCGAACCGTATATGGTGGGGAAGTCGAGCTGGTCTTCGGTTGCATCGAGGCTGCACATCAGGTCGAAGACCATCTCCTGCACCTCGTCGGGGCGACAGTTGGGCTTGTCGACCTTGTTGATAACCACAATCGGCTTCAGCCCTATCTCGATAGCCTTCTGCAAGACAAACCGGGTCTGGGGCATCGGGCCCTCGAAAGCGTCGACCAGCAGCAGACAGCCGTCGGCCATGTTGAGCACACGCTCCACCTCGCCACCGAAATCGGCGTGCCCCGGAGTATCTATAATATTGATTTTGTAATCCTTGTAACGAATAGAAACATTCTTGGAGAGAATCGTGATACCTCGTTCACGCTCCAAATCATTGTTATCCAATATCAACTCTCCGGAGTTCTGGTTCTCGCGAAAAAGATGTCCGGCCAAAAGCATTTTGTCTACCAGCGTCGTCTTGCCGTGGTCGACGTGAGCGATAATCGCAATGTTTCTGATTTTCTGCATATAACCTATTTTAACCAAGTAGAGAGACCCAACCGCCACGCGAGTTGCGCATGCGCTTGCCTCTACGTTTCAAGGTGCAAAGTTACTATATTTTTTTGAAATGATACATCACTCTATTACTTTTAGTAATGACTTACCCCACTCTTCACGCCTCAGATACACCTCACTATCCCTGCACAACCACCCGGATGGACCACCTTTCAAAAAAAGAACAGCCAAATGTTTGTATACTCAAAAACAAATAACTACCTTTGTGCGCTCAATAATTTATATTAACAACAAAACTCAAAGAAATGTACTTAGATTCTGAGAAAAAGAAAGAGATCTTTGGGAAATACGGAAAGTCCAATACTGATACTGGCTCACCCGAAGCGCAGATTGCATTATTTTCCTACCGTATAGCCCATTTGACTGAGCACTTGAAGTCAAATCACAAAGATCATAGCACTGAACGAGCTCTTAAAATGTTGGTAGGTAAACGTCGTCGTTTGCTCGACTACCTCATCAAGGTCGACATCAACCGCTACCGTGCCATCATCGCACAAAAAGAGCTGGGTATCAGAAAGTAATTCTTTACGCTACACAGCAAAAAGAAAAGCGATTCGAAAACGAATCGCTTTTTTTGTATCCTTACCGAAGGTGCCGGCCCGCTCAATCGTCATAACGCTCCATTTCATAGCCATAGTCGAGCGAGCTATAATTGTTGCTGTGAAGAATCAGCTTAGTAGCATAATTCTCATCTTTGCCATAAGCCCACAGATTGGTTTGATAGTGGAACATCTCGCCATCGCCCGTAATGTCGACCCACTCTTTGTAGGTCTCGTGATAGGCGCCGCTGTCCTCCGGCTCAAAACCAAACACGAAGCCGACGAAGCCGTCGCCATCGAGGTCGCACGGGCAAGTATAATCGGTAATCATCTCCGACGGGAGGGTGCCCCCACCCAGACTTTGACGGTTCAAAACCACCTCACTCGAGAAATGGAAATGTGCCTGGCCGTTGGAAAACTCAATCCACTCAATCGAACAGGGCAGTTCTTCACCCACATAGGCCATCTCGCCCGACGGGTTCTCGACATAACCGGCTTTTACTACCCGCCACTTACCGGCCAGAGCCGTGGTATAATTCCCTTGTATGGGTTCGTCGTCGCCCCCGAAAAGGTCGTCCATCAACTCGCTGCACGAGGTCAGAGAGACTACCGTCAGGGAGACCAGCAGCATCCGCAATATACTATCTTTCAGTCTCATATTCTTCTTTTTATTAAACTCACAAACTCATAGCTTGTACAATCAGTCGTCGTAACGCTTCATCTCATAGCCAAAGTCGACACACTCGGCATTGGTGCCATAGAGCACAAGCGTGGTGGCATAGTCCTCGTCCTTGCCATAGGCCCACTGACGCACCGACGAGTAGAATATCTCTCCGGTATCGCCCATATCATACTCGGTATAGGTCTCGACATAGCTGTCCCGATCGCTGTCGTATCTGAACCCGAAGACGAAATTATGGAAACCACTCCCGTCGAGTTCACACGTACAAGTATAATCGGTCATGGTTGTCGAGGGTCTCTCACTCCCGCCAAAGACGAGGTAATCGAGGGTTACCGGCTGTGAAAAGTGGAAATGCGCCTGACCGTTGGAAAATTCGACCCACTCGAGCGAACAGGGCACTTCACCCCCTTCTCTCACATGAGCCATCTCTTCCGGTACATTTTCAATATCCCCGGCAGCTACGACCCTCCACTTACCGGCAAGGGCTGTCGAGAAATTACACTGAATGGAGTCCTCCTCTCCATCTCCAAAAAGTTCCTCCATCAATTCGCCGCACGATGTGAAAGAAAGCAGCGCACTCAGGCACAGCAATGCGCCTGTCAGTTTCCTTAATGTTTTCATTGCTATTATACGATAAGAGTTTATCTATCTCAGTCCTGTTTTTACGTATATTCAGTTTCTACGCCTCAAAGATAACACTTTTTTACAAGTCCAAGGTTGATGAACGGACATTTTTTCTCGCCTCACCCTCACCCGCCCCCTCTTGCGCCCTCCTATTAAGCCACAGGGCCGCGGCTGTATTCGACAGCCGCGGCCCTGCCTTTCTTTTATCCCGGGAAAGGTTCTATATGCGTTCCAGAACGGTCTGGATAAGATCCGAGACGGCCGTCTTGTAGTTGGGGTTGGCGTGGTGTGCCACCCGGTTGGCAATGATGCTGCACACGGTCATGGCCTTGTGGCCCATCAGCTTCGACAATCCGGCCAGAGCCGAGCTCTCCATCTCGTAGTTGGTGACTACATGCGAACCATACTTGAAGGCCTCGATTTTCTTGTTCAGCTCGGGGTCGGCCAGAGGCAGACGCAACTCACGGCCCTGCGGCCCATAGAAACCGTTGGCCGATATGGTCACGCCACGCACCATATCGTCACCCCCGATACGGGCCACCAGCTCGGGGTCGCTGTCGACTACATAGGGAGCGGCCCACAGCGGATTCCACTTGACCGACTCGCAAAAGGCCTTCTCAAACTCGAGGTCGCACACCTCGTTGCGACGGGCGTAGAAGTTGAGCACACCGTCGAAGCCGATAGACTTCTCGGCAATGACCGGCGTACCTATGGGCACATGGGGTTGCAACCCGCCCGAGGTTCCCACCCGCACAAGGGTCAACTGGCGGAACTGGGGCTTTTCGTAACGCGTCGTAAAGTCGATATTGGCCAGGGCATCGAGTTCGTTGACCACGATGTCGATATTGTCGGTACCGATGCCGTGCGAGAGGCACATCAGCGGTTTCCCCTTATAGGTACCGCCTATGGTATGAAACTCCCGGCTCGAAACCTCGAAATCGCGGGTGTCGAAAAACGAAGCGACCAGATTGACCCGACCGGGGTCACCGACCAGGATTACCTTGTCTCTCAACTGCTCGGGGAGCAAATGCAGATGGAACGCACTGCCATCGGCATTGATAATAAATTCAGACTCTGGGAAATGTTTCATATTGCTAAAAATTTTACCACGCCGCCCGATTGGGGACGGCGTGGTACGAATATACGGATTGTGAGTGAATCGGCGAAATTGTTTCCTCTAATTTTGTCTAAAAGGCTCTGATTCGCCCTGGCAGATGTCCGTTGCACTCCGAGGAGAGAACCTCGGCGGCACCACCCCCATCACTCTTGCTTCTCGGCAGTCTTCTTGGGAGTCTCGGCCTTAGCCTCTTTCTCCTTCTTGGCCTCGGCCCGTTTGGAGTGGCGCTCGGTGCGTGCCGACTTCAACTCTTTCTGCAACATCTCAATCTCGGCAGCCTGGTTCTTGATGGTTGTCAACAAGGCGTTCAACTCCTCGTTTTCAATCGACTCGGGATACTGGGCCTCGACGCGTACGATAAAGTCGCTCAACACATTCATGTAGTTGGTGAATGCCTCGTAAGGACTGTCGTAGGGGCTGTAATGGCTGTGCACGGCACCGTCGGAGAGATACTTCGTGCACATGTAGTAGAAGTGGTCGCTGGCCTGCAGATAGTTCCAGTCTTGTTTCAGGCGGCGGTCGTCGCACAGGCGCACCCGCTCGGCTACCGAATAGAGTTTGCGGAAGGCCTCGTTCTGCAACGTGTTACCCAACCAGGCACTGGTATCGCGAGCCTCGTCGGCCCACGACATGGGATAAGGTACCGACAGTGCGTCAACCGGTTTGAGTTTGCTGATGGCTTCGGTAGGCGTGCAGAAACCTATGCCCTCTTGCTCGGCAAAGCGAGGCAAAGCCTTCATAAACTCGAAGATGCCCGACTCGCGCGGTTGCAGCTCGCCCAGCGTCTCGTAGTTCATAAAGAGGTTGACGATAGGCTCCTCGGCCGGGGTATTCTTGATCCACGAGATAAACTTGTCGGCAGTGAGAGGATAGTCACTCCACTCGTAGTTGGAGAAGCGGAACGAAATGTCGTCGCTCATCTTGTAGTTCTTCAGCAACATTTTCAGTTTGGGAGCCGCAGCCGAGCAGTAAAGGTAGTTGGGACTCTTCCAACCCAGGATGTGCTTGGCCCCTTCGGTGATAACCCCCTTGAAGCCCATCGAGGCAATCATCGAGGCGATGTCGTCGGAGAATATCAACTCGGTATTGCGGAATACCTTGGGTTTCACGCCGAAGAGCTGCTCAATCTTCTCGTCGTGGTGTTTTACCTGAATCTTGAACTCCTCGGGATCGGCCAACGAAGCAAGCGAGTGGGCGTATGTCTCCGAGAGAATCTCCACGCAATCGGTCTTGACCAGCTCCTTCATGCTGTCGATAAACTCGGGCACATAAATCTCGAGTTGCTCGAGAGCTACACCCGATATCGAGAAAGCCACCTTGAACTTGCCGTTGGCATTCTTGATCATCTCGAGCAGCGTGGCATTGGCCGGCAGATACGACCGTTGAGCAATGCGGGTGATAATATCGTCGTTGGCAAAGTCGTCGTAGTAGTAGTGGTCGTTACCTATGTCAAAGAAACGATAGCGTTTCAATCGAAACGGTTGATGAATTTGAAAATAGAAACAAATTGTTTTCATATAAGGTTGTGTTTTTTCATTTATTTATAATTGCGCAGCACATTGTGGTAGATGTCGAGTACCTTCTGGCCGGCATACTTCCACTTAATCTCGTTTACTTCACGCTCGCCCTCTTCGCGCAACTGTTTATAGATGGCGGGATAGGTGATGATCGAATAGATAGCGTCGGCCATAGCGTCGATGTCCCAATAGTCGATTTTGATGACATTGGTCAAAATCTCGGCACAGCCCGACTGTTTCGAAATGATCGAAGGCACGCCTACCTGCATGGCCTCGAGCGGCGAGATACCGAACGGCTCCGATACCGACGGCATCACATACACGTCGCTGGCCTTCAACATCTCGTAGACCTGACGTCCCCGCAAGAATCCGGTGAAGTGGAAGCGGTCCGATATGTTGCGTTGTGCCGACAACATAATCATCTTGTTCATCATGTCGCCGCTACCAGCCATTACAAACCGCACGTTGTTGGTCTTGCGCAATACCCGGGCAGCCGCCTCGACAAAGTATTCGGGTCCTTTCTGCATGGTGATGCGGCCCAGGAAGGTAACCACCTTTTCCTTCGGATTGTGCGGCACCTCTATCGACTTGATTTCGTCGCTCAACGGCTCCACGGCATTATGTACCGTAGTCACCTTGGCCGGGTCGATGTGATACTTGTCGATAACCGTCTGGCGCGTGAGGTTGCTCACCGTGATGATGTGGTCGGCATGCAACATACCGTCGCGCTCGATGTTGTAGACCGTAGGGTTCACATTACCCCGGCTGCGGTCGAAGTCGGTCGCATGCACATGAATCACCAACGGCTTGCCGCTCACCTGCTTGGCATGAATGCCGGCCGGATAGGTGAGCCAGTCGTGCGAGTGAATGATGTCGAACTGCTCGGTGCGGGCAATCACACCGGCTACGATAGAATAGTTGTTGATCTCTTCCATGAGGTTGTCGGGATAGCGCCCCGAAAACTCGATACAACCCAGGTCATTGGTCTTCAGATAATTGAAATCTGCATAGATATGACTGCGAAGGTCGAAATACTCCTGCGGGTCCATGCAGTAGCCGTAGCGTTGCTGCACGTAATCCCAACTTACATCGCGCCAGGCGACAGGGGTATTGGCGGCCCCGATTATATGAGCAAAAGTTTTATCCTCATCTCCGTAGGGTTTAGGTATGACAAAGGTGATTTCAATATCGCCACACTCGGCCATGCCTTTGGTCAGGCCATAACTGGCCGTGCCCAAACCTCCCAGAATATGAGGGGGAAATTCCCAACCAAACATTAGCGCTTTCATAGATATAGGAATTAGGCTTTACATGTTATACTTCTTCAATAATTTCAACACTCTCAATATTTCACCGACGTTGGCGGCATAGCTGATGGCTCCACGACCGGCGAAGGGCGGGTTGCCGTCGAACAGCTCGGAGATGGACCCGATACAGGTTTGCGACATCTCGTCTTCAAACCCGATGAGCATCCGCTCCAGGAACGAGACACCACTGATGCCGAACACCTTCAGATAGGCCTCGGCATAGGCGCCCATCAGCCACGGACGTGCGGGCCCCTGGTGATAGGCATACTCCCGCTCGGTCTGCGAACCTACATAGGTGGGGTTATAGCCGTAGCTCTTGGGGCTGAGCGTGCGGATACCCTTGGGGGTAAGCAACTCGCGCGTAACCACCTCGAGAGCCCGCTTGCGCTGACGCTTGTCGAGCGGCGAGTAGTCGAGCCCCAATGCTATGAGCATGTTGGGCCGTACACTCCAGTCTGACATCGAGCCGTCGACATAGTCGATCAGGTAACCATAATCGTTCAGGAAGGTAGCTACAAACGTCTCGCCCGCCTTATCGGCAATGGCATTCCACTGTTCTACCCTCGAAGCCAATTCCATATCTTCGGCAAAAAGGGCGGCGGCAAACTTCAAAGCATTGTACCACAACGCATTGAACTCTACCAAATAACCGCTGCGCGGGTTCACGGGGCGACCGTCAACCACGGCATTCATCCACGAGATCACCCGGTCTTTGCCATTGGAGTAGAGCAGCCCGTTGTCGTGCAGGAAAAGGTTGGGATGCTTGCCTTTGACAATGTAGTCGAGAATATCGCACAGGAAACGGCCATACTTCTCGCGACAAGTCTCCATACCCTTCTCCTTGGCATACTGATAGATAGTCCAGGTAGCCCACAGCGGAATATCGGGCAGGTCGAGTTCGCCGATGTTTTCGTCGAGTTCGCCGGTAGTCATAAAGTGGCGCAGGGCCTTCTCGGCCGAAGCCATCACGTCTTCAAACGTCTGGTCGTCGCCAATGGCCAGCGTACACCCCGGCAGGGCAATAAACTGGTCGCGGGCCCGTACCCTGAACCAGGGATAACCGGCCAACAGATAGTGCCCCTTCTTCTGCTTGAAGTAGAACTGCTGAGCCGAGTTTTTCAGGCAGTTGTAGAAACTCGAGCGGCACATGTGGCGATTGGCCAACTCTACTTCGTAAGTGTGAGCCAACGAGCGGGGTTTGGCCTCGACGGTTCCCGCCGAGAAGATGATGCTTTCGCCCTTCTTGATAGGTATCTCGAAGTAGCCCGGCACATAGAGGTCCTCCTGATAGGGATAGCCTCGCTCCTGGTCTTTGATATACTCGATGCCCTTGTACCAATGGGGGTCAAATACAAACTTGGGGGCCTTGTTGAACTGCATGTACAACCGGGGATAGCCCTGGTACAGACAGCAGCTTATGCCGTTGGCCGCCTCTTCGTAACGCTGGTCGAGCGCATAGTTTTCCACACACAGATCGTTGGCATTGCGGAAGGCAAGAAACGGACGGAATTGCAGAATCGTCGGGGAGTGAGCATCGACGAGCGTATACTTGATAAGGATACGGTTCTCGTGCGAGATAAACACTTTTTCTTTCGTCAGAATCACTCCGCCCACCCGATACATCGTCTGGGGCACCGACTCGCAATTAAACTCTCGAATGTACTTGTGTCCGTTCGGGCTGAAACAGTCGCCCTTGTACTTGTGCAAACCCAAGTTAAACGCAGCGCCGTGCTGAATCACTGTCTCGTCCAGCGACGACAACATCACGTGATTGTCCTTATCCAGCTCGGGGATAGGAATTACCAACAACCCGTGTTGCTTGCGGGTGTTGCAATCGACGATAGTCGTACAATGATACGCGCCCGACTTGTTGGTACGCAGCATCTCCTTGGGCAGCGACCACTCGAGGTTTATCATCAGGTTCTTGTCAAATTTCAGATAACTCATATCTCAATTAATTTCTCTTACTTGTGTCTTTTTCATAATTTTTTCAGACTCTTCGGTCTATTGCAAATCATCCGATCCCTTGCCCTATTCCAAAGATTCCGAAATGCGCCATTCATATTTGTTTCGAATTTAACATAAACCGAAATAAAATGCAAACATTTTATCGGCGAAAAAGGCATGTTCTTCAACATACCTCCACAAACAACAATATATCAGCGCATTAGAACGATTATAAAATCAAAAAGGTTCCGGCCGAAACCGGAACCTTTTCTGATTTATCGTTTGATGATTCGTTCTACCCGATCGCCACAGCGCACCAGGTAGAGCCCCTGAGTCAACTGCGACATCTCTACGACGGTCAATCCTTCGGCAGGCTCGACAATCGAGACCGTGTGGCCCGACAAATCGTAGAGATAGATTGTCTGCTCGGCCCCGCTCACATAGAGCTGATGGTCTACTACCGTAGGATAGATGCGTACCTGGGCCGACATCGTCGACTCGATTGCCGAATAGCCGGGGTCCTCCTCGGTCAGCACGGGATAGCCCTCGTTTTGTGCGGCATCGACCATCCAGTAGAAGGCCTTATGCTCGGTATTGGTCGCATTGTATGTGCGGGTCCAGTTGTTCAAACCAGCGGCAAACGTACGGGTCTTCATCTCGTCGGAACCCAATGCACTGCCCAGATAATCGCCGGCAACCACGCAACCCGACTCATAGTAACTATTCTCTACATTGGTACCCTGTGGAGCAATCGGGGCAACGATTCCATCCGTCGTCGACACAGCACCCACATTGTAACAGTTGGCTACCCGAACCTCTATAATCCAGTGACCCGATATACCACCCACGTACGCCAACTCATCAGCAGATATTCGCCCGGTATTGTAACAGTTTATTACACTCGATTCTTGACTGGAATAACCCAGAATACCTCCGGCTGAAGAGTAGTCGTGCGTTGAACCCTCGACTGTTACATCAGCGCTATTGGCACAATTCAGAATCGTCGAACTGTCCAAATATCCTCCTATACCTCCCGTGAAGGCCATATAGACCGAATAGTTGCCCGTTATCTGCACCTGGCCTGCTACCGGGCCCCTGTTTTCACACTGGTCAACGACCGAACCAGTCGCATAACCCACAATGCCACCCACATAACCATAGGGAGCCTCGAGTTCGACCGAAGCCCGGTTGATGCACGCATCGATTGTCGAGTTGTAGGCATACGCGGCAATACCACCACCATAGGTCGAACTCTTTACGATACAGTCATCGGCCAGTACTACATGGGAGACACGAGCTTGATCAAGCTGCCCGAAGAGCCCCGCAACGGCGGTATAGGCCGAGACTACCTCGCTGTGCAGATTGTGAATCTCGTAACCGCCGCCGTCGAAGGTACCACGGAAGGCCACGTCTACCGAACCTATCGGCTCCCACTTGAGTCCGTCCAAATCGATATTGCCGGCCAGTGTCACCGTCTTCCCTTCGAAGGTAGTGCCTGTCTTGACCAGATAAGCCAAACCGGCCAACTGTGCCGGGGTCGAGAGGGTAAACTCGGTTTGCGACTCGTCGTACCACGAAGCGTCGTAGTTGCCTTCCGTGGTCCACCACCCACCTACCTCGATATTCCCACCCAATACGGGATAGCCATTGTTCTCACCGGCCCGGATTTCCCAGGCGGAAAGAGTGGGCGAATAGGGATCGCTATCCATAATGGCCGTAGCATTGGCCGTGAGCAGTTCGGCAAATTCGGCACGCTTCATCTCGTCGGGCTGCATGGCCACACCCTTGGCATTCAAGCCGGTCGTATCGGCCACGCACGTCACATCGTAATAACCGTTTTCCAAAGAGAACTCTGTCGGATTACCCAGAGGCGAAATCTCTACGGTGGCCGGATTGCCATCCACCTCTATACCCGTGGCCGACAATTTGCCTGCATGATATACATTCGTCTGATTGGAATAGGAAGCACAAATTCCCCCCACATGCACATCAGGTCCGGTTCCCGATATGTCGCCTACATGGAAACAATTTATGATACGGGCATTTACACCTGCCAAACCAGACACCCAGATAGTCGCATGGTCAGACACGGCAACGATACGGCCACTGCTCGACGAATTGTAGATGGGTTTGTAGGAGCCATCGAATCCCAGAAGTCCACCTATGAAAGACTCGGTATAGCCGGCATGGTTTACCTCTATCGAAGCCTGGCTGTGACAGTTATCCATACTTGGCCCTTCAAATGCACCGGAAACGGTACCTATCATTCCCTGCAACGCAGCGACTATCTTCACGCGCACCGAGCAGTCATCGGCCAAGGTAATATTCCTGACTTCGCCAAAAGTATACCCTATAAATCCAACCAGTACCGCACTTCCTACTCGACCGCTGGAATAAGACTCTACATCCACATCCATGTGATGAATCGCATGGCCATTGCCATCGATGTTACCCCGGAAGATTCGGTAATTGCAACCGATAGGCACCCAACGGTGGCCGCTCAGGTCTATATCGTGGGCCAGCTTCACCGTTTTACCCGTGAAATCATAAGAGTGATAGGCCAGATAAGAGAGGCCGGCCAACTGTGCCGGGGTCGAGAGGGTAAACTCGGTTTGCGACTCGTCGTACCACGAGATGTCGTAGTTTCCCTCCGAAATCCACCAGCCGGTAGCCTGCTGTTGCTCGGTACTCAACTCGGGGCCATTTGCACCCAGGCGCCACTGCGACAGCGATTCGACCCACGGGTCTTTCTCCAAAATGGTCATGGCAGCCTCGTTCATCGTGGTCACCCGTGCCTGGGAGAGTAATACATCTTGCGAGAGGGCATACTCGTTATCGCTCACCCCCTCGGGCAAGCAACCGGCCCGGTAGTAGCCATGTTCTACAAATTCGTTTTCAAAAGTACCGGCCAAACCACCAAACCGGGGAGCCTCAGCCATTCTGCTGGCAATAATCGGTAATCGCCACCCATCCAGATAGCCCACAAGTTTTCCATTTTCATAGGCTGTGATGGCCATCACTGTATTTTCGCCCGTGAAAGTAACTGCAACCCCATTTGTCGAAAGCGTTACCACCAGTTCACCACTTGCACCTGTCTCACTTTCCAAGGTCAACGAATAGCGGTTGGAATACATTCCTACCATCTGTCCCAGGGGAATGTGCAGCTTTCCATCGCTTTCCAGATTCCCGGTCATCGAATAGCTCATCTCGGCACGAGTAGAGTAGATAGACAAGATATATTCATCGGCCGAATCAATCGAAGGCGAAATCGTCACGTCTAACGGAATTTCAAGATCCTCTTCTCCCTGGAAAGGCGACAAAGCCGAGGCGTGATACGTGCCCACCCATTCACTGTCGGCACCTTGTGCGGCTACCCGGCCATTAAATATCGACGACAACAGCATGGCATTCATGCAGTTGCCTGCCAAACCGCCGGCCGTATTGCCATATACCGTAGCATCGGAGCGACAATTCGTAATCGAACCTGCGCTTATCAAGCCCGCTATCGAACCGGCCGTCAAGCCCGATACCATACACGTAGAGGAGAGCATAAGGTTACAGATATCGGCACCTTCGGCATATCCAAACAACCCGGCATAAGCAGCGCCGTCGACCTGCATTCCCGAGATGGTATGGCCACAGCCGTCGAACAGTCCCACGAAAGAGCGAGCCCCTTCCTGGGTTTTATTGCCAATCGGTATCCACCGATAGGCCGACAAGTCTATATCGGCTCCCAAACGAACCGTTACACCATTCGCAATGCCTATGTGATAGACCAAATAGGACAAGCCCGCCAACTGTGCCGGAGTCGAGAGGGTAAACTCGGTTTTCGTATTGTCGTACCACGAGGTATCGTAATTGCCCTCGTCCCACCACGAGGAGGTAGGACAAACCTCGGTACTCAAGGCAGGGCCTGAAGCCCCCGATGTCCACAAGTTCATACTCTTCTCGGCTTGTGTCGGAGCCACCTCACGCACATAATCATTCAGGTTGTCGACCAACTGCGACGATTGCATCTCCTCATCGGTAAGTGCCGTACCCACCACCTGATTGGCATTGGTTACACTGTTTTCGGAGTAGTAGCAATACGCCCAGTCATATCCGCCGCTACCGACAAGCGCTCCACTCACGTCATCGCTCAGTAACCGGGCCGAGAGGGGCATCACCAGACTTTCACAAAGATATAAAGACTCACCGTCTTCGGTCATCAAAACAGCAAACGTATTGCCCTGCGATGTGGTCAGGGTCACCGTCCTTCTATCGTCGGAGAGCGTTCCCAAAAATTCACCCTCGACAAAGGCCGTAGTTTCCTCCAAAGCACACAAATAGAGCTTCCAGGTATCGCTCGAGCCTACATACTGGCCCAATGGAATGTGCAGCAGGCCATCGCTCCCGACCTTTCCGCCAAACTGATACGACAAAGCTTGTACCCCGGCAAACGAAATATCCAGGCTGTCGGGATAATCGGTACGCGGTACAAATCCTATCTGAAAACCTTGCGAAACCGAGCTGTCGGATCCACTGGGTGCATATCCAAGATAATTACCCGACCATTTCTCGGGGAGGAACTTCGAAACCCGGCCATTGAATACACACAGGCGAACCCGCGTACCATTGCAGGCCCCGACCAGTCCGCCTACCGTATGGCCCGAAACAGTAGCTTCGGAGTAGCAATTCTCTATCACTCCCTCGTCGTCTATCGAACCAATTATGGAACCGGCGATATTGCCGCTTATCTGACAATCGGAGGCCAACATCACATTGCGTATCTCGCCCCCTCGCACATACCCGAAGAGTCCGGCATACTCCTGACCGGTCACATGCAGGCCCGAAATCGTATGCCCGCCACCGTCAAATGTACCTCTAAACGAGATTTGAGAGGTGCCAATCGGTATCCACTCGTGGGCCGACATATCCAAATCGGCCTCCAATCGTATGGTTACATTCCCAAAAGAATAACCCGAAGAGAGCCTATAGGCCAAACCGGCCAACTGCTCGGGAGTGGTCAGCCGATACAGTCTGACCGAACCATCGAACCACGATATATCGTAGTTTCCCTCATCGATCCAGGTCGTAGTCTGGGCCTGTTGCCGCCGGGCCATAACCTGCTCCCGACTGGACTGCAGCCGAGACCAGTCGCGCCCTGTAACCTGAACGGGAACCGACCACGACGGAATCGTCACCTTCGAGAGTCGCTTGCCGGAGAGCGACATAACCGACTCTCCCTTCGACAACTTTGCCTGTACAGACTTCTGCCCGGAGAGAGTCTGCGTACGGTTCGGAGCAGAAGCATCGTTCAAACTCTTCAGCCGCATCTGAGCCAGCTGTACGGGTGAGAGCCGCTTCAACGGCTGTTCGGTAGCCCCTACGATTCCCACAGCCAAGCAACTCAATACCAATAATGTAAGAATTCTTTTCATATATATTTCGATTAAAGTTTGCCCCTGTCTCCAAAATATAGCGAAGTAAATAAGCAGTCCCAAAGTCCTCCTTTTGATTTCAGCCCATCGTTTATAAATGCAAAGAAAATAAAAAATATAATACTCGAGCTGTTTTTCCTTTCCTTTTTTTTACATACCGACCCACAGAGTCAACAATTTATATAACAGCAGCGAGGCGGAGCACCCCAATCGGGTACTCCGCCTCGACGATATATCGCTATAAAAAAGTTACTACTACGAGAACGACTCGAGCGCTACGGCCAGATTCTGCAAGAACATGCGCACCGAGAGGGCCAGCAGAATGATACCGAAGAACTTGCGCAGCACATATACACCGGTCTTGCCCAGCACTCGTTCCAAGATGTGCACGTTGCGTATCACGATGTAGATGACAATGATGTTGAGCACCAAAGCCGCCAATATACTGCCCAGGCCATAGAGTGCCCGCAGCGAGAGCAGCGTGGTGAACGAACCGGCTCCGGCAATGAGCGGGAATACGATGGGTACAATCGAGGCGGCACCCTCGGGCCCGTCGTTTCTGAAAATTTCAATACCCAACAGCATCTCGATAGCCATCACGAAAATGACCAGAGCTCCGGCGATGGCAAACGACGAGATGTCGACCTGGAACAACTCGAGAATCATGTTTCCCATGAAGAGGAAGGCCAGGAAGGTAATGAGCGAATAGACGGCAGCCTTCCACGCCACAATGTTATGACCCTTTTGCTTCATGTCGATAATAATCGGGGTAAGACCCGTAATATCGATTACCGCAAACAAAATAATAAAAGCACTCAGGAAATCCTGAAATTTAAACGACAGTATATCCATATTCCATATAGTTTAGGCGTGTGTGACAACAATTCAAAACCGGCTGTGCAAAGGGCTATACACCCGTCGGTATCACTCCGAACAGACCTTCGTGGCCGCCGCAAAGTTAATGAAAAAAAAAGAAATCAATACTTTCTAAACAAAGAAGATGTTTTAGCATTTCAAACGAAACATAGTGAAAAAAATTTGTTAGTTTTGAGAATCCTAATTGAGACACTATATGGACAGCATGTATGATGTTTTATTACAACTCCCTATTTTCCAAGGAGTAAGCCGGAATAAAATATCGGAGTTGATCGAGAAAATGAAATTCCATTTCCTCAAATATCCCAATGGCGAGAAAATCGTCACAAGTGGTGAAGAATGTAATCATCTGAAATTTCTCATTTCGGGCGAAATCAGGTCGGAACTGATTACGCAAAACGAGAAGATGAAAATTACCGAAAAAATACAGGCGCCTAATGTCATAGCTCCCGAACATCTGTTCGGCCGCGATACCTATTTCCCGGCCAACCTGTATGCCGAAGGCACCGTAGGAATCATGCAAATCGAGAAGAGTTCGGTCGTACAAATGTTACAAGAAGAACCTATATTCCTCATCAACCTGCTCAACATTCTGTCGCGACGCTCGCAAAAGGCTCTCGAAAGCTTCACCGCCCTCTCGTCGAACGACTTGAAAGAACGATTGGCATTCTGGGTGCTGAGCCTTACGCAACAAAAATCGAGCGACATCCACATCATCTGCAAGCAAAAAGACCTCTATGCCTTCTTCGGGGTACAGCGGTCGGTATTCCTTTCGACACTCGACAGTCTGAAAGAGAGCGGCATCATCGACTACACGGCCAAAGAGATTGTCATCCTCGACCGCTCCCGATTGAAAGACCTGTTGCTCGGCTCGACCGATAAAGAGGACTTCTAACCCAAACATTCCACCTCATCGAACGAGGTACCCAAATGGTCACCTCGCACCATGAGTGTCCGCATAAAATCATAAGAGAGAGAACCGCGCTCAGCCACCACGACACGGTTCTCTCTCTTTTTTCTACCCTCTTCCACACAAAAACGAGAGGTCTGCCGGATTCGGCAGACCTCTCGTTTTATCTCCGCTTCCCGTCAAACGGGAAACAGCAGCACATCACTTCTTCTTACTTTTTCACTACACGGAAGCTCTTCGAACCCTCGTCGGTAGTCACAACCAGAATCATGCTACCGGCAGGAAGCGTATTGGCTTCTATTCTGTTTTCACCTTCGCTCACGGCTACACGTTTCAGCAAACGACCGGCCAAATCGTATACACAGGCTTCGCCGGCGGCTGTCGAGTTGAGGTTGATCTCACTCGTAAACATCGTGGGATAAACCGTCATTTGGGCAGCCCGATTGCCATCGATTGCCGAAGGAATATCTTCGAACTCAGCTTCAATATCGAGGCTTTCGGCCGGTACATCAACGGTGAGTTTGTTGTCCACCACGTCGGCCGTTCTATCGACCGAGTTTACCATGAGGCTGGCTACCTGGTAATTCTCGTCGGGAATCAAGGTAATCTCTACTTGTTCACCCACGATTATCTCGTCGTTGTTGTTGAGCAAAGCATCTTCACCGGCATAGCGAACCTCGATGGTACCGTTGGCGGGCGAGTTGAGAGTCAACACGGCCAAGTCTACGGGAGCAGGCTCCACGATATTCATCACGAAGTCGTAGCAACCACCCTTGTCGATAGCATCCATAGCCGTGTGCTCGTGGGCCGACTTGTTGTGCCAGGCATCGGAGAACTGGATTCTCAAGCGGGTTTCGGCAATCTTGGCATCGGCCGGTACCGTGATGTTGACTGTAAAGTCTTTCAGCATCGTGTTACCATTGGCCGACAAGGTAGCGTTGGTATCTTCGTACGAGTCAATACCGACCTTGGTAATCATCTCACCCTCGTCATTGAAGTCGTAGTCGCGATTCCAATCGGCAAAGAGTACGGCGTGGCACCAGATCATGGCTGTGGTACATTGTACACGCAGCGAGAAGGTCTGACCGGCCTCTACCGTAAAGGGAGCCTGCGTGTCGATAAATACGGTCGAGGGTTTGCTCGACTGGGTGTAATCGAGATTTTCAACGGCATCGGTCGTGGTGGCCGAAGTTACATAACGATCTTCGGTAGAATGTATCGTACCGGTAGGTTGCTCCCATCCGGAGAGGAAGGTGTAGGTGGCCGAAGCCATCACACTGTTCGACATGCCCTCTTTCACGGCAATGGCTTTGACGGTAACCGTCTCGTTCAACGTAATCGGGCCTTCATAGAGGGTCGATTCGGTAGTCGGAGTCGTATCGTCGAGCGTATAGTAGATTTGAGCATCTTCGGTCTCGGTCGTAATCGTGAGGGTTTGTTCCTCGGTATAGTATCCACTCTCCAGCGAGAATACGGGAGTAGCGACAGCTTCCATACCCGAAGGTTCGGTATAGGTATCGGCGTTGTCGGTGAGCCAGTCGAGCGAAACATTCAGGAAATAGGTGCTGTAATCTGTCGTGTTGTAGTTCTCTTCGACATATACACCTATCGTACCATCCTCGAGAATAGCGATTGACGAGTAGGCCGAACCGGTAGCGCAAAGCGTCTTCTTCACGGGCCAGGTTTCACCTTCGTCGTAGCTGAGGAAGAGCGATACGTTTTGTCTTTCGGTAGCGTGGTTGGGAACCGTGTGCAGAATGCGGTCCTTGTCATAGCCGTCGAGTGTAGAGGTATATCTGACGATGTCGCCGTTGCAGGCGGGTTCGATCATCTCGGCCCACGAGTCTACGGTAGAGGTGGTCTTTTGAGTCCAGCTGACGGGCTCGGTCTTGCTGGGCACGTTGTCCGAAATCGTGTAGTAGCGGGCACCCTTCGACTGGCGACGGATACTCATCAGGATGTGACCGTCGTTCAGTTCTACCACCTTCGACTCGTCACCGCCTACCATGGCGCAGTTCGATACGTTCCAGGTCTCACCGTTATCATTCGAGTAAACCACATGGTTGTAGAGGGTACTGCCCGAGTCGTGACGCATGGCGGCCACAAACATCAGCACACCGTTGCGGGTCTTCAAGCCGTTACCGGCGGCGCAGAACGAAGCGGTCCACGAGGCACGCTCGCCGCTGAAAATCTGGTTGGTAATATCCTCGGGAGTGCTCCAGGTCTGACCATTATCGGCACTACGCGAGATATAGGTTCTGATGCGGTCGGAAGTCGTCGAGGCAAACAGACCGTTGCCTCCGATGAAGATACAGAGCAGTTCGTTTTCGGTATTGGTTCTTACGATAGCGGCATCGCCATAACCATGTCCCACGCCCGTACCTTGAGCCATGGTTACAGGGTCGCTCCAGGTTTTACCGTTGTCGGTACTGCGGCGTACCACGATATCGATGTCTTCGGGAATATCGCCCTGATTATATTTGCGTTTGTCGGTAACGGCAACGAGCGAACCGTCCCAAGCCGTAATAATGCCCGGGATACGATAGGCTACCGAACCGTAATCGCCGGGAGCGAAGAGCAGTTTGCGGCCCAGCAGAATTTCGCGGCTGCCCGTAGTCATGTTGCTTACGGCCTTGGTATCGAGCATGGTCGGTTTGATGGCAATCACATTACCCTCGGCAGCATTGTCGGCTACATCGAAGGTAAGCCACAGGTATTTGGTACCTACGGGGCTCGAGCCCTCCAGCGTACACTCTACGGTGTTGCCCTCGGGAACACAAGTACCCAGCAGTTGGGCACCCGATACGTTACGACCGTCGAACGAATTCTGGTCGGTCATGTAAACCTTGATGGCTGCGATGTCCTGTACGTTGGTCGTTCCCGTCAAATCGAGCGAAAGGTTGCCAAACGTATAGCTGTTGTCGCCTTGGCCCGTGATGGCTACAACCATCGAAGAGGCTATCTCGTTGGTGTTGCCACGACCGGTGAAGTTGGTGTCGGCTTTTGACGTAACCGAATAGAGAGAGAGGTCGGAACCTACAGGATCGAAGCCCGAGAGAGTACCGTCGTGTCCGTGACCGCTCAAGTCGGGAACCGTCAGGCCCGAAATGTTGGCAAAGTCATAGGCGGCAATCAGGCCTTCGGTATCGGGGCCCACCGTAGCGTCCATGTCGGCGGCCACCTCGGCAGCAGTCAGCGCCTTGTTCCAGAAACGTACGTTACCCAGCTTACCATCCATCAGGTGCTCTACATCTCTGGAAGTGACATTATAACAGCAACCCAGATAGATATCGTTGTTATTGACTACCGTCCACGTGTTGAGTGCACTGTTTTGCTTCTGGTTACCCTGTACCCCATCACGATAGAGGGTCACCATGTTGGTGGAGCGGTCGATAACCATAGCCAGGTGCATCCAGGTACCAGTTGTTCCACTTCCTGCTCTACACCAGTCGGAGAAGATATTGCCCCCACCAGGGATAGGCGTATTCACGGCATAGTATTGGGAACTGCTGCCGCCGCCCCACATTTCATAACCGGTAGTTTGAGAGCTTTCGCCCATTACTCGGCGCGACACAAACCGCTGTCCGTTAATCAAGTCATCGACACTTACCCAGCAGGTAATCGAGAAACTTTTATCGGCCGTAATATCAAAATCGGAATGGGAAGGAATTTCGACATACTGGTCAGTCCCGTTAAATTCAATAAAGCTCTGTGGCTGAGCCCATGCTGCAGTATAGCTAGTGAGTAGTATCGCTACAGGCAACACATAATTTGCAAACTTCATGGCATTCTGAAATATTAAAGATAAAACGTGGTGCAAATATACAAATATTATAAATAAAATAGACATATTAAATAAATATATTTATTATTTGAAAAAATATGTTTTACAACATATTCATGAAATGTATTGCATCTCCCCGTACCTCAGTCCTCAGACATAACACTATTCATACACAAAGCCTCTAAACACCCTATCGATACAATGCACCTGCCTCATCACATATCGCCCCGTTACAGATACACGACCAGGATAAAGAGCCCCGATAAATAAATATCTTTATTTTATAGACCGGAATTTTCGAGACGACACCCATTAGGCATCTACCCGCATGCGCCTCGATTTATAAACGAAAAAGTCTTAAAAAAAGAGGTCCGAGACCTTTACAGGCCCCGGACCTCCCGGTTTTTATGGTGCGACTAAACGCGTCTTGTGTTTTTTAGTCTTCCTGTTCAACACCCCATTGCTGTTTGGCCAGACGACGGTAGTTGTTGTAACGCCATCTTGCATTGTCTTCGGCAGCCTTGAACAGTTCGGCAGCCTCGTTGGGATATTGTTTCATCACCGAAGCGAAACGAACCTCGCCTTTGAGGAAGTCTTGGAACTTCGACCAGTCGGGCTCTTTGCTGTCGAGCGTGAAGGGATTCTTGCCCTCGGCTTCCAACTCGGGGTTGTAACGCCACAGGTGCCAGTAACCGCAAGCTACAGCAGCAGCCTCTTCGGCCTGCGATTTACCCATACCGGCCTTCAGACCGTGGTTGATACAGGGAGCGTAAGCGATGATAATCGAAGGACCGTTGTAAGCCTCGGCTTCGCGGATAGCCTTCAAGGTTTGAGCCTGGTCGGCCCCCATGGCTACCTGAGCACAGTATACATAGCCGTAGGTCGAGGCGATAAGGCCGAGGTCTTTCTTACGTACGCGTTTGCCGGCTGCGGCAAATTTGGCGATGGCGCCGACAGGAGTAGCTTTCGAAGCCTGACCGCCGGTGTTGGAGTAAACCTCGGTATCGAGTACCAGCACGTTGACATTCTTGCCCGAAGCCAATACGTGGTCGAGACCACCGAAACCGATGTCGTACGAAGCACCGTCGCCACCGATAATCCATTGCGATTTCTTGATGAGGTACTGGCTGAGCGATGCAATCTCCTTGCAGATTTCGCACTTGTCGGCGTTAGCCTTCACGATGGGCGTGATTTTGGCCTCGAGCTCGACGGTGCGGTCGGTATCCTCACGGTTGGCAATCCAGTCGGCAAAGAGCTCTTTGGTCTCGGCCGGACAGCTGTCGCTTTCGATAGCCTGGTTCATGAGTTTGGCCAGACGGTCGCGCATCTTCTCTACGGCGAGCGTCATACCCAGACCGAACTCGCAGAAGTCTTCGAACAACGAGTTGGCCCAAGCCACACCTTTACCTTTTTCGTTGGTGGTATAGGGAGTCGAAGGAATCGAACCCGAATAGATCGACGAGCAACCCGTGGCGTTGGATACCATCTCACGGTCGCCGAAGAGTTGCGAAATGAGTTTCACATACGGAGTCTCGCCGCAACCCGAGCAAGCGCCCGAGAATTCGAACAACGGCGTAGCGAACTGCGAGTTCTTCACATTCGACTTGATGTCTACCAGGTGTTGTTTGCTCTTCACGTGGTCGGCGCAATATTCCCAGCGGGGAGCTTCGCTCAACTGGCTTTCCAGATCGGCCATCGAGAGAGCCTTGCCGTTCTTGTTGCCCGGACATACGTCGACGCAGTTGCCGCAACCCAGACAGTCGAGCACGTCGACCTGCATGCGGAAGTGCATGCCCTTCATCGTGGCCGGCACCTTCATCTCGAGCGTCTCACCCTCTTTGAAAGGCGAAGCAGCGAGCTCGTCTGCATCGAGAACGAACGGACGAATCGAAGCGTGAGGACAAACGTAGGCACACTTGTTACATTGGATACAGTTGGCATTATTCCATACGGGAACGAAAGTAGACACACCGCGTTTTTCGTATTTGGCGGTGCCGGCAGGCCAAGTACCGTCCTCGATACCCGAGAAGGCCGAAACGGGCAGGTCGTCACCGGCTTGTGCGTTGATGACTTTCACCACCTTCTCTACAAATTCGGGAGCCTTGCTTTCAACGGCCTCGTCGTCGGGAAGGTTGGCCCATGCGGGATCAACGGTAACTTTTTCGTATTCACCACCACGGTCTACGGCAGCGTAGTTCTTGTTGACTACATCTTCACCCTTCTTGCCATACGACTTCACGATGAACTTTTTCATCTGCTCGATAGCCAGGTCGACCGGGATAACCTCGGTGATGCGGAAGAAGGCCGATTGCAGAATGGTGTTGGTGCGGTTGCCCAACCCGATTTCCTGAGCAATCTTCGTAGCGTTGATGGTATAGAACGAAATGTTCTTCTGAGCCAACGTACGTTTTACGTTGTTGGGCAGGTGTTTTACCAGTTCGTCGGCCGTCCAGATGGTATTGAGCAGGAAGGTACCGTTGGGACGGATACCGCGCAATACATCGTACATGTGCAGGTAGGCCTGAACGTGGCAAGCCACGAAGTTAGGCGTATTTACCAGGTAGGTCGAGCGGATGGGGGTATCGCCGAAACGCAGGTGCGAGCAGGTGAAACCACCCGACTTCTTCGAGTCGTAGGAGAAGTAAGCCTGGCAATATTTGTCGGTGTTGTCGCCGATGATTTTTACCGAGTTCTTGTTGGCACCTACCGTACCGTCGGCACCCAAACCGTAGAACTTGGCCTCGAACATGCCTTCGCCACCGAGAGCCAGCTCCTCTTTCGGGGGCAGCGAGGTGAAGGTAACGTCGTCGACGATACCGATGGTGAAGTGATCTTTAGGCTCGGGCAAAGCGAGGTTCTCGTATACCGACAGGATTTGAGTCGGGGTAGTATCTTTCGAAGCCAAACCGTAGCGGCCGCCTACGATCAGCGGGGCATCGGCCTTGCCGTAGAATACGTCTCTTACATCGAGGTAGAGGGGCTCACCGTTCGAACCGGGCTCTTTGGTACGGTCGAGTACGGCAATGCGTTTTGCCGTCTTGGGCACAGCAGCCAGGAAGTGCTCGGCCGAGAAGGGACGATACAGGTGAACGGCTACCAAACCTACCTTCTCGCCCTTGGCCATGAGGTAGTCGATAGCTTCGCGGGCAGCCTCGGTTACCGAACCCATGGCGATGATTACGCGGTCGGCATCCTCGGCACCGTAGTAGTTGAACAGGTGGTAGTCACGGCCCGTGATTTCGTTGATTTTCTGCATGTAGTCCTCTACGATAGCCGGTACAGCCTCGTAATATTTGTTGGAAGCCTCACGATGCTGGAAGAAGGTATCGGGGTTCTCGGCCATACCGCGCATAACCGGTTTCTCGGGGTTCAAAGCGCGGGCGCGGAACTCGGCCAAAGCCTCTTGGTCGATGAGCGGAGCCAGGTCTTCGTTGTCGAGAGCTTCGATTTTCTGAATCTCGTGCGAAGTACGGAAACCGTCGAAGAAGTTGATAAACGGTACACGCGAACGAATCGTAGACAAGTGAGCGACACCGGCCAGGTCCATCACCTCTTGAACCGAACCTTCGCACAACATGGCGAAACCGGTCTGACGAGTCGACATCACATCCTGGTGGTCACCGAAAATAGAGAGTGAGTGAGAGGCCAATGTACGAGCCGATACATGGAACACGCAGGGGAGCAACTCACCGGCAATCTTGTACATGTTGGGGATCATCAGCAAAAGACCTTGCGATGCCGTGTAGGTAGTCGTCAAGGCACCGGCCTGCAACGAACCGTGAACGGCTCCGGCAGCACCGCCCTCCGACTGCATCTCTTGTACGAGAACCGTCTCGCCGAAGATGTTTTTACGACCGGCAGCAGCCCATTCGTCTACATACTCGGCCATCGTCGAAGAGGGAGTGATAGGATAGATGGCAGCCACCTCGGAAAACATATACGAGATATGTGCAGCGGCTTGGTTACCATCACAAGTTAAGAATTTTTTCTGTTTACTCATCTTTACTGTTATTAAGTAATTAGTATTGTTTTTTCATCTCTATATCAATATACAAACCCAAACAGCCACAAAGGTATCAAGTTTTCGCTTCCAATCTTCATATTGTCTATGGCATAATAGAAATTGGGATTGATGCGGCTGCGGGGCACATTGCCCTGGACACGGAACAACTGCTCGCGATTGACCAGGAACTGCGCGTTCTTGCTGCCCATGTTCAACCGGTGGTCCTTGTGCAACGTGTTGTAAAAGAAGGTCTCGCGCACGGCCTGGTCGTTGACTTCGACCGAGCGGTTGGAGTATATGATGTTGGTATTGTGCATATAGACCATGGCCGGCTTCTTGGGGAACTCTTCGCCATCGCGATAGAGCATGTTGATGAGGCGGGCATCCTTCAGGCTCTTGATGTAGTTCATCACCGTGGCCCGCGAAATCTGTATGTCCTTGCTCAACTGACTCACATTGGTGGGCGCCGGCGACTGCACCGAGAGCAGGTACATGAGCCGCCGCACCTTGGGCAGATACGACAGCTCTATCTGCTTGATCAGGAGTATATCGACCTCCATAATCATGTTGATGTTCTTCACCAGATTTTCCGAGAAGTTGGTCTTATCGAGGAAGAACGGATAGTAACCGTGGTGCAGATAGCCGGGGAAGTAATCGAGCGGATTGACCTGACTGCAAATCTCTTGAGCTATCGTCTTGTGATGGGCCATGATGTCGTCGAGCGTGTAGGCGGGGAACCGGGTCGAAGCCATCAGATTCAGATACTCTCTGAACGAGAAGCCCCGCAGGTTGTACGAGTCGACCAGGCCGGCCAGCACGGGATTCTCCTCTTTCAACCGCATCACCGACGAACCGGAGAAGATAATCTTCAACTCGGGGAAAGTATCGTAGCAGTATTTCAGCTCTTCGGACCATCCGGGATACTTGAACACCTGGTCGATGAGCAGCACCCGGCCGCCCTGACTGTAAAAGCGCTCGGCAAACTCCCTCAACGTATGCTCCGTAAAGTATAGGTTATTGAGATTGATATACAGGCACGACCGGTCCAAGCCGTAATTTTCCTTGGCATACTGCAACAGAAAGGTGGTCTTGCCCACTCCCCGACTGCCCTTGATGCCTACCAGACGGCTGTTTTTGTTGATTTGATACATCAAGTCGCGTTTGACCGGCGACTCGACATGCTCAACGAGATACTTGTGTGTCCTATAAAACGATTCCACGGCTTCTCTCTTAAACAGGGGGCAAAGATAATAAAACCCGACTATTTTGGCAAGCCGACTTTGCAATTTATAGTGAGATTGTGGAGTTTACATCCGATTTTAACATTCTTTCAACTCTCTCTGTTCTCTCGATTTTCATCCCCTTCTCCCACCCGACGGGGCTTTGCGAGACACTCCATTCAACCGGGAGAGCCTCTCTCAAGGAGAAACAAAAAAAGAGAGAGGCTGCCATTCAGCAACCTCTCCCCCTATTGTGTTTTGTTCTCTTGTGCAGTAATTACTCAGCCGGCGAAATAGTAGCGGCACGGTCGAGGATATAAGAACCGAAGCGATCGAGTTTGGCATCGCTGGTCTTTTGCTCCAGTTGGTCGGGATTTACACCGTAAGAAACCAAAGCATCGTAAACTCTTTCGGCACGAGCCTTGCGCAGTTTGGCATTGAAGGCAGCCGTACCCGTTTCGCTGTCGGCATAACCGGTGATGACATATTTCTTGCCTTCGTTAGCCTTGATGGCTTTCGCTACGGCTCTCAACACTACGCGGTCTTTCGATTGCAGTTCCGAGCTGTTGATGTTGTAGTAAACCGTAACTACGGGAGCAGGTTCTTCAACCACTTTCTCGGCCGGACGATTCTTGCACTCGGCCAATTGTTGCTCGAGGTTGGCAATCTTGCGGTTGGCATCGCGCAACTGAGCTACCAGAGCATCGCCTTCGGCATCGCTATATTTGCCTACAACCGGTGCTACAACAGGAATCTCGGGCGACTTCCATCCACGATCTTTGAATTTGTAGGTTACACCTACCAAAGCCGAAAACGCTTTGCCGTGATTTCCTTCATTAGAAACGGTCGTTTCCAATACGTCGAAACGCAAATCGAGGTTGATGGCCCAAGCATCGCTCAAGCGGAAGCGGTTGAGCAAACCACCACGCATACCCATGTTGGCCCAATTGGGAATATCACCTTCGCCCGATATGCCTACAGGGACACTCATACCGACGTACAGGATAGGCGAATAAACGCGTTCGCGATAACCACAGAACAGACTCGCCAAGTCACCCATCACATCGAGACCGGGAACAATAAGGCCATACGATTGTTTATAATAGGTGTTGTCGAGCATCTCTCCACTGAGACCATTACCCCACAAAGCAGCACCTTTGATTCCGTAATAATCGGCGCCCAAACGCAAACCGATAATAGGTGAGAACCATTTCTCAACATTCAGTCCAAACACAGGGGCGATACGTTTGCCAAAAGAGGCATTACTATCAAAACGTCCCAAGCTAAAATCGGCTCCGCCCTCAAGCGAAATCATCCAATTGTCCTTAAAGCTATTCAAGACAATCTCTTTGGAAGATTCTGTTTTAGCTTCCTCCTGGGGAGCTGCTGCAAGCATTGCCGGCGTTGCTACTCCAGTAGCCATAAGCAAAACCGCAAATACAGTCTTCTTCATACTTTTTCCTTTTTTTAATTAAAACTACTTTAATATCGGCAATCCGACCCTCTTCTTTCAAGGAATAGAGCAGATTGCGTCATAGACCCAACTAAATTTTCGGATAAAGGTACACGTTTTTTTTTACTCAGCAAACAATTTTTATTTAAATTTACAAGAAAATCGCTTCTCCGTATTCCAGAGAAGCGATTTCGGTCAAATATGGCAATAGTTTCAACCTTTATTTACCAATGTATGAAGCTATTTCGTGCGCAATATGATCGGGTGTAAAGCCCAATTTCTCGTCGAGCACCTTATAGGGAGCCGAATAACCGAAGCGGTCCAGCCCGTAAATCTTACCACCTGTACCCACAACCGGCAACAGCGTCGAGGGCAAACCGGCCGTCAACCCGAATACGGGCAAGCCGGCAGGGATTACAGCCTCGCGATACGACTGCAGCTGGTCGAGGAAGAGCCCAATCGAGGGCACCGATACGATTTGTACCTTTACGCCCTGACCGTGCAGTATCTCGCTCGCACCGACCAGAGTCGACACCTCTGAACCGTTGGCAACCAGCACCACATCGGGGTTCTCGTCGCGCATCAACACATAGGCGCCCTTCTCGGCCTGCAAGGCATCGGCATAACGGTTGCCCGTAGCCGAAGGCAGGTCGGGCACATCCTGCCGCGACAGAATCAAGGCCGTAGGCGTATCGTTGTTCTCCATCGCCAGCTTCCAGGCGACCAACGTCTCGGCACTGTCGGCCGGGCGCAACACCAATACGCTGTTCTTTCCGCTGTGGTTTTTCAGCTGTTCCAAAAGCCGGATTTGTGCCTCTTGCTCTACGGGCTCGTGAGTAGGACCATCTTCGCCCACCCGGAATGCGTCGTGTGTCCACACATACTTCACCGGCAGCTCCATCAAGGCAGCCATGCGCACGGCAGGTTTCATATAGTCCGAGAATACAAAGAAGGTACCGCAAGCGGCCTGCATGCCGCCGTGCAGCAAAATGCCGTTCATAATCGAAGCCATGGTGAGCTCGGCTACACCGGCGTGCAGGAAGGCACCTTTGAAATTTCCTTTCGAGAAAGCACCGGTCTTTTTCAAGAAGGCCTCGGTCTTGTCCGAATTGGCCAGGTCGGCCGACGAAACCACCATGTTTTTCACCCGCTCGCCCAGATACGAGAGCACGTTGGCCGAAGCCGTACGGGTAGCCACATTGGGCTTGTACTCAATCGAAGCGAAATCGAGTTCGGGCAATTTGCCGGCATAGAAGTCGTGCAGCTCGGCAGCCAGTTCGGGATTCTCCTTCTCCCAGGCGGCCTGCACGGCCTTGCGCTCGGCCACAATCTTTTTCAGCTCCTCGGCCCGACGGGCATACAGGTCGGCTACCTCGGGGAATATCACGAACGGATTCTCTACGTTTCCGCCCAAATTTTCAATAGTCTTTTCGTACGACGCACCCGACTTGCTCAAGGGTTGCCCGTGCGTAGAATATTTACCTTCGAACTTCTCGCCTGTAGCCGTCACGCAGCCACGACCCATGATGGTCTTGCCGATGATGAGCGTAGGACGTTCGGTCTCGCGGTTGGCCAGAGCCAAAGCATCGCGAATGGCCGCAGGGTCGCACCCGTCTATCTCGATGACATTCCAGTTCCACGCCCGATATTTGGCTGCCGTATCTTCGTCGGTCACCGCATCGGTATCGGTCGAGAGCTGCACGTCGTTGCTGTCGAAAAACATAATCAGGTTGTGCAACCCCAGGAACCCGGCTACCCGACCGGCACCTTGCGAAATCTCCTCCTGTATACCGCCGTCGGAGATGAACGCATAGATCTTATGGCTGCACCACTCGCCGAAACGAGCTGCCATGAAGCGCTCGGCAATCGCTGCGCCCACAGCCATCGTATGCCCCTGACCCAGCGGGCCCGAGGTGTTTTCGATACCATGTTTCACATCGACTTCGGGGTGCCCCGGCGTGATGCTCCCCCACTGGCGGAACGATTTCAAATCGTCCATCGTATAGAAACCCGCCATCGCCAGCACGCTGTACAACATAGGGGACATGTGCCCGGGATCCAGGAAGAAACGGTCCCGATTGATCCATTGCGGATCCTCAGGATCATACACCAGAAACTCGGAATACAACACATTGGTAAAATCGGCACCACCCATGGCTCCGCCGGGGTGTCCCGATTTGGCCTTTTCAACCATTGCTGCCGTCAATACTCTTATATTGTCAGCCGCTCTGTTCAACAAGCTCGTATCGTTCATGGAATTTTTTTTACAAAAATAATACAATTCGCGAGTATAAACCTACAAAAACAGACAAAAGTTCTCAAAAAGAAAAAGAGAGCGAGGCTCCGGCCCCACTCTCTTTTATCTATATATTTATGCGATAGACAAATAGTCGATCAATCTTCGGTAGGAATATCGGTATTGACATTCTTGCAACCGATCAGGCCATAGTACAGCAGGTATGCCAACATGGCAATTACCAGCCAGTAGCTGGCCAGGTAGCCGAAGCTGCCCGAGAGCATGTTCTGGATAAACGGCATCACACCGCCACCCACTACCATGGCCATGAAGATACCCGAAGCCTTGGCCGTGTATTTGCCCAGACCTTCGACTGCGAGGTTGAAGATACCACCCCACATCACCGAGGTGCACAGACCGCAGAGTACCAGGAAGAGGGCACTCAGGGGAACCTTGGGCGTTTCGAGCGATTTCATCACCGACTCGGGAGTCATCTTCTCCGTAGCCAAGGCTGCGGCATTTTGCTCCAGGAATTCGGCAGAGGGATTGGCCACGAAAGCCTCGGCCTCGGCAGCCGGGATACCGGCATTCTCCAGAAGCTCGACGGTCTTTTTGGCCGGGTCGTATACAAACTTCGGTACATCGAAACCTACGGTTTTGGGCGTGAAGATGGCAATCAACGTGAGGACAATGGCTACCGACGAAACGGCTATCAACTGAGCGCGGGTCGAAACCTTGCCGCTGATCAAGCTACTCAAGAAACGGCCTACCAGCATCAGCAACCAGTAGATGGCCACGATGGCACCACCGATGGCGGCCCCGTTCACCAGAATACCGGCACCCTTGGCACTCGTATCGGCCATGAAGAAGTTCAACTGAGCGGGGATACCTACCTCGATACCTACATAGAGGAAGATGGCAATCACACCCAGCAACGTGTGACGGAAGGCCAGCGGGCTATGCTCGAATTTCTCTTGGGGCTCACCCTTCTTGGCCAGGTGAGGTTCAGGGATGGCAATCGCCGAGATGATAATGAACGAAACGGCAAACACGGCCATGGCGATGAAGAGCAGCGGAGTCACGTCGCTCATGGCGGTCTTGTCGGTTACCGAACCGATGAGCACACCCACGAAGAGCGGGGTAAGCGTAGCGGCCAGCGAGTTGAGGGTACCACCGGTTTGAATCAACTGGTTACCTTTGTTACCGCCACCACCGAGCAGGTTCAGCATGGGGTTTACCACGGTGTTGAGCATACATACGCAGAAACCGCAGATGAAGGCACCCAACAGATAGATAATCAGGTTCAGATACACCTCTTGTCCCCCTACGGAGAAGAGAGCCGTATCGGCACCGACAACACTCGACAAATACTGAATAAAGAGGCCCACGAAACCTACGGCCATAGCCGTAAGAGCTGTTTTCTTGTAACCGATTTTCACCAGCATCGTACCCGCAGGTACACCCATAAACAGATAGGCCAAAAAGTTCATCATGTTACCCATCATGCCGGCCCACGAATACTGGTTACCCCAGATAAGTCCAAACGGTGCCGCCAGATTAGTGACGAAAGCAATCATTGCAAACAGGAACATCATTGCGATAATGGCAATAATTTTCCCCTTGTTTTTCTGATCTGTACTCATTTTATAAGATTTTAATTTTAATGTATTTAGAATAATATAAATGTCTCTATTGATATATGTGTGTGTCTATTCACGTGAATTCTTTTTCGGCCTTCTGTTTTTCTGGAAAACTTAAAATTAAGGACAAAAGTAATGCTTATTATTCAGCTACGAACACAACAAATATATGTTCTTAAACATAAATTTCATGGTCAAACACTCTTTCAAGCAGACGAGCGGGCCTGCTCAATAGACCCGCTCGCCGAATATCGAAGTACCTATGCGCACCAGCGTACTGCCATGCCGCAGAGCCAGCCGGTAGTCGTGCGACATACCCATCGACAGCTCGGTAAAGGCTGCAGCGTCGACCGTACCCGAGGCCCTCAGTTCGTCAAACAGACTCTTCAGCTCGCCGAACTCCCGGTCTACCTCGGCCTCGTCGTCGGTGAGCGTGGCCATACCCATGAGACCGCACACCCGCACATGCGGATACCGCTCCAGGGGCTTCCCGCTCAGCCACTCGCGGCACGACTCGGGGGTGAATCCATACTTGCTCTCCTCGCGGGCCACATGTATCTCGAGCAGACAATCGACCACCCGGCCGCACTTGGTTGCCTCGCTGTCGATCACACCCAGCAGCTTCTCGCTGTCGACACTGTGAATGAGGGAGATGAAGGGGACGATATATTTCACCTTGTTGGTTTGCAGGTGGCCTATGAAGTGCCACTCGATATCCTTGGGCAGCGCCTCGTACTTGCCCACGAGCTCCTGCACCCGGCTCTCGCCAAAGATGCGTTGTCCCGACTCGTAGGCCTCCATCAGGGCCTCGGCGGGGTGAAACTTCGACACGGCCACCAGGCGGGTACCCACCGGCAGCTCCTGTCGTATGTTGGCTATATGTTGCGCAATTTCGTTCATCACTCTTTCGGTCGGTCCTCCTCCTGCGTTTTATCTTCGGGATTAAACGGATAGACATCCATGAGCGGGGTCTCGGCAATCGACACGATTACCCAGTCGGCCATGGTGCCCTTCATGCCGGCATTCAGATTCTTGAGTGCGGTTTCAAAGTCGGCAGCCTGCACCAGCATGTACGATGCGGTGCGTTTCTCCATGCCGCTCTTCTCGTCGAGGGTGATGAAATTGATTTTACACTTGTACCAGCGGTCGCCCGTCTCGTCGAAGAAGAGCTCGCTGAAGTTGGCCCGCTTCACGGCCGACACCGAAAACTCGCCCGAGATAAAGGGCGACACCTCTTCGATGATGCGCGCCTCGGCCTCGGTAAAGGAGAGGGCATCGACCAGATAGGGTTCCGTTACTTTCTTCTGCATGCCGTTTTCCAGCATCTTGTCATATTTGACTCTGCATTCAAACCAGTTTGCCATACGTTTCTATTCAAAAAAAGGAGGTGCTGCGCACCCCCGGTGGTTCATTATATCGGTTAATATTCTATTTTGTCGCTTTTGTTCTCCCACTTCTCGAAAGCCTTGATAGCCTCGTCGTGCATGAGGGGGATGGCCTTCAAGTGCCGCTCATCCATCGGCAGAGCCAGCTCGTCGTAAATAAACGAGTCGTCGAACCCGATAGCCTTGGCATCGGCCTTGGTGTTGCCGTAATAGACCTTGTCGAGGTGCGCCCAATAGATGGCCCCCAGACACATGGGGCAGGGCTCGCACGAGGTGTATATCTCGCACCCGCTCAGGTCGAAGGTACCCAGCACGCGGGCCGCCTCGCGAATGGCATTCACCTCGGCATGAGCCGTAGGGTCGTTCGAGGCCGTCACCCGGTTGGCTCCCCGGGCGATTATCCGGCCATCCTTCACGATTACGGCTCCGAAGGGACCGCCGCCGTGGTCGATATTGTCGAGCGAAAGGGCTATGGCCTCGCGCATAAAGATATCTTTTTTACACATATCTTCTCTATTAAAAACTCAAACATGCGGTGCCGGTTGCCCGACAGTCCGCCTCAAGAGAGCATCTTCCCCTCTTGGGTATACAAAGATACGAATCAAATCGGGAGAAACAAAAGAACTCCCGCCGAAAAAGAGCCGCCCGCCTCCGATTTCAATCGGCATCGGCCGCCTCCTTCAGGCTCCGGTTCACCTGGTCGATATAGTCGAGCAGTTCGTCGCGGCCGCTCCCCCGCTCCGACGAGGTGGCGAAGACCGGGGGCAACTCCTCCCACGTCTCGAGCAGTACCTGTTTGTAGTGCTCGATGGCCGACTTGAGGGCCACGGGCCCCACCTTGTCGGTCTTGGTAAAGACCAGAGCAAAGGGCACGCCGTTCTCGCCCAACCAGTGTATGAAGTCGAGGTCTATCTGTTGCGGCTTGTGGCGGCAGTCGAGCAGCACAAACAGGCAGGTGAGTTCCTGACGATGGAGGGCATACCCCTCGATCATCTTGCGCAGTGCCTCGCGGCTCTCCTTGCCCCGGCGGGCATAGCCGTAGCCGGGCAGGTCGACCAGATACCAGCTGTTGTCGATGAGAAAGTGGTTGATGAGCATCGTCTTTCCCGGCGTGGCCGAGGTCATGGCCAACCCCTTCTGCCGGGTGAGCATGTTGATGAGCGACGACTTCCCCACGTTGGAGCGTCCGATAAAGGCATACTCGGGCAACCGATGCGACGGGCAATCCTGCACCCGACTGCTGCTCACCACAAACTTGGCGTTTTTTATCTCCATATCAATCTCTTTTTTCAGATGTTCAGGGAGGACAAATATACTGACTTTTTCCGGATTTCCTACTTTCGCCCCCGGTTTGTACGTCGAGGACGATCGGCAACACGCTCAATCTCAACCCGTCGCACAGCATACCGGGTGGATACCGCATCGAGGTGCGGTATGACCAGTACGTCACCCCGCGCTGCGACGCGGGGTCCAGAGAGGGACGTAAAAGGAATGTATCTTGCGAACACTCCTGCCCGAGCTTTTTCTGGATACCGCATCGGGGTGCGGTATGACCGCACGTCACCCCGCGCTGCGACGCGGGGTCCAGAGAGAGACGTAAAAGAAATGTATTCTACGGGCTCTCCTGCCCGAGCTTTTCCAGGATACCGCATCGGGTGCGGTATGACCGAGGGCGTCACCCCGCGCTGCGACGCGGGGTCCAGTAGAAAGGGCATCGATAAAGTTGAAAAACAACTTTTCCCGTTTGCCTTTTCCCCTCACCTTTCACTATCTTTACATAAGACAGGATGCGTCTCGGGATAAAAAATATCTGAAACAAGTTTCGATATTTTATTCTCCCCTCGCCTTTCACTATCTTTTCAGAAGAAAGGATACGTCTCAGCATAAAAATCAAGCGAGCTTGTTTTTCTGCTTTCGACTTTCACTATCTTTGCATACTGCGAAAATAGGAGTCGGTTCGGCAAAAAGCTCAAGTAAACTTGGCTTTCTGCTCTCACCTTTCACTATCTTTGCACCACGGCTTTGCGGAGGGGCGGAAGTGCCGCACCTCGTCGGGAGCCGCGAAAGGGAAACTATTCGTATGGATCAACAATACTCTTCGGTTCTGCTCGAAAATGCAGTGAGCGAGTTTGCCAAGCTGCCGGGCATCGGCCGCAAAACGGCGCTGCGCCTGGTGCTCTACCTGCTGCGGCAGGAGGAGGGCGAGGCCGAGAAATTCGGGAATACCATCATCAAGCTGTGCAAGGAGATCAAGCACTGCCACGTGTGCCACAACATATCGGACACCGACACCTGTGCCATCTGCAGCGACCCGTCGCGCGACGCCTCGACGATATGCGTGGTCGAGAATGTAAAGGAGGTGATGGTGGTCGAGAATACCCGTCAGTTCCACGGGCTATACCATGTGCTGGGGGGTGTCATCTCGCCCATGGACGGCATCGGGCCGGCCGACCTCGAAATCGAGAGCCTGGTCGACCGTGTGGCGGCCGGCGGCATCAAGGAGGTGATTCTGGCCCTAAGCGCCACGATGGAGGGCGACACGACCAACTTCTACATCTTCCGCAAACTGGCTCCCTTCGACGTGAAAATCACCATCATCGCCCGGGGTGTCTCGGTGGGCGGCGAACTGGAATACACCGACGAAATCACGCTAGGCCGCTCCATCCTCAACCGCACGCTCTTCAGCGAAAGTTTCAAGGGATAGCGCACACTATTTCGGGCGGGGTATCGTTATACATTATATAAAATAGAGGAGTCGCATTCTGTGGTAAAAATCAGCATCGTCATCGTCAACTACCGGGTGAAATACTTTCTGGAGCAGGCGCTCCGGTCGGTACGGGCTGCCCTGACGGCTCACCCCATGGAGGCCGAAATCTTCGTGGTCGACAACCACTCGCAGGACGACTCGCTCGACTACCTCGCCCCCCGATTCCCCGAGGTGCGATTCATCGCCAATACCGAAAACGTGGGATTCGCCCGGGCCAACAACCAGGCCATGGAGCTGGCTACGGGACAGTACGTCCTGCTGCTCAACCCCGATACCGTCGTTGCCGAAGATACGCTGCACGAGGTGTGCCAGTTCATGGACTCGCACCCCGATGCCGGCGGTGTGGGGGTGAAGATGCTCGACGGCAACGGCCGTTTTCTGCCCGAGTCGAAACGGGGATTCCCCACGCCGTGGGTCTCGTTCTGCAAGATTTTCGGGCTGTCGGCCCTCTTCCCCCATTCGCGCCTCTTCGGCCGCTATCACCTGAAATACCTCTCGCCCGACGAGTGTCACCAAATCGACATCCTGTCGGGGGCCTTCATGTTCATGCGCCGGGCCACGCTCGACAAGAGCGGTCTGCTCGACGAGAGCTTCTTCATGTATGGCGAGGACATCGACCTCTCCTACCGGCTGGTACTGGCGGGGTACCACAACTACTACCTGCCCACGCCCATCATCCACTACAAGGGCGAGAGCACCAAGAAGGGGAGCCTGCGCTACGTGCGCATCTTCTACGAGGCGATGCTCATCTTCTTCGAGAAGCACTACCCGCATTACAGCAAGGGGTACTACCTGGCGGTGAAGTTCTCGATCTTCTTCCGGGCCCTGCTGGCCGCCGCCCACCGTATTGTGCTCCGCCCCTTCCGTCGCAGGCAGGGCGAGGGCGACAAGCGCGAACGGGGCGAATGGTATATCCTCTCCCGCGAGGCCGACCGCGTGGCCAGTCTCATACCCGGCACTCCCCGCGCCACGGCCATAGAGTCGATGCAACAACTGCCGGCCCCCCGCAAAGGGTCGCCCCTGCGCTACATCGTGCTCGACTCGGGGCTGCTCACCTATCGCCAGATTATCGACATCGTGCAACAGGGGTGCCACGACCGCAACCGATTCCTCATCTACAACCCGCAAGCGCAAGTCATTGTCTCACCCAAAGAAATTCATTCCCGGCCATGAACTACCTCACAGGAAAACAGATTGCCCTACGGGCTCTCGAACCCGAAGACCTCGACATCCTCTACCGCTGGGAAAACGATACCACGCTGTGGCAGCATGGCTGCACCGTAGCACCGTTGTCGCGCTACCTGCTCAAATGCTATATTGAAAGTTACACGGCCGACATCGCCCGCGACAACCAGCTGCGCCTGATGATTGTACGACGCGACAGCCTCGAGCGGGTGGGACTCGTCGACTGCTTCGACTACGACGCCTCCAACCGGCGGGCCGCCATCGGACTGCTCGTCGACCCGGCCTGCACCCGCCAGGGGTTGGGCCGCGATGCGCTCGAAACCTTCATGGAGTATGCTTTCCGATTTCTGCATCTGCACCAGCTCTATGTGCATATTGCCGTGTGCAACACGGCCAGCCTGGGGCTCTTCCGCGCCTGCGGATTCAGGGAGTGCGGCCACCTGGCCGACTGGGTGCGGCTGCCTCACGGCTATACCGATGCCCTCGTATTCCAGAAAATCAATCCCGCAGAAAACGACTAATTGAGCGACGGCTCTTGCGGCGAGTTGAGCCACAACAGATACCCCTCGCCCATGCTGCGCACCGTCTCGCGCCAGAAAGTATCGTCGGTCGCCGCCAGACAACTGGCTGCCGACTGCATGGTGGTGACCGCCCACGACTCTTGCCGCAGCTCGCCGTCGAGCTGGCCGGGCGACCAGCCGCTGTAACCGATGAGGAATTTCACGTGGCGGCACACACTCTCGTCGCTGCGCATGAAGTCGAGCAGCATGTCGAAATCGCCATTGGCAAACAACCCCGGCGCCACCTCTACCGCCCCGGGCAGCGAGGCGATGTCGTGCAGGAAAAACAGGTGGTCGGTACCCACCGGACCACCGCAATAGACCGGTATCGAAGGGATGTGTCCCACCCCCTCGAGCAATTCGTCCAAATGGTATTGTGTAGGGCTGTTGAGCACGAATCCCACGGCCCCCTTTTCAGAATATTCGGCCAGACAGATGACAGCCCGGCGGAAACACCCCTCGTCGAGAAAGGGCTCGGCTACCAGCAGAGCTCCCCGATGAGGCTCAATCAGCTGTCGGCGTATATGTAACGACTCGATGTGCATATCTCCTCCTGTTTGTATCTCTACAAACATACAAAAAAGTGATGAAATTCTGAAACACCCGAGACGATTTTCGTCGCCTCATCGGACAAAACGCTATGTAGAACAGGTATAAATTAAAGATTATGCTACCCCAAACGATATAACCTAACTCAAAACACTCTATATTTGCACTGTTTTTATCTCACTTTGCAATGAACGAGACCGAACAAATAAGCGACATCGACCGGGAGAAAAAAGCGGCCCGGGTCACCTGGGTGGGATTCTTTACCAACCTCATACTCTCGGCTGCCAAAATCGTAGCTGGCGTAGTGGGCCGAAGCAGCGCCATGGTTGCCGACGGTATCCACTCGCTCTCCGACTTTGTGACCGACTTTATCGTCATCATCTTCATCAAGATTTCGGCCAAGAACGAAGACAGCGACCACCCCTACGGCCACGGCAAGTTCGAGACCTTTGCCACCATGCTCATCAGCTTTGCCCTCTTCATCGTGGCCATCGGCATCTTCTACTCGGGCAGTGTAAAGATATACGAGGTACTCAACGGGCGCACCATCGAGCGGCCCACCTACCTGGCCCTCATCATGGCCGCCGTATCGATTGTGGTGAAAGAGGGGCTCTACTGGTATACCATCATCATCGGGCGCAAAATCGAGAACCCGGCCGTCATTGCCAACGGCTGGCACCACCGGTCCGACGCCTTTTCGTCGATAGGTACCCTCATCGGCATCTCGGGCGCCATGTTCCTGGGCGAACGCTGGCGCATACTCGACCCCATCACCTCGGTTATCGTGGGCATATTCATCATTGGCGTGGCCTACAAGCTGGCCCGTCCCAGCATACAGGAGCTGCTCGAAATGTCGCTTCCCCAGGAGATCAAGCAAAACATCGAGCAGAAGATACAGGCGACCCCCGGGGTCATCACCTTCCACCACCTGCGCACCCGCAAGAACGGCAACGCCTTCATCATCGACATGCACATCAAGGTCGATGCCCGTTCGTCGATTGTCGAGGCTCACGACATCGCCACCCACGTAGAGAACAACCTCAAGGCCGCCTTTGGCAAACACACCCAGGTAAACGTGCACATCGAGCCCTACCAGCCTAAAGCCTGAGCAGCCCCCTGTGGTTACCACCGCAAGCGGGGAGGCACACAGCCGCCACACGCCACACGGTCAGAGCAGCCCCAGGTCCTTGGCCACGCGGCACGCTTCGATTGAGTTGCGCACCTGCAACTTGGCCAGAATCTCCTGCCGATGCCGGCTCACGGTGTGGATGCTGATTGAGAGTGTATCGGCTATCTGCTTACTTATCAACCCCTTGTCAATCAGCCGAAGTACCTGAATCTCGCGGTCGGACAAAATCTTGGACTCGCCGCGCGCCCCCAGCTCGACCACGGCCCCCGTGACCGTATCGACCAGATGGCCCCCGCCCGGCCAGTCGAACGACAGCGGACCATACAGGCACAACGCCAGCCACAGCGAGTTGTTGAAGGGGTCGGGCACATAAAACATGCGGTGGCACACCCACAGACAATCGCCCGAGGGCGACCGCATGCGCAACTTGCTCACCAGGCAGTAGTGCTGGCGCCTCTCCCTGGGCAGGCGCTTCACGAAGTTGAAGAAACGCAACTCCTGCAAATACTTGTCATACAAGTCCTCGCGAGGAATCAACCCCAATATGTTCTCCTCCCAAATCGAGGCTATCGACTCTTCGGTGCCGGGGCGCTTCAGATTGAGCGTCTTGGCAAACCCGCCATAATAGAGGTAGCTCACGTTGGCGTGCATGTCGCTCAAAACCGACACCGTCCCCTCCATCAGGCTGTAGCTGCGAGCCACCATCTTGTAGCGCTCCAGCTCGTCGAGGTAACGGCGCCCCTTGGCACTGTCCTGCTTCAGAAACAGACTGTTAAGTTTACCGACTATATCCACGATAGAAAATGGTTATTTATAATCATTGTATATTCTATTTCAGCTCTATACATTTGCAAATATAAAAAAAGTAATGGTTATTTACTACTTATAGACATATACAAATGAAACGCTCAATTCTGTTAACCCTTGCCGTGCTGCTGGCAGCCGCCACGGGCATGGCCCAATCGTTAGAAAAAATGCAATGGTTCAACGAACCCGAACAATGGGAAATCAAAGACAACACCCTCGCCATGTTTGTAACCCCCAAGACCGACTACTGGCGCATCTCGCACTACGGCTTCACCGTCGACGATGCCCCCTTCTACTACGCCACCTACGGCGGTGAGTTCGAAGTGAAAGTCAAAGTCACCGGCGACTACAAGACCCGATTCGACCAGGCCGGCATCATGCTGCGCATCGACCACGAAAACTACATCAAGGCCGGCATCGAGTTCGTCGACGGCAAATTCAACCTCAGCACCGTGGTTACCCACCACACCTCCGACTGGAGCGTCATCACCCTCGACCGGGCCGTGCCCTACATCTGGATCAAGGCCGTGCGCCGTCTCGATGCCGTCGAGGTGTTCTACTCGTTCGACAACAAGGAGTACACCCTCATGCGCAACGCCTGGCTGCAAGACAACACCCCCGTTCAGGTGGGCGTGATGGGTGCCAGCCCCGACGGCGACGGATTCCGCGCCACCTTCGAGCACTTCAAGGTAAAACACCTGCCCGACATGCGCCGCCTCGAATGGCTGAAAAAGAACAGTGCCCAATAAGAGACAAGCAGTTATAAATCCACGTCCCGCGATGCTCTCACCCTCCCCCCCCGAGCTCGCGGGATTTTCTTTTTCCGTTCCTCCCCGCCGGCATGCCGCGCCACAACGTGGTGGCGTTCGTCATGCCACGCCACGACGCGGAATCCAGAGAGAATCTAACTCAACAAGTTTTATTCCTGATAATTAAAAATCATATATATAGATTTTTTTATTAGAATTTTGTACCTTTGTATCATACAGATAAAAAACAACCATAGAAACGATTTTTTTAATACCTAATAGGAAAGGAGATATACTTGTAAATAGAAAAATATTTTTATCGAAATAATTGAGCTTTTAGCTCTTGTTCTCTTTACGTTGAATACCGCCAATCATTCATTCCACGAGAACAAGCGTCTGAAGGTTCACGTTGTAACGGCGTGGACTGTTCTGTGCTTGTTGTGGAATATGGTCACTTGGCGGTAACCAAACGTAAAGACAAGCGAAGAATAGTTACACGCCATTTTTATATTCAAACCATAAAGAACATGAAAAAAATTATCGCCCTGCTAAGCGCTTTATTAACGCTGTTAGCATTTTCTTCTTGTACCAATGATGAACCCTCTCCATCAAACACCCAACCGGAAACCGAAACCGGGACCGAAACCGATGCGAACTACTATGTAAAATACACAGCACTCGCCTATGGAGGTGTAGGCTATGAAAATGCCAGAATAGAATCAGTTACCGTCGAAACCGAAACAGGCTCAAAAACGATTGAACCAAATGTAAAATCCTGGGAGGAAACCTATGGTCCTGTATCTAAAGGATTCAAGGCAAAAATTCAAGCTACTGGGGCAAGCAAGACTGTTCGCATCTACGTTTGCCGTGGAGAAGAGCCATTCGTTATCAAAGGCGAAGGTTCATCATCAGCTTCTTACACAATAGATTTCTAATTACTAATACGCTAAAATCATGAAAAGACTATTAACACTCTCGATGCTGTTCGTTTGCGTAACGGCACTATTTGCACAGAACGATGTCACTAAATTTTTGGGAATTCCTGTAGACGGAAGCAAAAGCGAAATGATTCAAAAGCTCAAGGCAAAAGGATTTCGATACGACAGCGAATTAGATTGCTTGAAAGGAGAGTTCAATGGCCGAGACTCCTACATCTCCGTCGTAACAAACAGCGATAAAGTGTATCGCATCATGGTAAGAGATGCCATAAGTTCAAGTGAAAGCAACATCAGAATACGGTTCAATGCCCTCTGTCGACAATTTGAAAACAATAAGAAATATCAATCTGTATCTTCCGAGTCCTACATCATACCAGAAGATGACAACATCTCTTATGAGATGTCCGTGAATAAAAAACGATACCAAGCATCTTATTTTCAAGTCCCGGAAGGAGGAATAGATTCGACTGCCATTGCGCAAGAAACCCAAGCATTCATTTTTTCCAAATATTCACAGGAACAATTATCATCCCTTACCGAAGAGCAAGGACAAGAGCTTATGACGGAATTGCTGCAATACATGACTGACAAGCTTTATAAAAAATCCGTTTGGTTTATGATTGCCGAACAATACGGCGAATACTATATCCTTCTATACTACGACAACGGCTACAACCAAGCCAATGGTGAAGACTTATAAATCTTACCCTTAAAAGAATATCGGCAGAGATGAAGATTTTCAAGCCTCTTCATCTCTGCTGTATTTACACCTCACTCATACACATTACCCACACCCAGTGCGGGGGGGGACTTCCACGTCATACCGCACCACGATGCGGTATCCAGAGATACTGGCAAAATTACCCGCAAAATACATTTTCCTTTGTGACACTTGCCTGGACCCCGCATCGCCGTGCGGGGTGACACGGTGCGCATCGGGTGCGGGGGTATCCTCGCAACGGGGTGACTCTCTCTTTTTATCAACAGGCCACGGCGGGGCGGGGCGGGCGACCGAAATTTGCAGCAGAACCACTTAAATGCAAATTCCGACATGAACGAACGCAACGTAATCAACGGCACCCTGGCGTCGTATCTGGCTTGGGCGGCCGACCTGGTCTCCCCCATCCGCTGGTTTCTGCTGGCGGCGCTGGCTCTGGTGCTGGCCGACCTGAAGTTCGGCATCGATGCGGCCCGCCACCGGGGCGAGGTCATCCGCAAGAGCCGGGCCGTGCGACGCAGCATCAACAAGATTATCGACTACATCTGCTGGATACTGGTAGCCACGAGCTTCGGCCAGGCATTCGGCACCCCCTTCGGCATACCGGTGCTGCCGGCCATCGTGCTGCTGGTGGTCTACGGCTGCGAAATCAACTCGTGTTTCAACAACTACTTCGAGGCCCACGGCAGCCGGTTGCGCATCAACATTTTCAAGTGGTTCAAGGGCAAGAGCGACATCATCGCCCCCGAAGAGGGCGACGACAAGCCGGACGACACCCCCAGGCCCCCGCACGAGACAACGCCCTGAATGACCGTTCGATAACAATAATTTACGCCAAATCGTAGACGTTTTCGCCCAAAGTTTTGTATTTTTGCGAAAATTTACAAACTTACGTCTATGAATATTCTCGATCTGAGCGAACAAGAGATCATTCGCCGCAACAGTCTTGACGAGTTGCGCAAAATGGGCATCGAGCCCTATCCCGCAGCCGAATATCCGGTAAATGCTTACTCTCAGGAAATAAAAGATAATTTTGTCGACGGTGCCGAAGAGCCCCGTCAGGTATCTATCGCCGGCCGCATCATGAGCCGCCGCATCATGGGCAAGGCCTCGTTTATCGAGTTGAAGGACTCGGTGGGCCGCATCCAGGTATATATCTCGCGCGACGACCTTTGCCCCGGCGAAGACAAGGAGCTGTACAACACGGTATTCAAGAAGCTGCTCGATATTGGCGACTTCGTGGGTATCCGCGGTTTCGTATTCCGCACACAGACGGGCGAAATCACCGTACACGCCCAGGAACTGACGGTACTCTCCAAATCGCTGCGCCCGCTGCCTATCGTCAAGATGAAAGACGGCGTGGCCTACGACTCGTTCGAAGACCCCGAACTGCGTTACCGCCAGCGCTACGTCGACCTGGTAGTAAACGAGGGAGTAAAAGATATTTTCATCAAACGTACGAAGGTCTACACCTCGATGCGCGAGTATTTCAACGCCCGCGGCTATCTGGAGGTCGAGACCCCTATTCTGCAATCGATTCCCGGCGGTGCCGCCGCCCGGCCCTTCATCACGCACCACAACGCCCTCGACATTCCGCTCTACCTGCGCATTGCCGATGAGCTCTACCTCAAACGCCTCATCGTGGGCGGCTTCGAGGGGGTATACGAGTTCTCCAAGAACTTCCGCAACGAGGGTATGGACCGCACCCACAACCCCGAGTTTACCTGTATGGAGATTTACGTCTCGTACAAGGACTATAACTGGATGATGGACTTCACCGAGAAGATGCTCGAGAAGATTTGCATCGACGTGAACGGTACCGACCAGATCAAGGTGGGCGACAACGTCATCAGCTTCAAGCCGCCCTTCAAGCGCATCACCATGCTCGACGCCATCAAGGAGCACACCGGCATCGACATCAGCGGCATGAACGAAGCACAACTGCGCGAGGTGTGCAAGCAGATAGGCGTAGAGATCGACGAGACCATGGGCAAGGGCAAGATCATCGACGAAATCTTCGGCGAAAAATGCGAAGGCCACTACATACAACCTACCTTCATCACCGACTATCCCATCGAGATGTCGCCCCTCACCAAGCGTCACCGCCACAACCCCGAGCTGACCGAGCGCTTCGAGCTCATGGTCAACGGCAAGGAGCTGTGCAACGCCTACTCCGAGCTGAACGACCCCATCGACCAGCGCCTGCGCTTCGAAGAGCAGCTGCGTCTCTCGGAGAAAGGTGACGACGAGGCCATGTTTATCGACAACGACTTCATCCGCGCCCTCGAATACGGCATGCCCCCCACGTCGGGCATGGGTATCGGCATGGACCGCCTCGTGATGCTGATGACCGGCCAGACCACCATACAAGAGGTGCTCTTCTTCCCGCAGATGCGTCCCGAGAAGGTACAGAAACGCGACAAAGAGGCCGCCTATACTGCCATAGGTGTACCGGCTCAATGGGTAGCCCCCATCCAGAAAGCCGGCTACCTCACCGTAGCCGACCTGGCCGAGGCCAACCCCAACAAGATGCACCAGGAGATTTGCGGCATCAACAAGAAATATAAACTCGACCTGGCTAACCCCACGGTCGACGACGTAAAAAATTGGGTAGAAAACGCAAATAAATAATCCTCCAAAAAGCCCTATCCTATCACATGACCATTCCCGGTAAAATAGCGATCATGGGGGGCGGCAGTTGGGCTACGGCGCTGGCCAAACTGACGCTGAACAATGCCGACAGCATCCTGTGGTACATGCGGCGCGACGACCGTATTGCCGATTTCAAGCAAACCGGCCACAACCCGGTGTACCTGTCGGATGTCGCCTTCGACACCTCGCGCATCCACTTCAGCTCCGACATCAACGAAATTGCCGAAGCGGCCGACACCCTGATACTGGTGACGCCCTCGCCCTACATGAAGGCCCACCTCAAGAAGCTGGACACCGACATCAGCGGCAAATTCGTAGTGACGGCCATCAAGGGCATCGTACCCGACGAGAACATGATTGTCACCGAGTATCTGCAAACCTTCTATCACGTGCCCGAATCGCAGTTGGCCGTCATCGGCGGCCCCTGCCACGCCGAGGAGGTGGCCCTCGAACGACTCTCCTACCTCACCGTGGGATGCAACGACCTGGAGCGGGCCCATGCGCTGGCCAACGCCCTCAACGGAGCCAAACTGAAAACCATCGTCTCGACCGACGTCAGAGGCATCGAATACTCGGCCGTGCTGAAAAACGTCTACGCCATTGCCGCCGGCATCTGCCACGGCATGAAGAGCGGCGACAACTTCCAGGCCATGCTTGTCTCCAACGCCCTCAACGAGATGAACCGCTTCTTGCGGGCCGTATCGCCCTGCGAACATCGAAACATCAGCGACTCGGTGTACCTGGGCGACCTGCTGGTGACCGCCTACTCCCGCTTCAGCCGCAACCACAATTTCGGCTCCATGATCGGGCGCGGTTATTCGGTCAACGCCGCCAAGATGGAGATGGAGATGATTGCCGAGGGATACTACGGCACCAAGTGCATCTACGAGATAAACGAGCGCTACCACGTGAACATGCCTATCCTGCAATGCGTTTATGATATACTTTACAAAAAGGTATTGCCCCGGCATGCCATCGAAAATATTTACGATACATTTCTATAATCAACAAATAGAGTCAAAGCTATGAAATCAATCGAATTGAACATCGAAAAAGCTTTAGGAACCGTATCCAAGAGCGACGTCTTCGCTTTGCAAGACAAAGCTGCAAACGGCATCGAAATGCTTCACAAAGGTACCGGCAAGGGTAACGACTTTCTGGGTTGGCTGCACCTGCCCTCCGAAATAACCGAAGCCCATCTGGCCGACCTCGAAGCCACAGCCAAACAGATGAAAGAGCGCTGCGACATCGTAGTCGTTATCGGTATCGGCGGCAGCTACCTGGGTGCCAAAGCCGTAATCGAGGCCCTCTCGGATACCTTCGAGTTCCTGCACCACGAACATAAAAACCCCATTGTCCTCTTTGCCGGACAGAACATCGGCGAGGACTACCTGTATGAACTGCAAACCTTGCTGAAGGGGAAATCGTTCGGCATCGTCGTTATCTCCAAATCGGGAACGACTACCGAGCCGGCCATCGCCTTCCGTCTGCTCAAGGAGCAACTCGAGGCTCAAGTGGGCAAAGAGGAGGCCAAACACCGCATCGTGGCCATCACCGACGCCCACAAGGGTGCCCTGCGCAAACTGGCCGACACCGAGGGTTACAAGACTTTCGTCATCGCCGACAACGTAGGCGGCCGCTTCTCGGTACTCACCCCCGTAGGTCTGCTGCCCATCGCCATCGCGGGCTTCGACATCCGCGCCCTCGTGGCCGGTGCCGTTGCCATGGAGAAGGCTTGTGGCGAAGAGGTTCCCTTCGAGCAGAACCCCGCCGCCATCTATGCCGCTACCCGCAACGCCCTCTACCAGAGCGGCAAGAAGGTCGAGATTCTCGTCAACTTCAACCCCAAACTGCACTACTTTGCCGAGTGGTGGAAACAACTCTACGGCGAGAGCGAAGGTAAGGACCACCTGGGCATCTTCCCCGCTTCGGTCGACTTCACGACCGACCTGCACTCGATGGGTCAATGGATTCAAGAGGGCGAACGCATCATCTTCGAGACCGTGCTCTCGGTAGCCCAGATGAAGCACACGGTTACCATCCCCTCGGACCACGAGAACCTCGACGGCCTCAACTACCTGGCCGGCAAACGCGTAGACGAGGTGAACAAGATGGCCGAGCTCGGTACGCAAATCGCCCACGTCGACGGCGGTGTGCCCAACCTCAAAATCGTGGTTCCCGAACTCACCGAAACCTATCTGGGCCAACTCATCTACTTCTTCGAGAAGGCTTGCGGTATCAGCGGCTACATCTTGGGCGTGAACCCCTTCAACCAACCGGGCGTAGAGGCTTACAAGCGCAACATGTTCGCCCTGCTCAACAAACCCGGCTACGAAGAGGAGAGCAAAGCCATCCAGGCTCGCATCTGACCATTGACCATCGCACTTCTGGTGACAATTATAAAGCAAAAGCCTGCCGATTTTCGGCGGGCTTTTACTTTATATAGCTTTTCAGTAACATTTTTCCATATATTTACCTATCTTTACGGGGTAAACTTTATTCGTTCGAGCTATGAAAAAACTGATTGCTCTCCTGTGGGCGCTTTATGGCCTGCAAGCGACACAAGCCGCCATCGAATCTCCCGTCGCTCTCCCGGCTACCGATGTGACCACCACCTCGTTCACAGCCAACTGGCAGCCCGTCGAAGCGGCATCGGGCTATCAACTGAATGTTTTTGCCTACACAATGGCCGATTCGGGTACCCCCGAGACCTCGATTACCGAAAGTTTCGAGGGGCTGGTCCCCACCACGCTGGGATCGAAGCGCAACAAATACATCGACTTCGACCGGTCGACCCTGCCCGAGGGGTGGTGCCTCGACGTAACCGGCGGCTCGGTGCGCCAGCTCTACACCACGACGGTCGCCACCGACACCACCTCGGTACACTCGGGCACGATAGCCCTCGCCTTCGATTCCGAGCGCGACTCGATAGTCACCCCCATCCTGCCGGCTCCCGCTTCACGGTTTTCGTTCTGGGTCAAGAATGCCAACGGCAACGGCACCGTAGCTGCCTACGGTTACGACGGCAACCGGTGGAGCCTGCTGGGCGAAACCTCGACCATCTACTACCCGGCCGGCGGCATCGTGGAGTATAGCCGCGAAATTCCCGTGGGGTGCATCCGGTTCAAAATCACCTACACCGACGAGGCTCCCGACATGAACAGCCCCACCGCCATCGACGACATAGCCATCACCTACGGCGGAATGGTCAAGACACGCGACTATCTGATAGAAGGGTTGGAGACCACAAACACTTCGGTCCCCGTAAGCGGTCTGCAACCCGATACCGACTACTTCTATACGGTGCAGAGCATCCAGGGCAACGAACGCTCGGCCGAGTCGAACATCGTCGATGTCTTCGGCTTTGCCGGCTCCCTCGAAACGCCCCGCCTCAACGACTTTACCGAAGTGCACGGCGGGCAGTATACCGCCAACTGGAGCACCGTAATCGGGGCCGACGGCTATGTGCTCTACAACGTCTATACCCACACGGCCCAACGCGACGAGCCGGGACAGACGATTCTCTATGAGAACTTCGACGCCTTCACCGGCGGCACCGTAGAGCTACCGGTCGACGACATGGGCGGCACCAACTACGACGACTACACCACCGTGCCCGACTGGTCGGCCTTCTACGGCTGCTGGACCGGCGGCATGCTCGGCGGTATCAGCATCTCCACCCCCACCATCGCCATGAGCAACACCGGCGGATACACAGCCAAGGCCCGCATCTACGGAGCCATGGGCGACCAGGTCGACTTCAACAACTACTACCAGACGGGGAATGCCGAGAAAAAGAGCGTCACACTCTCCCACCCCGGCTACAACGAGGTCACGATTACCTTCGACCACAGCAGCCCGACGACCAGTCTCGAAATCTACTTCCGACAGAGAGACTATACGCAAGAGATGTATCTCGACGAACTCACCCTCACCCAGGACCTCTCCACGGGCGACAGCTTCAGCTACAACTACGACTACCGGCTCGTCGAGGGACGACGCATCAACAGCTATACCTTCACCGACCTGCCCCAGGCGTGGGGCGACCGCTTCGCCTTCCGCATGAGTGCCTATGCCGAATCGGACGGCAAGCTCTACCAGTCGTCGTGGACCGCGCTGACCGAGGTTCCCCTCCCGGCCAGTGTCGAGAATCTCGAGAGCGACCCCGCCGGAGTGAAGGTGATGGCCCGTCCCGGCGGCCTCGTCGTACGCCTGCAAGCCTCGTGCCCCTTGACGGTCTATAACCTGCAAGGGCAACTGGTACGGCAACAGCCGGGCCTCGAAGGCGACAATACCCTCGACCTGCAACCCGGCCTCTACCTGCTGCGCTGCGGCAACCACACCCTCAAGGTGGTGGTACCGTAACCCGCCGGCCGGCCAATTCTACACACAGATAGACACATACCTGACAGAAAAATCGAAGGGGCACCGACCGATACCGTTGTATCGTGCAGTGCCCCTCTCGTTTACAGGTCGCACAGATTAGCGTACCAGCACTTTAAGATTAGCATAATTCAATCCTTTTTCGTCGCGCAACACGACCACATAACAACCACGCGCCAAGGTTATATCGGTACTCCCGACAAAATTGCGCTGGGCAACCAGTCGCCCGTCAAGGGCAAATATATGGGTCTGCAAAGCCACTGCAGTCGTGGTGTGCAGCGACAGCGTATGGTTCCACGCATACCAGGTGAGGCCGCCCAACTCCTCGACGGGAGCGATGCCGCTGCCCCCGATGGTCTCCTCGGTATCGACGCGCATCTTCATCCGATTGAGGTCGAGCGTGATGATACACGGGTCGGTGGCAGCCACGGTAAACTTGTAGTCGTTGCCCTCGACAAACGAGTTGTACTCATAGACTACGTCGTGCTCCTCACCGGGGTGAACCGGCTCGTCGCGGGTCGTGGCCACATAGCAGCGTTCCCAGGTACCCCGCCGGCGCAGGAATTTGAAATCGCCGCCCTGCACCTCGCCCTGCCAGCGGTATACACCGTCGGCAATGGGGTCGAGCACCATCGGGTGCGAGTTGTCCCACCCACAGGGCATGGCGGCACCTGCGGCAAATACCGAGAGGGGGAAGGGATCCTCGATCAGGTCGGGTTCGAACTTCTCGACCGTCATGGTCATGTGGAGCAGATCGACCTTGATTTCGTAGTAGCCGTCGCCGCTGCGGTCCGAGGCGATGCTCCATTTGTTATCCTCGCCATTCAGCCGCATGTCGAGCGGTTGACCTATCTTGTCGGCAATCGGGCAGTCGCCCGTGAGCGCCGGGTGATACTTGTCGTCCCATGTCAAGTGCGGTATGAACATGAAGCTGCCGCACTCGTCGCCCTCGTCGTTGTAGCGCATCACCCCTTTGTAGTAGAAGATATAGGGATACTGCGTATCGGGAACGAGTTGCTTGGCATCCTGGAATTTCCAGAACTGAATCTCGCGGTTGAACGGGCCGCCGATGATGTAGAGATTCTTCGGCAACTCTATCCGCTCGGCTTTCAAACTCTTCTCCTCACCGTCGACGGTAAGGGTGAGCCGGTATACATCGGTCTTGCCGGCATAGCGGATGCTCATGCCCCGCTCGTCGGGGTCGGCCTCGCGCAAGGGTATGGAGTCGCCCAGAGGGTTGTTGCTGCCACACTCCTGAATATACTGGGTAGTACCGTCGGTTACCTTGAAGAGATCTTCGACCATAGGCCCTACATACTCAAACCGATTGGCGTTGTCGCTCACCGGCGAGAATACCACCGGACTCTTCAGCTCGGCCGTATCGCCCACGAGTTTCCATTCGGCGCCTGCTGCCGGAAACATGCCCCACAGCAAGGCAAAAGCAACTATATATTTACCTGCTTTTCCCATAACCGCCTCCTCCTTTTATTCAACGGTGAGGGTTATGGTTTCGCTGCAAGCCGTAGCGGGTACCGAGATGACAATCTTCTTACCCTCGGCGTCGTATTCATAGTCGGCAGCCGTACCGTCGGCGTATGTTACCCGGGCAGGAGCCTCATCGCGAGCCAGAATCTCGAGGCGATAAGAGCGCGACTGAGGCATGCCCTCGAACGAGCCGGTGCGCGGATAGATGGTGCAGACGGTCTTCTCTCCGTCGCTCTGCTGGGTGATGCGGGTAAAGGTATAGGCGGTTTCGTAGTCGGCACTGTTGCCGGCATCTTCGTAGAAGTTGAACTCACCCTCGGCACCCGGAGCAAATTGCAGAATCAGCGTTTCGGGGCGCTCCTTCAGGTGCATGATGCGCGGGTAGAGCGGCACGATGGCCCCCTCGCGATAGTAGTAGGGAATCTGGTCGCGGGTAAAGGTGCGCGTCACCACACGACCGCCGTCGAGCACCTGGCCGGTCATCACCTCGTACCACTTGCCTTCGGGCAGCCAGATGGTTTTCTCGCTCTGGTTCGTACCGTTGTCGGTAGCCGTGATGGGAGCCGCCAGAATGTCGTTGCCAAACATGTACTGACCCTCGTAGCGGTAGGCCTCGTCGGCCTCGGGATAGTCGTAGTACATGGGGCGGCAGATGCCTACGCCCGTGTCGTACGACCAGCGGGCCATCGTATAGATATAGGGGATAAGGGCGTAGCGCAGATAGATGGCATCGCGCATCTGCTCGAAGTTCTCATATTTCCAGATACGGCGCTCGATGTGGCCGGCAGCCGTCGAGTGGGTGCGCAGGATGGGCGAGAATACACCGTATTGAATCCAACGCAGGTAGAGCTCGGAGTTGTTGGGCCAGTCTTGAATGTGGCCGCCGATGTCGTGGCTCCAGTAGCCATAGCCTACATTGGAGGCGGTAGCGGTGAAATAGGGCTGGAAGGCCAACGACGAGAAGGTCGAATGCGAGTCGCCCGAGAATCCGATAGGATAGCGGTGGTTGCCCAGTCCGCCCCAGCGGTGGAAGATGAAGGGACGGTCCTTGCCTTGCAGCTTCTTGTCGTTGAAGAAGACATGGTTCAACCAGAAGGTGTTGCCCAGGTTGGGTTCGTTCTGGGCAATCATCCATTGTTGCCAGTCGACCCACCAGAAATCGACACCGATATTCTCGTGCGGGCGCAGAATGTGCTCGAAAAAGGCTTCGTAGAAATCCTTGTTCTCGATATTCCAGCGGATGGTACCGTCGGCATTGGTCAGGCTGTCGGCCGTGATGTCGGAATAGCGGTTGGACAAGTCGGCATACAAAGCCTCGTAGTTATCCTCTTTAGGGAAAACACCATCGGCCGGGTGCAGGTTGAGCGTCGTGTTGAGGTGCTGCTCGTGCAACCAGGCGATAAAGCCGGCCGGGTCGGGGAAGAGCGCCTTGTTCCAGCTCCAGCCGGTCCACTCGGTACCGTTGGTATCGCCGGTCTTGCCGTTGCGGTGCCAGTCCATATCGATGACGAGCACATCCATGGGGATGTCGCGCGAGCGGATGTCGTTCACAATATCCCGCATGTCCTGCTCGGTATAGCGTTGATATTTCGAATACCAGTAGCCAAAGACGTAGAGCGGGGGCAACGGCATTTTACCGGCAATGCGGGTGAAATCGTACAAAGCCCGCTTGTAGTCGTGACCGTAGCCCATGAAATACAGGTCCAGCGAGTTGGGGTCTTTGCGTTGGGCCACCCAGTCCATACCCCCGTCGGGGTCTTTCTCGAACATCAGGCTCAGGCTGCCATCCTTGCGGGGCTCGCGCTCGTCGATTACCGCCCAGCCCGACCGCGACAGCAAACCGTTCTCGAGCCATTCGCGCACATCGCCCTCGGCATTGTCGAGGGTACGGGTGGTACCTTTCAGGTTATAGGGGTCCTCTTTCCCGGGATACCACACCTCTTCGGCACCATTCACCTCGAAGGCTATCTGCAGGTTGTGGTCGCAACGGTCATTGTTCACCGGGTAGGTACCCAACTTGTACTGCAGCTCCAGCTTGTCGGTCGTGATATAGAGGTAACCGTCACGCTCTTCTTGCGTGAAACGGGGTACCGGCAAGTTACGGTTGATGACCACAAACGAAGCCCGATCTTCGAACTGTTTCTTTTCGCTGTATTCGATACGAATCATTTCGGGAGTCAACACCGTGAAACGCATGTTTCCCGATTGGACAATGGCGGCCTCGTTGGCTACCGGATTGTTTTGTGCCCAGCCTCCGAACGAGAGCAGAAGAGTGGCGGCACTTAGGAGCATTTTTTTAATGTGATTCATGAATCTATAAATTTAAATAGATGTTTAAGGTCATTACACTTTTATGACAAAAAAAAGGCAACCAACCCTTATAGGCCTTTTGAAAAAATTTCGCCGTGTAGCCTAACAGACTCAAAGAGAATAAAAATAAATAGAAAAAGAAGAGGCCACCCCCGCGAAGGGGTAGCCTCGGTACATGCTGTTACAATGCGTTATCGGCAACGGCGAGCGTCAATCTTCCGACTCCAGCTCGGCGTCATACTCTGCGGCATCGCCCACCGTATCGTCGTCTTCCAACGCTTCAGAATCGGTAAGGATAGCTTTGACAAAGGTCGGTTTTTCGTTAAACAGCACCACGGCCGACTGATAACCGTCGGGGGTGATAAACTCCACCCGGGCCACGGTGCCCAACACCTCGGCCGTATCGCGACCGGCATACTGAGCCAGCGACTCGTACGACCCGATATAGTCCTCGACGTTCACGCCCACAAACTGGTCGTAAGCCGCCTTGGCCTCTTCGTATTTACGGATGTAGGAGAAGTCGCGGTCCTTGTCGAATTTCACATAGGCCTCGTGATTCTCGGGCAGGCGCTCCATGGCCACCTTGTAGCCCTCGATTTTCGAGGCATAGTTGCGGTCGTTGCCGTGGGCACGCTGGGCCTCCTGCAGTTTGCGGGCATAGTCGGCCCGGCGGGCAAACTGGCTGTTCTCGTCGAGCTTGTAGTTGTGCTCGGCCACCTCCATCTCGTATTTCAACTGTTGCTCGGTAGATACATAGGTATCGATTGCCGCTTGACGACCGGCCCGGAGGCTGTCGGCAATAGTCACCTCGTGCAGGGCCTCGACCTGAATCGAATCGACCTGGTCGGGGGTCAACCCCTCATCGGCCGACAAAACCCACGTACCGGCTTTCAGTTCCGATTTTACATACTCTTTGAACGCGCCGGCATAGTCGCCGTCGGCTACGTTGCTCCCGCAAGCACACAGAAGCACGCTCAATGCACAAGCCGGGAACCATTTCCTGATAACTGTCTTCATATCTCAACTATAATTTTTCACAAAAATAGTGAATGCTATTTTATAATCAAAAGATAAATCGAAGCATTCACAAATTTCCTCTTTGGCAAATTATTTCAAAAACTCTATTTTTGTATAAACAAACTACCGATAGAAGATGTGCGAAATTGAAGCTATCCAAAACTACCTGATCAAACATAACGCCGCGTGCATCGACCCCAAGGCCGCCCTCATCGACATGGACGGCGTGCTCTACGACTCGATGAAAAATCACGTCGAGGCCTGGTATCGCACCCTCACGCCCATGGGCATCCGCTGCACCCGCGACGAGTTCTACCTCCACGAAGGCCGGACGAGCAGCAGCACCATACGCTGCCTGTTCGAGAAGCAATTCGACCGGCATCTCTCCGACGAGGAGTGCGCCCGCATCTACGACATCAAGAAGAGAATCTTTGCCGAACTGCCCGAAATTGTCCCCATGCCGGGTGCCGACCGCATGCTGCAACGCCTCCTGGCCAACGGCATACGCCCCGTGCTCGTCACCGGGTCGGGACAGAGCTCGCTGCTCGACCGCCTCGACCGTGACTATCCCGGGGTATTTGCCCCCGATTGCAAGGTGACGGCCTTCGATGTGAAGATAGGCAAACCCAACCCCGAGCCCTACTTGATGGGGCTGACCAAGGCCGGCGTCAAGGCCAACGAGGCCATTGTCATCGAAAACGCCCCGTTGGGTGTCACGGCCGGTGCTGCCGCCCGGGTATTCACCGTAGCCGTCGATACCGGACCCATCGAGGCCCAGGCCCTCACCGAGGCCGGTGCCGACCTGGTGTACCCCTCCATGCCCGACTTTGCCGACCGGGTAGACCACCTCATCGAAATCCTGCGTACCACCAACCGATAACCCCCTTTGCCCTATGGAGCCGCAAAAACTGATATTTACCGCACAACCCGGCGAGGCACTCACTCGTGAAATCGAACGCATCGCCCCCGACAACCTCTTTGTCCTCTGCGACACCCACACCCGGGCCCTGTCGTTGCCCCTGGTGGCCGAGTCGCTCCCCCCATCGACCCGCTACATCGACATCGAGGCGGGCGATACCCACAAGACCCTCGAGGCTCTCGCCCACGTGTGGGACGAGCTGAGCCGTCACGGGGCCAGCCGCAAGTCGCTACTCGTGAACCTGGGCGGGGGTATGGTCACCGACCTGGGCGGATTTGCCGCCGCCTGCTTCAAACGGGGCATCCGGTTTATCAACATGCCCACTACCCTGCTGGGCGCCGTCGATGCGGCCGTAGGGGGAAAGACCGGAGTCAACTTCAACGGACTGAAAAACGAAATCGGCGTCTTCCGTCCGGCCGATACCGTAATCATCTCCACCCGGTTCTTCCACACCCTGCCCCACGAAGAGCTGCTCTCGGGCTATGCCGAGATGCTGAAGCATGCCCTCATCGACAGCCCGGAATCCTACCGGGCCCTGCTCGACTTCGACCTCGCGACCCCCGACTGGGACCGTCTGCTCCGGTTGCTCGAAGAGTCGGTGCAAGTAAAACAACGCATCGTTGCCCAAGACCCCCTCGAGACCGGCATACGCAAAGCCCTCAACCTGGGGCACACCGTAGGACATGCCTTCGAGAGCCTGTCGCACCGACGGGGTACGCCCATCCCCCACGGCTATGCCGTAGCCTGGGGACTCGTGTGCGAGCTGCTGCTCTCGCACCACTACCTGCAATTCCCTTCCGACCTCATCACCGGCCTGGCCCAATACATCTACCGCCACTACGGAGCCTTTGCCATCACCTGCAAAGACTACGAAACCCTCTACGAACTGATGACCCACGACAAGAAAAACGAGGCCGGACACATCAACTTTACCCTCTTGCAGGCCATCGGTCACCCCGTTATCGACCAGCATGCCGACAAGGAAGAGATATTTGTTGCCTTCGACCTCTATCGCGACCTGTTTAAATTATAAATTTATCTACTCTCATTTACAATCAGTTATGAGAAATAGCAAAAAAAGTTGCAAAAAAAGTCCACAAAAATTTTGTCATTGTAAAAAATAGAGCTACTTTTGCATCACCAAATCAGCGGGGTGTAGCTCAGCCCGGTTTAGAGTACGCGTCTGGGGGGCGTGTGGTCGCAAGTTCGAATCTTGTCACCCCGACTGAATGAAAGGCTTGATAATCACTTGATTATCGAGCCTTTTCTTTTTATCCACGCCTAACCCGCACCCCGCGGGAGGGCTGCATAAGGGGGAAGGGAACAACACCGATACTCTGAAATTCATATCCTACTCCTACTTTTGATTGCAATTGGCAAAGACCGGTAGAAATGCAAAACATTCATATGCGGGTACAACTATCCACAATCTATCTATTTCGAAACAGGCGCAAAAGAGTTATTTTTGTAGAGCTAAAAACAAACACTATGAAAGTTTTACTGATTAACGGAAGCCCCCATAAAGAGGGGAATACCTTCATTGCCTTGTCGGAAGTAGCCAAGACTTTGGAAGCCAATGGTATCGAAACCGAAATCGTATCCATCGGCGCCAAGGCGGTTCAAGGGTGCATCGCCTGCGGACGCTGTAGAGAGTTGGGCCGGTGCGTATTCAATGACGAATTGTACAACCGGGTGAGAGAACAGCTGGAGGGTGCCGACGGCATCGTGATAGGGTCGCCGGTCTATTATGCCGGTCCTAACGGTTCGCTGTGCGCATTGCTCGACCGCCTGTTCTACTCCGCCGGATCATTGCTGGCCTACAAGCCGGCAGCCGCGGTTGCCGTGTGCCGCCGCGGAGGAGCCAGCGCCACCTTCGACCGGCTGAACAAATATTTTACCATCAACAACATGCCGGTAGTCTCGTCGCAATACTGGAACAGCGTGCACGGCCGCACTCCGGGCGAGGCCTCGCAAGACATCGAGGGGCTGCAAACCATGCGCACCTTGGGCCGCAACATGGCGTGGATGTTGAAAAATCTGAAGCAGGGAGGAGAGCCTATCCCCGAGCAAGAACCGTGGACCCCTACCCATTTCATCCGATAATAGATTTTTCCTTACCGGTTCCAGCAGGGGCCTGCTACATTATATTATAATAAGTAGCGCGAATGTGTCAACACCCCTCTTGCAACCTGTAACCGATAGAGCCAAGAGTCCGGAACTTTGCCTGAACACCCGGGCAAGATTCCGGGCTCTCTTTTTAACTTTCCAAATTACATCATCTCAACCTCATCCAATAGACTAATACATCTATCTGTTAATTAACGACTTATAGTGCAACCCCAAATAATTCCTAGTCTTATAACAAATAATACTGCATATATATCAAACACTTTCTTAAAATATTAAGCCCTAAAAGGCTGTATTCCGACTTTTAGGGCTTAATTGTTTAAAATTTAATTAAAGTTTATTCAGATCTTACAAACTTTAGAATTTCAATTTTATCATCATACTCAACAGCCAACATATAAATACCTTTTGATAAATTTTGAATATTGATACAAACCAGATCTTCTCCCTTATGTTTCTCTACATGCAGTTTTACTCCATCCATTCCAATAATATAGAAAGTTGTTTCAACATCTATAGGAAATCCTGTAACATACAAATTTGATTTCACCCAACATCTCAAATTTAGAAATTCTGCATCTTCAATTCCAGAAAAGAAATGCTTTTCAATTTCTAATTCATCATATACTGAATAATCGGAAGTAGAAACAGCCATAACTTTAATAGTACCATTATCAAATCCGACTGATTCCAGCAATCCTGAATCAGACAAAGTAGCAAGACCTGAACCTGATATAATATTCCATTCTACCAACTGAGAAGCGTTCAGCGGGTACACTGTCGCTATTAACTGCAATGTAGGATTCTCTGGAGTCAACTCCTCTACTCCATTCTCCGACTCAATAATTACACGCTCCGGATAAATAATGAATCCTCTTTTCTCTACTGTAAATAAATCGTATATATCAGGATACCCCGTTACTTCAGCTCGAACCACAATCGTGCCATTTTCAACACCTACGGCAGTCAACAGACCATCTTGTGAAATAGAGGCTAAATCCTCTCCTTCAACTATCGACCACTCCACTGTTTGGGGAGCCTCATCTGGAGATACTACAGCGGAAAGTTGCAAACTCTGTTGTTCAGGAGTTAACTCCGCCTTATTCCCTTCTGAAATAATGTTTATATAAACAATAAAGTTCTTCTTCTCTACTGTAAATAAATTGTATATATCAGGATATCCTGCTACTTCAGCTCGAACTACAATTGTACCATTTTCGATGCCCATGGTTGTCAATAAACCATCTTGCGAAATAGAGGCTAAATCCTCTCCTTCAACTATCGACCACTCCACTGCTTGGGGAGCCCCATCCGGAGACACTACGGCAGAAAGCTGTAAACTCTGTTGCTCAGGAGTCAACTCCATCTTATTTCCTTCTGAAATAATATCCACTCTTTCCGGATAAATAATAAATCCTTCTTTTAGAACAACAACTTCAGCATAAACATTAGAACCATCCTTCGTAGTAGCTCGGACTACAATCTTGCCATTTCCCTGACCTTTCGAAACAAGTAATCCATTCTGGTTAATTTCAGCTAAATCAGAACCCTCCATTATTTGCCATTGTACATTGCGAATATCCGCATCAATCGGGAATAATTCTGCATTAAAATGTAATTCCAATTGTTCCGGTGTCAACTTAATATCCTTTTCCAAAGCCACAATATTTATCTGTTCTGCTAATACAATATCATATGCATCTTGTGTTGACACGACATTCGACATTCCTCCCCTATACATATTATTCTCCGATTTCATAAATATAGGTACACTCGCATCTTTCACCAACTTATCATAGCTTAGGGCATAATAATAAGCATCATTTCCTGCGGTCATATCTGTATATGAATAGACAGATCCTGAGACTTGTGCAATTTCTTCCATAGCATCTTTCGTTTGTCCACGAAGAATTACAAATGACTCAATCATACCACCCTCATATTGATTCCACATCAAGTTTATTCCAGAACCAACACTATGATTCAACATCAAATGAATACCCGAATGAGGTTTCGAGCCACCACCTTCACAACCATCACTTGTTTGATAGCGTAATTGATAGCGATTAGAAGAGACTTGTGGATTAGATAAAACATCTATAAATCCTCCATCAATAGGATTAGCACTACCTATATAATCAAATTGATTATATACAGGACCTTCCTTATAAACATTTACTCTATCAATATAACCTGGTAGTTCTTCAGTAGTCCAAAGAACCATATTTTTACCGCTTTCTTGATCGACTTTGACCAATGAAATCTCAGGCACTGGTATCTTATCTCGGATTTCTATTTCAGCTTTATATGACAAATCTCCAAACAATTCATCCCTAACTTTCAGCTCTATCCATTGACTTCCCGGGGTTGAGAATATAACTGTTATCCGTTGCCTATCATTTTGTTGTTTTACAATCAACTGTTCATCAGAAGAGCTAATTTCTCTTTTCTGGGACAACGCATCGACAAAAGGTTGTGGCAATGCTAATTCATATTCAACCCCAGCGTATCCCGAATCTGGGAATTCAAAAGTCATATCAGGACGGTCTCGAACTATAATCGTTTTTTGTACAGTTACATTATTTGTATTTATTGTAATATTTTTAGTTCCGGGTACATTCCAAGAAACCTCAAGTACATTTTGTGATTGAGAAACTAAAGTTCCTCCATCTAGATCGACCGAAATATTGTTCCAGTCCTGAACAGGTCCTTCACATGTTAATTCTATAATCTTATTTACCCCTACTTCGCTATTACTTTTTATATATAAATCGTTTTCTACTATAAATGTATAACTTTGAGACATCGGCGAAACAGCGCCCCATAAATCAACAGATTGTATCTGAACCTCATATTCCACTCCTGCTTCAAAACGCCGTATAGGAACTTCTTTTCGTGTGGCGTATGTACAATATGGCAATTGTCCTGCTCCAAAAACTACATTGCCCTTACCTTTAAAATATACATAATTAGAGCCAAAACCTACCTGAGGAGAAAGAATATAAGCAGAGTTTCCACTTGCCCCTTTCTTTTTAAGACTGATATTATATCCTATTTTATTAACAGGAGTCTCCTTATCTTTGGCTGCATCCCATTCAAGTACAATACAATCCTCTTTCTGTGTCATCCTGATATTTTGAGGAGCTTCTGGCAGTTCATTTTTCAAATTAGACTTCATAAGATATCGACCAAAATCAGGCACGCTATCACAATTGATATCCCGTATATTTTCATCAGTGGGTAACGATTCATACCGTTCTATCTCATATGACATATCATCCTTTAGATAAACAATATATCCATACCCTCCGTCTTCTCTCATCACAATATCAAGAGTTCCGTCATTGTTCATATCAAACACTGTACTAAAAGAACAAGGCTCTGGCAACAAATAAGAAAATGATTGATCATAAATATAATCCTCCGACCCAAGAACTATCGTCATCACATACTCATTTTGATATATAATTAAATCAACATACCCATCATTATTAATATCTGCCACTCCACGTAATATAACTGAGCCATACTTCTCCATACTCAATTCCCTTTGATGGAAGGTTCTGTTTCCCTTATTCTCTAATAATATAATATAATCTTCACGTTCTGGCTCCCATAATATATCGTAAAACCCATCATTATTTACATCTACAAAATATTTAGATTCATCACCCCAATCTGACCTATCAAATGTCTCATAATTCATATTATCTCCCGAATTAAATAGAATTCGATTAACCCCATCAGAACACTCCATATATCCATCATTGTCCAAATCGACTAAATTTGAAGATAAAAATGTATCAACATCTTTCCCCTCAAAAGACCTCGGTCCATTATTTTGAATTAAATTACCTTTATTAGAATTGACGATTATATCCAAGTCTCCATCCATGTCATAATCGACTGTTGAAATCAATCGATTTATTTCAAGATTAGAATTAAAGATCGAAGGTAATTTTGAAAAATTTCCCATCCCGTCATTAACATACAATCCTCCAGAATCCATGACATCTAAACTACCATTCCCGTCTATATCAAATAAATCATTATACCATTTTGAAGAGCTATACACAAACCCACAATTCTTTAATGTTACCATTTTACTTATGGTAAAGCCCTCTCCTGTCTCCTTATTTGTCATTGACAAAGTTACCTTTTTCTCTCCGGCACTATCAAATAAGACATAATATCGACTTTTATCTACAGACTCTTTTACTATATGTCCATTTTCAATATTCCATTCATAATTATACAAATCGAACCGAGGCGATATGGTCAAGACTAAACTATCAGTCGGTTCTAAAGAACTTGACGATAGAGAAAAATCCTTCTTCACCCAATCATGATGATAGACTATCTCATCCGACCACACAGAGCCCCTTCCCATAGGATCTATAGCCTGTACAGATATATAATAGTCACCTTGTTCCCACTGGCTTACATCAACAACAGTTTCCAAGTTAGATCCCATATTTCCAAGGCTACAACTACGCCGACTTCCATCAACATCTGCATCTGAAAAATAGAAATCATCTTTACCCGATTGACTTCCAATACGTAGAGCATATGTTAAATCAATTGAAGAACTCTCATTATCAACACCCCTATCCCAAGAAATTTTCAACATTCCAGCCCCTTCACTAAACAATATGGTGGGTGCATTCATTTTTAATGGAGACTGATTACTTGTAATATTACTATACCGAGGTACTTCATTTATTGAAAATGGAGGGAAGTAAGGGAATAATAATTCATAATAGCCGTCATTATCTACATCCAAGAACAAAGAGCCACTAGTAGTTCTAATACCCTCTACCAAAGACTCTTGGGGTTCTTCTATTTGGCTCATTTGAATATTATCGAACAGGTATAACCCATCTTCAACATCCGCCAATATTTCAAACCTCCCATCATTATCAATATCTATACAGTCTAAAAAAGACCACATAGTCTCATAAGCATTCTCGTGAATAATAAAATTCCCTGTTCCATCATTTTCACAAAGTACAAGAAATGAATATTGAAAATCTTGATTATAATCAAATGTCAATAAAATATCAATATCTTCATCTTTATCGAAATCATAGCAAAAAATCTTGGATAATTCAATATCTGAAATCAATGTTTGTTCCTTCCACTCTCCATTTCCTTGATAAATACGCGTGTATACCCTGCCAGACTCCACATCATTATATATAAAATCTGATATAGCATCACCATTAACATCTTTTATTATAAACTCACCTGGTTGATTTGCTACAGCAAAAAAGCCATTCCCCATATTATATAAAATAGTAGAAGAACTTACCAAATCAATAAATCCATCTCTATTTATATCAATCCCCTCTAGTTGCGACTCATTATTCATAGGGCCCGACCCGCCAACAAACATCTCCTCACTTAAATTAGGTAGCCCCCCCATAAAGGTAGCCCCCCCATAATATGGCCTGACCCATTGTTGTAAAAATGTTGAATCTGATTTCGCATCTGAAACTAATTCTACGTCAGATTCAAAAAAACTTCCGTCTCTACACTGATAATAGATACTATATCGACCATGATAACCATCTACAGCAGCTTTTGTCGTATAAAAATCTTTTAACCCATCATTATTAATATCTGTCACCGACCGGAAATCCAAAGGAAGTTCCTCTGGAGACAACCCATACTCTCCATCCTTGCTGATATATAATTTTGTAGACATATACACATCACTCATATTAGGGTCAGTCTTATAAAAATCCAACACCCCATCATTATTCCAGTGTATTGGTTGAACTTGATCAGACGTTCCTATATCAGGTAATATTTCTTCTTTTGTATCCACAATTTCATTATCAGCCCATTTATATACACTTGTATAGCCATCTATAAATTCTTTTATACCATCTCCATCAATATCGTGAAACTGATCTTTAGTGGCATACCAAGGGAGCTTCCCTCTATCAAAAAGAGTATTATCTATTGTTACAGAAATATTTTTTATATATTGATTATCTCCCTGATAGCCAGTATTGTATTTATATGTTATTTGTTCACCGGTCCCTATTAATAAATTTTCTTCTATCCTTGCATTTTCTAACTCCGACACTTTCGATGCATCAAAATTATAATCGACCAAATCTATGCCATTAACAAACTCTATTTCAGAAATAACGCTATTATATGATCCCTCTCCTGCTACTTTTAATAATGAATTATTACTCAAATCCAATCCTAATAATTGATTCCTACCGCACCTCAAATATTCTAACAATAAACAATCTCTTACATTAATATCTCGAAGCCGATTATAATTACACTCCAGAGTTTGCAATGAACTACACCCGCTAACATCCAAACGAGTCAATTGATTGTTGGTACAATTCAAGGTTTGCAATATACCAAATCCGCTAACATCCAAACTGGTCAATTGATTGTTGGTACAATTCAAAGTCTGCAATGAACTACACCCGCTAACATCCAAACTTACCAATTGATTACTATAACACTCCAGAGTTTGCAACAAACCAAATCCACTAACATCCAAACTGGTCAATTGATTGTTGTGACAATACAAAGTCTGCAATGAACTACACCCGCTAACATCCAAACTTACCAATTGATTACACCTACAATCCAAAGTCTGCAATGAACTACACCCGTTAACATCCAAACTTACCAATTGGTTATTGAAACTACAATTCAGAGATTGCAACGAACTACACCCACTAACATCCAAACTTACCAATTGGTTGTAACTACAATACAGAGTTTGCAACGAACTACACCCGCTAACATTCAAACTAGTCAATTGATTGTTGTTACAATCCAAAGTCTGTAATGAACTACACCCGCTAACATCCAATGACTCCAAAACGCCATTCCAAGTCAATTCTTGTAAATTATAGAAAAAAGAGATTCCTTCAAGCGTTTTAACATTTTCATCATGATAATTATTAATCACCGTTATTGATGAGAGTTGCCTCGCACTTAATTCTCCATCTCCATCTGAATCATAACGCTGTGTAAGGTACACTCGAAAATTTTCATCCGGAAAGTTCTTTTCATCAATTTTTATTTGAGCTTCTAACTTAAATATAAGGCACAAACAGATAATAAGGGTTAACGAATATCGCATAAGATATAATTTTTTAATTTGTCCTCTTTTTTTTACAAAAATAAGAATAAATTTTATAATAGTAAAACAATATTCAGTATTTAATTCAGCAAAGCAGTAAGGATCTCGTGGCTCTGAGTGTCAACGGTGGCGTAGGCATATACTCCTACAAGATGAAAGAGGGTATCCCCGAAGTAACCGAAGAGTTCAAGATTGTGATGCCCGAAATGGGTGGCTATGTCAACGACTTCGAGTTTGACTATGCCGGTAACCTCTACGCCGTTTCTAACTCGGGCGAACGCCTGTCGATATGGGCCATGCCTACCTCCGACAACAGCTGCATCACCCCGGCCAAGAAGTCGCTCGTACTCAACAGCGTCTACACCGGCATCGAGAATACGGCTGTCGTTACCCGCATCGCTCCCAACCCCACGACCGGTCTCATCCACATCTCGGCTGCTGCCGAAATAGAGACTGTCGAGGTTTACAACATAGCCGGTGCTCAAGTAATGCGAGTAGCTAACGTAGGAGCCAACACGGTTTCGATCGACCTCGCCGATCTGGCCAGCGGCATCTACTTCGTGAAAGTAAACAACGGCAAGGCCGTGAAGGTAATCAAGAGATAACCACTTTTTTCAATAGCAATCCGGCCGTCGTGCGACGGCCGGGCCTCTCTTAAAACCCTCAAGGGGTTGTGCCGATACGAAATCGGGCACAACCCCTTGCAGTTTATATATAGCAAAGGATTCTACAACGCGACACCCGCTACTTCGAACGGCGCAGGAAATCCAGCCGCACAACCGGAATCAACCGGACTTTGAAGCTGTGCCACAGCCCCGTGTGGGTCTGGCGCAAGGCCAACACGGCAAAGCCCAGCGAACAGAGCGAGCAGACGAAGAAGATGAGCCCCGTGGTTGTGAGAATGTCGCCCAACCCTACCAGGGGCGAGACGATGCCGCCGAAAGCGAACCCGGCAGCCCCGAAGAGGGCCGAAGCCGTGCCCGAGTTGGCCCGCTCGCAATCCATGGCCAGCGTCGTGCTGGCCGTGAAGGTGAGTCCCAGCGCAAAGAGCAGCAGGAAGAGCAATGCCTCATACACCGCAAAGCTGCACCCCAGGCCAAGGGCCGCAAACTCGATGGCCGACAACAGAGTCATGCCCACACACCCGACAAACATGGCGTGCTCGGGATTGCTGAATTTCACCGACAGCCCGGCAGCCACCCCGATAGCCAGGGCATTGATGCCGAAAAAGAGGCTGAACTCGAAAGCCGAAAAGCCGTAGTGCTGCTGCATGATGAAAGGTGAAGAGGAGATATTGGCGAAGAGCACACCCATGGCAAAGCCCATCTGCAGCACATAGTAGAGATACCGCCGGTTGCGCAGCACCGTCCCGAAGGTGGTCAGCAATCCCTTCACGCTGCCCCGCTTGCGGAGGTCGACCGGCAGCGACTCCTTGAAATAGAGGTTACCCAGCAACAGCAAAAAGCCGATAACCAGAAGCACCATGAAGATACCCTTCCACCCGATCGAGTCGGTAAGGAATCCGCCCAACACCGGCGAAGCGACAGGTGCTACCCCGTTGATGGCTCCGATGATGGCCATCGCCTTGGCCAGATCCTTACCCGTAAAGAGGTCGGTAGCGATGGAGCGCGACACCACGATACCGCCGGCTCCGGCCACACCCTGTATCAGACGGAAGAAGATGAAGCTCTCGATCGAGGTCGATAGCAGACAGCACACCGTCGACACGATAAAGAGTGTCATGGCGGCCAGCAGCGGCGAGCGACGGCCGTAGCGGTCGCTCAACGGACCGAAAAAGAGTTGGCCCAAAGCCAACCCGATCATACTCGACGTGAGGCCCAACTGAACCATCGAAGCCTGCGTATTGAAATAGCCCACCATCGACGGCAAACTGGGCAGATACATGTCGGTCACAAAGGGACCGAAGGCCGTCAATGCCCCTAACAGTACAAATAAAAAGGGGCCTGTATTTTTACCTTTCATAACTTTACCTTTAAAAACCGTGACAAAATTACCAAGAATGTAGCCACATCTCTACACCGACAACCCGGTTATTAACCTTTTTTCAAGGTTGCCCCTTCATCCAGAACTCCCGCCCCGTCGCCCCCCCGCGAGAATGCGTGAAAAAATTTTTTTTATTTAACCCTATTCTCTCCTTTCCGGTGCTCATATTCCCGGAAAGATACCGTATATTTGTTGCTCAAACTTTTGAAGATGAAAAAAATAATAGGACTTTTAGCGGCAGTCATGCTGCTCTCCATAGCGGGTGCCCAGGCCCAATCCTACAACACCAAAAGCCTGGGTGTGTCTGCCGGATACCTGTTCGAAAGCGAAAATGCTCAAGGGGGTATCTTCATCCACCTGCCCATTGCCAGGAACTGGCGGGTAGCCCCTTCGGTCAACTATACCTTTTCGAACCACAAGCGCAACAACCTCGAGATCAATGGCGACGTTCACTACCTGGTACCCTTCGCCGGACGCTTCTCGTTCTACCCGCTGGCCGGTATCACCTTCCAGAGCTGGCGGGGCAGCGGCCTGCAGACAGACAAGGAACTGTCCAACACCATCAACAAATTCGGCATCAATGCCGGTGCCGGTTTCGAGATGAATCTTTCGCAACGGCTCGACCTCCACATCGAGGGCAAATATATCTTTATCGACCGGTTCCACCAGGCCAACATATCCATCGGTCTGGGCTACAAATTCTGATTCGCCCCATGCCGTCGCCTCGTCTGCGCATTCATGTGGTATCGCTGCAGGTGCCCTTCCCTCCCGACTACGGGGGTGTCATCGACATCTACTACAAACTGCGGGCTCTCAAAAGCGCCGGCTACGAAGTGCTGCTGCATACCTACCAGTACGACCGGCAGCGGGCTCCCCAGCTCGACCAGGTGGCCGACCGTGTCTATTACTACCCGCGCAACCGCTCGTTTGCTCGTCAGTTCTCGGTCGACCCCTACATCGTCTCGAGCCGACAGTCGTCGCAACTGCTCACCGACCTGCTGGCCGACGATGCCCCCATCCTCTTCGAGGGGATACACTGCTGCGCCCACCTGGCCGACCCTCGCCTGACCAGCCGCTGCAAACTGGTGCGCATGCACAACGTCGAACACGAATACTACGACGGGCTGGCCCGCAAGGCCACCGGCTGGCACCGCCTCTACTACCGGATAGAGGCCACCCGGCTGAAACGCTACGAGGCTATACTCGCCCACGCCGACGCCATCCTGGCCATCACCGAGAGCGACCGTTGCTACTTCGCCTCGAAGTATCCGCAAGTCGCCACGCTGTGGCTGCCCGCCTTCCAGGCCCACGACCGGGTGGCCCCCCTCTCGCCCAAAGGCGACTACATGCTCTACCACGGCAACCTCTCGGTCGAAGAGAACATAGAAGCGGCCCAATACCTGCTGCAACAGGTGGTACCCTCCACCCCGGGCACATCGTGGGTATTTGCCGGGAAGAACCCCGCCGACCGGCTGGCCCGCCAGATTGCCGCCACCCCGGGAGCCCGGCTCGTGGCCAACCCCTCGGACGAGGAGATGGAGCGCCTCATCGGCGAGGCGGCCGCCAACGTACTCATCACCTTCCAGCCCACGGGCCTGAAGCTGAAACTGCTCCACGCCCTCTACACGGGGGGCCACTGCATTGTCAACAGCAAGATGCTCGTCGGCACGGGTCTCGACCGGGCCTGCCTCGTAGCCGACACCCCGCAGGCCTTGAGCCATGCCGTAGCCACGGTACTGAAGAGCCCCTTCGACCACCAGGCCCGCGAGCGGCGCATCCGCCTGCTCGAGCCATACGACAGCGCCCGCAACATCGCCCGGCTCACCCGACTACTCACAGAAAAAACGCTCTGAACAACCGACAACGGCTATCAGAGCGTCTTCCGGACAGGTAAATCCTCCCTGGACCCATAACACCATACAGTAGCTATTTATAATCTTTCAATATCTCTTGCAACCGCTGCCGGGCAAAAAAGATACGGCTCTTGACCGTACCCAGCGGCAGGTCCATCTTCTCGGCTATCTCGTGGTACTTGTACCCCGCCACGTGCATGGCAAAAGGCACACGATACTCCTCGCCGAAACTGTTGATGGCTTTGGTAATCTCTTTCACGGTATACGACCCCTCGGGCGAAGTGAAACCCGAATCCTGAGGCAAATTCAAGTGGTACAGATCTTCGGTCTGGTCGATAATCGTCTGGTTGCGTACCACCCGGCGGTAGTTGTTGATAAAGATATTCCGCATGATGGTAAACACCCACCCTTTGAAATTGACATTGTCGATATATTTATCCTCGTTGTCAAGGGCTTTGAGCGTAGTGTCCTGGAGCAAATCCTTTGCCTCTTCCCGGTTAGCCGTAAGCATGTAGGCAAAATTCAACAGATTGTCTTGCAGATCGAGCAATCGGTCCTGAAATTTTAGAGAGCTCATATTTGATAATTCTTCTGATGATTTTTGTAATTTGTGTTTTGTCTCTTTTCACTACTACTCTGTATTACGAAAATGCACCGAAAATTCACTATCAACTACTACTGTCTGAAATCCCAACATTCTCCCAAAACATCCTCGAGACCTGCTACAATCTCGAGGGGAGCTCAAAAAGATCTATTTTCGCAAAATACAACCCAATAATATCGGTTCTGACTATTTTTTATTTACTTTGTAACATGTTTCTTGTCTTTTCAGTTTTTGTTTCTTGATAATAAACACTTTTGTTTATGAAAAAGTTTCACAAACCGCTATTTTTTCTCGCATTATTTTTCTGCCTCTTCGCAGCAAATGCACAAGACACTATATATCAGATAGATATAGATAAAGAGATTGGCAGCACTACCTGGCGATACCTGCGTACCGGTCTGCACCAGGCGCAAGAAAAGGGTGCCAAAGCCGTCGTTCTCAGGCTCAATACCTACGGCGGGACCGTCGTACATGCCGACTCCATGCGCACCGCCATCCTCAACTGTCCCCTGCCCGTCTATGCCTTTGTCGACAACAACGCCGCATCGGCCGGAGCCCTCATCGCCATTGCCTGCGACAGCATCTACATGCGCTCCAGCGCCAGCATGGGGGCCGCCACGGTGGTGAACGAGACGGGGGCCGCCATGCCCGACAAATACCAGTCGTACATGCGCGCTACCATGCGCGCCACGGCCGAGGCGCATGGCAAAGACTCGACCGGCAACTGGCGGCGCAACCCGCTCATTGCCGAGGCGATGGTCGACGAGCGCATCGTGGTGCCTCACCTGTGCGATTCGGGCAAAGTGCTCACCCTCACGGCCAGCGAGGCGATAGCCCAACGCTACTGCGAAGGGACGGTCGAAAGCGTCGACGAACTCATCGCCCAACAGCTGCACCGCAACCGCTACACCCTGCAACAGTTCGAGCCCTCGCTCTTCGACGAGATTGCCGGCTTTCTCACCAACCCCGCGCTGCAGGCCATCTTGGTCACCCTCATCTTCGGCGGCATCTTCATGGAGCTGAAGACCCCGGGCGTAGGGCTGCCTGCTGCCGTGGCCTGCACCGCCGCCGTGCTCTACTTCGCCCCGCTCTACCTCGACGGACTGGCGGCCAACTGGGAGATTCTCATCTTCGTCGTGGGCGTCATCCTGCTCATCTTCGAGATATTTGTCATCCCGGGCTTCGGCATCGCCGGCATCTCGGGTTTCACACTCATATTCGCAGCCCTCGTGCTGGCACTGGTGGGGAACGTCAACTTCGACTTCGAGTTCGTCCCGGGCCGGGAGATAGGCCGCGGGCTCATCACCGTCTCCGCAGGCTTCATCATCTATTTCGTGTTGCTGCTCCTCTTCTTCAAAAAGCTCACGAGCAAAGGCCCCATCGGCCGGCTGGCCCTGAACTCGGCTCAGGATAAGGACGAGGGCTACATAGGTGTACCGCCCGAACTGCAACAGTACATCGGCCAGACGGGCGAGGCGGCTACCATCCTGCGCCCCTCCGGCAAAGTGGTCATCGACGGCACCCAGTTCGACGCCGTAGCCCTGCACGGCTATATCGAGCAGGGAGCTACCGTGCGGGTGGTCAAGTATGAGAACGCTCAACTCTATGTGGTTGAGGTAAAATAAAAAGAGAAATCAACAACGCTATAAAAACAACTACCGATATGAAATTCATAGGCATCATTCCGGCCCGCTACGCATCGACCCGATTCCCCGGGAAACCGCTGGCCGACATGAAAGGGAAATACATGATTCAGCGGGTATACGAACAGGCCCGCAAAGTGCTCGACCACGTGTGTGTGGCCACCGACGACGACCGCATCTTCAACGCCGTACAGTCGTTCGGCGGAGAGGTGGTGATGACCTCGGCCCAACACCGCAGCGGCACCGACCGCTGCTTCGAGGCCTACCGCACGCTGGGCGGTCACGAAGATGTAGTCATCAACATCCAGGGCGACGAGCCCTTCATCAAACCCGAGCAGATCGAGAGCCTCATCGCCTGCTTCGACTCGCCCCAAATCCAGATTGCCACCCTCGTGCGGCCCTTCGAGGCGTCCGAGGGGTACGAAGCGCTGGCCAACCCCAACTCGCCCAAAGTGGTGCTGAACGAGCGGCACGAGGCCCTCTACTTCAGCCGCTCGGTTATCCCCTACCTGCGAGGTGTGGAACCGGCCGAATGGCTGGCCCGCCACACCTATTACAAACACATAGGCATGTATGGCTACCGGGCCGACGTGCTGGGCCAAATCACCTGCCTGCCCCAGTCGTCGCTCGAACTGGCCGAATCGCTCGAGCAGCTGCGCTGGCTGCAAAACGGCTACACCATCAAGGTAGGTATCACCACCCAGGAGACTATCGGCATCGACACCCCGGCCGACCTGGAAAAAGCTATCGCATTACTGCCATGACCACGACTCTCGACCGCATAACCCCTCCGCCTGTGGGGGCATTCCCTCCGCTCGCCCTGCCCGAGCCCCAACGCTATCGCCTGACCAACGGCATCGAAGTGACAGCCTGCAACCTGGGCGACGAAGAGGTATGCCGCGTCGACCTCATGTTCGACGGCGGCTACTATGCCGACATCCGGCCCGGCACAGCCTCGCTCACCCTGCTCATGCTCAAGGAGGGGGCTGCCGGCAAAAGCTCCGAAGCGATAGCCGAGGCCTTCGACTACCACGGGGCCTGGCTGCAAACCACCACATCGAGCCACTACCAGTATGTGACCCTCTACACCCTCAACCGGCATCTCGACACCTGCATCGGTCTGCTGGCCGACATCGTGACCAGCCCCGACTTCCCGCAGCCCGAGTTCGACCGGCTGAAGGAGCGACGCATCCAGCAACTGCTCGTGCAGAACGAGAAGGTCGACTCGCTGGCCTCCGACACCTTCCTGGCACAGATTTTCGGCAGCGAGCACCCCTACGGACGCATCGTCACCCCCGCCCACCTCGAGCGCATCGTCACGGACGACCTCCGGGCCTACCACCGCCAGCACATCCGCCCCGACCGATGCCACATCTTCGTCGCCGGCAAGGTGACCGACCGCCTGCTCGACAACCTGGAGCGTCACTTCGGCCAAACGTGGCACGGACCCGCCGACAAGCCTGTAGCCGACCCCGTCTACCCCATAGAACCGGCCAGTCAGCACATCGCCATCACCCACAAGGAGCACGCCCTGCAATCAGGCATCAGGCTGGGACTGCCGGTCATCAACCGCGACCACCCCGACTTCTTCGCCCTCAAGCTGCTCTGCACCGCGCTGGGCGGATACTTCGGCAGCCGCCTCATGTCGAACATCCGGGAAGAGAAGGGCTACACCTACGGCATCTCCTCGTCGGTAGCCGCCATGCGATACGGCAGCTACCTGGTCATCTCTACCCAGACCGGCACCGAGTTCACCCGCCCCCTCATCGACGAGGTCTTTGCCGAAATCGAGCGGCTGCGCCACGAACCCATCCCCGCCGACGAGCTGACCGTTGTCAAGAACTACCTGCGCGGCGACATGGCCCGCACCCTCGACTCGCCCTTCTCCATTGCCGACTACTACCTGTCGCTCAAGGCTAACGCCCTCACGACCGACTACTTTGCCCGGCAAGACGAGGCCATCCGCCGGCTCACCGCCAACGACCTGCTCGAGGCGGCCCGCCGCTATCTGGAGCCCGACCGCTTCTACATAGCCGTAGCCGGCGACCGCGAGAAGATTCCCGAGTTGTCGCTACCCCGATAACCCGACCTCCGACCCATAAAAAAATCCGGTCCTGCAACCATCTGCAGAACCGGATTTTTTTGCGGCACCCTCACCCGTCGGCACTACCGCAGCACCAGCCGGCGGGGCGAGCCGCTCCACGAGCAGCCCATGCAATAGACCGTCTCGAGGTCGAACCCTTCGAGGCTCTCACCCTCGTTGCGAGTCACCACCCGATAATCGTCCGTCACATAGACCGACCGCCGTTCGCCCCCGCTGTTCTTCACATACAGGGCCGAGACCTTACATTGCGGGCACAGCAACTTTCTCATCATTCATGCGTTTTTACGATTACACAAAAAAATACCCCGACAGGAACAGAGTTTCTATCGGGGCAATTCTTTTCAATCACAACAGAGGTTTTAACTCAACGATCGATTATTCTCTTTCGCCCAGTTTGTCGTCCAGGAAGAGGACACCCGATTCGTCTTTGCAGCGTTTCAGTTTCTCAACGATGTTGAGAGCGGTAGCCTCTTCTTCAACCTGCTCGCGAACATACCCCCAGAGGAAGTCTTGAGTAGCTTTATCTTTCTCGGCCGAAGCTACGTTGACCAACTCGTCGATCAACGAAGATACGTGGCACTCGTGTTGATATACGTTCTCGAAAGCATCGAGCACGTTTTCCCACTCTTGAGGAACTACGTCGATTTTATCCACTTTAGCTACACCGCCACGTTTAGCCATATAGTCGGCCAAATCGTAAGCATGCTGCAACTCTTCCTGCGATTGTTTACGCATCCAGTTGGCAAAACCGTCGTATCCCAGTTTCTTGAAATAGAACGACATCGACAGATAAAGGTTCGACGACCACATCTCGGCCGTAATCTGTACGTTAATGGCTTCTTGCAATTTCTGTGAGATCATAATGCTATGTTTTTAAGTTTAATATTCAGTTTTCAAAACCACAGAGAGTACTACAAAAATTGTACCACCTGCCAACCGGGCGGCCTATATGCCCCACTGTCAGTATCCCGGTATCGCTCCGCCCCCATTTTCATGCCGTATTTTCGCCGTCGGCGCCATCTTGTCCGATTCCCGGCGTGGACATTTTGGCAGGCCACGGCCGGCACGACCTGGATACCGCGTCGCAGCGCGGTAGGACATGAACGGGTATTCCTGGGGCGCGGTATGACATCGACTCCCCTCCACGTGCAGTATGCCCAAGCCTCTGCATCGTAGCGATAGACTCCGCCTTTATCGGGCCGGGAAGAGGCCAGCCGACCGAGGAGCGAGGGCGAGGACTGTCTGAGCGCAGCGAGTTCCGCAGCCCCCGAGGACGGCGCCAGCCGACGACCGACAAAGCCCGATAACAGCGGCGGCGCTTCTTGGTTCGTTCTTCTCGCTGCTGAGAAGAATGAACATACCCCGCACTCAATGCGGGGTCCAGTAAAGTGTCGCTTGCGGGTACCAGCCTTTGCCGGTATTTCTGGATTCCGCGTCACAGCGCGAAATGACATGAACGGGTATCCCTGGATACCGCGTCGGAGCGCGGTATGACTAGTCCACTCCGTCACGCTGCGGTATGTCATAAACAAAAACCCCTGCAACTCGCACGAGTTGCAGGGGTTTGTCATATCGATAGTGTTATCGATTACTTGTTCAGGGCTTGGGCTACGTCTACGGCGCAAGCTACGGTGCAACCTACCATGGGGTTGTTACCGATACCGAGAAAGCCCATCATCTCTACGTGGGCAGGTACCGACGAAGAACCGGCGAACTGAGCGTCGCTGTGCATACGACCCATCGTGTCGGTCATACCGTAGGAGGCGGGACCGGCAGCCATGTTGTCGGGGTGCAGGGTACGGCCCGTACCACCACCCGATGCAACGGAGAAGTATTTCTTGCCTCTCTCTACGCACTCTTTCTTGTAGGTACCGGCTACGGGGTGTTGGAAACGCGTGGGGTTCGTCGAGTTACCCGTGATCGATACGTCTACGCCTTCGTGCCACATGATGGCTACACCTTCGCGTACGTCGTCAGCACCATAGCATTTTACTTTGGCGCGTTCGCCTTTGGAGTAGGGGATTTCACGAACCACTTTCAATTCGCCCGTATAGTAGTCGAACTGAGTTTGTACGTAGGTGAAACCGTTGATACGCGAGATGATTTGTGCAGCGTCTTTACCCAGACCGTTGAGGATGCAACGGAGGGGCTCTTTACGTACTTTGTCGGCTTTGGCGGCAATTTTGATAGCACCTTCGGCAGCGGCAAACGACTCGTGACCAGCCAGGAAGGCGAAGCATTTGGTCTCTTCGCGGAGCAGACGGGCAGCGAGGTTACCGTGACCGAGACCTACTTTACGGTCGTCGGCTACCGAACCGGGGATACAGAACGACTGCAGACCGATACCGATGGCTTCGGCAGCGTCGGCGGCGTTTTTGCAACCTTTCTTCAAGGCGATGGCGGCACCTACTACATAGGCCCACTTGGCGTTCTCGAAGCAGATGGGTTGAGTCTCCTCGCAAGTTTTATAAGGATCGAGTCCGTAAGATTCGCAGATGGCGTTGGCCTCTTCAATATCTTTGATGCCGTTGGCGTTCAAGGCAGCAAGAATTTGCTTGATACGACGGTCTTGACTTTCAAATTTCACTTCTCTAATCATAGTCTCTTCCTCCTTATTTTATTCGTTACGGGGATCAATATATTTCACTGCACCGGCCTCTTTGGTGAAACGACCGTAGGTACCGGTTACTTTCTTGAGAGCCTCGTTGGCGTCGGTTCCTTTTTTCACCTCTTCCATGAATTTGCCCATGTGAACAAATTCGTAGCCGATGATTTCGTCGTTCTCGTCGAGAGCCAGCGTCTTGATGTAACCTTCGGTCATTTCGAGGTAACGGGGACCTTTGGCCAGCGTACCGTACAGCGTACCTACCTGGCTGCGCAGACCTTTACCGAGGTCTTCGAGACCGGCACCGATCATCAGACCGCCTTCCGAGAAGGCCGACTGGGTACGACCGTAAACGATTTGCAGGAAGAGTTCGCGCATAGCCGTGTTGATGGCATCGCAAACGAGGTCGGTATTCAAGGCTTCCAAGATGGTTTTACCGGGGAGAATCTCCGATGCCATAGCGGCCGAGTGAGTCATACCCGAGCAACCGATAGTCTCTACCAGAGCTTCTTGGATAACACCGTTCTTTACATTCAACGTCAGTTTGCAAGCACCTTGTTGAGGAGCGCACCAACCGATACCGTGGGTCAAGCCCGAAATATCAATCACTTCTTTTGCTTTCACCCATTTTCCCTCTTCGGGGATAGGAGCCGGCCCGTGATTAGGACCTTTCTTTACAACACACATGTGTTCTACTTCGTGTGAATAAACCATAATTCGCTCTTTTTATTTGATGAGTATTTTTATGCTCTTTTCAGCGATGCAAAGATAAGTTTTTTTCTTCATGTAAACAAGGGCTTCCCCCGGGCAATCGCATCAAAAAAAACAGAGTCCGGGAAAAATTGGCATCTCTGCGGCGTGCACACATTTCTCTATTTTTCACTGCCGTAACCGATTCGCCCGTGACAGATCGTCGTCCGTACCGGCCGCCGGGTGTATCACCGACAGGTCTGTTCCGGCCGGTCACTGTTCCTGGGCAGAGAATGTCTTCCTCCACTTGGAGGGCGAGCACCCCTCCTTTTCGGTAAAAATCCGGGAGAAATAACTCAGCGAGAGGAACCCCGACTCCTCGGATATGGCTGCAATCGTCAACTCGGGATGCTCCACCATCTGCTGCTTGGCATACTCGATGCGCAGCCCGGCAATCCACTCGCGGAACGAAGCCTGATAGACAGACTTGATGTAGTCAGAGAGGTAGGTGCGGTTGGTGCCCAACTCGAGGGCCAGGTCGCCGATAGTCAGCTTCGGGCTGGTATATCTCTGACTCCCAATCCAGGCGGCGAGGCGTATTTCCAGCTTCTTCCGATACGGCTGCGGGCCCAGTAGCATTTCCTCCTCGACGGGAACAAGGTCGTCGGCATCTTCATCTTCGAGAGGTTCCTGCTCCAGGATGCTTTCCACCTGTTCGTAGAAAAGCAGGTAGTTGATGTAGGAGCCATAGAGGTAAATGTAGAACGGTATGGAAGAGAGCACCCACAGGAAGAGATACCGGTCGGGCAGGAAGGTGAGCAGCCCGCAGCTGACCCCATAAATGACCGCCCACCAGGTGAAGATGGACATCCAGCGGATATAGGCCGCAATATACTCGGAGTACGTGTCGTCGAACAGGCGGACCGCCCATCGGTAGGTGCGGATGAGCCTGCGGGCCAGCCATAGGCCATAGGCCAACAGCCACAAGTCCAGGAATACCAGTCCCACCTGCTGCACGGGACCCGAAGGCACGGCTATGAGAAGGAGGGCCGAGAGGGCGGTAAACAGCGCCCAATAGCCCATGTGCCGCCAGAAGCGACGGCGGGTCAGGAAAAAGCGGTCGAGCAATATGGTAAGGGCTGCACTGAACAACCAATAGGCCATGAAGTAGGTGGAGAGGTTCATCAGGATAGCTTCCTGCTCGTGGAGAGGCCGAAGCCCGCAAAAGAGGTGTACCGAATAGTTGGCACTCAACACCAGCAAGGCTACACCCATGATGCGGCGCGAACGCAGATAGTTGACGAATATGGGCTTGTCGGGAGTTTTGCCCACCAGAAAATAGCCGGCAAAAAACAGCATCAGCACCAAGGCTATGCCCAATGAATAATCATAGAGAGCAAGATTCATCTTTTCACACTTTGCGGCAACTCGATGCAAAGGTATAAGGATTTCCGGTTATTTCGCACTCGGTATCGGCACAAAAAATCGAGGGCGGTACTCTATTTCAGGAATCGCCCCCGGAGGCTTCGGCGGGGATGATGCCCATCTTTTTCATCAGGAAACAGGCGTTCATGTTGCGGGCAATGCCGGGTTGCAGCCGGTAGGTAAAGGTGAGCTCGTCGCCCTCGATGGTGGCCTCGAAACGGTAGTTGCTTATCTGCCCGGGCAGCTTCTCGGCCAGTTGGCCCAGCACCAGGTCGTGGGTGGCGATGATGCCGGCGGCACCGGCCTCGACCAGCTGTCGCACCAGGGCGAGCGAGCCGGTCTGCTTGTCGACCGAATTGGTGCCCCGCAGAATTTCGTCGAGGATGACAAAGAGTTTTTCGCCGGCACGCAACCGCATCACAATCTGCTGCAGCCGCTTGAGCTCGGCAAAGAAATACGACTCGTTGTCGGCCAGCGAGTCGCTGGCCCGCAGACCGGTGAAGAGGGGCAGCGGCGTGAAGGTCATGCTGCGGGCACACACGGGGGCTCCCATGCACCCCAGCAGGTAGTTGATACCTATGGTGCGCAGGTAGGTGCTCTTGCCGGCCATGTTGGCCCCGGTGATGACCTGGAAGGAGCCTTCGTTTATGGGGGCCACGTCGTTGCAGACACAGCGGTCGCGGGGAATGAGGGGATGCCCCAACGCCTCGGCCTGCATCACGGGCCGACGGTCGAGCACAATCCGGGGGAAGACGTAGTGCGGATGATTGTAGCGGAAGGTGGCCAGTGAGCAGAGAGCGTCGAACTGCGCCAGCACATCAAGCCAACGGGGCAGTTGCTCGCGGTTCTCGTCGAGCCAGCGATTCAGCGCATTGAGTTGCCGCAGGTCCCACAGCAGAAAGCCGTTGAGTACCGTGAAGCCCACGAAGTTACAGCGTTGGTCGAGGTTGCCGAGCAACCGACGCAACCGGGCCACCCGCTGCGAAACCGAGCCGTGACCGTCGACACACACGCGTTGCAGTTGGCCCAGCCATTCGCTCTCGAAGCGGTTTTGCTCTACCATCTCGAACAGGCGGGCGTAGTGCGACAGGGAGGCCAGCGCGCCATTGAGCTGCTCCTGCAAGCGGGTCACCCGCTTGGCCAGCACACCAGCCACGGCCAGCAAGGCGATAAAGGGCCACACAATCACACTGCCGGCAATCGCTCCGGTCAGCCCCAAGACAACCAGAACGAGGTAAAGGACAGGGATGGCGAGAATCAGACGGTGCACCAAACGCCCCGTGCCGAAGCGGGGCAACGCGGCCAGTTGCTCCAGCAAACGGCTGTCGGCCGGGCTCTCGCCCGAGCAGGCGCCCCACGACTGGAAGTCGATGCGCAGGTCGGTGCAACGGCTCAACTCCTCGATTGCAGCCTGCCGCCGGCGAATGGTGTCGGCCGTGAGGTCGGGGCTCAACATGGTGCAGGCCAAAGCCTTGCGCCCCACCGCCGTAGCACTGCGGTTGAGGTAGGCAAAGAACGATTTCGATCCGAAGAGGTCGAGGTCGAAACTGTAATCGTGTGTGGGGTCGATAAACTCGTCGCCGCCGTCGATGCCCTCGAAGCGGTATTCGAGCAGAGCGAGTTCCCGTCGAATGACCCGCTCGCGGCAATCGGTAAACTCTTTCCGGCGAAACCACCGGTCGTGCACCCGGGCCAGCCCCAGAAACACAGCAATTCCCATCAGGGCCACCGAGCCCCACGCCCAAGCTCCCGCATCGCGCAGCAGGTAGATGCCCGCCACGGCCCCCACAAAGACGACCAGGCGAAGCAACCCGATGAGCCGAATGCGCCCCTTTATCCGCGCCGCCTCCCGGGCGTTGGCTTCGAGACGGTCGCGGTAATCGTGTTGTATCTCTTCCATAAATCTATTCGGCTAAAGGCTTGTTGATGCGCCACAGATATTTCATAATCATGCGGTCGTAATCCTTAAATGAATCAGGCAACGCATCATAGGGTTTGAGGCAATCATGTACAAAAAGCACTCGAATTAGTTTCTTTCGTATTTTACGACGCTTTTCCCAATCTCCTGCAGCATTTAATAAAGACTCCTCTTCTATGGTCGTAGGTCGATATCCTTGAATCAGCCGTTCCATTACCCAACGGTTATGCTCGACCCGGGCCATCCGCTCAATCAAAACCGAATCGTTCCAAAGATCCGCAGGCTCCTCTGCCCCAAAACTGCGCAACTTGGTCGGTATCGAAAGTGCATTGTAAATATTAGACCATCGATGCACTGTAAACAAATTCTTCCACAATTCTTCGGCTTTCTCATCGTCTAACAATTTCCAAGAAATATCGTTGAGCCTTGTTGCGTAATAAACAAAATTAACACGCTTAGCAAACCTCAAAATATCATTATCAACGATATGTTCTTCATCGAGCATACCGAAAGCTCTAAGATCCTTATATTTCAACGAATTACGAACCAGTTCCACAATTAAATGAGATACATTCTGCCGAACCAGTATCGAAAGGACTTTACCATACACGCCCTGTGGCATGTAGAGAGCCGTAGCAATACTCTTTTGAGAAGATTCGAAACAGATAGCAATCGTCAATAGACTTTGATTATCAGGACTCGCCCATTTTTCAAGCAATTGCTGCACGGGACGACTCTCGACAGCCCCCTTTACAAACTCAAACTCGATGTCGGTCAATCCCGTGCCCTTATTCTCATAGCTGCGCGAGGAATCGAGCGTATCGACTACCCGATAGTCGCACTGTTCAAAGAGTGCACTATACCGTCCTCGCAGCATATCGAACTCGGTATCGGCATTCAGATCGATAAATGTGATGCGGGTTTTCAGTCTTGAATCCCGTACAAAGTTGGGGTAGTGAGCTATGTGGGCCGCCTTCATGGCCAGAGCAATTCCCATACAAGTCATCCCCACAACGACCAGATGTACGTAACGGTCGCTCTCGTAGTCAATGCCCTCGCCATCGAGCGGAGTATAGACAATGGAGGTTCTATCATCGCTATGCGAATTATACCCACTCCATACCAACACTTTCTCAGCCCACATTTCATAAAAATTAAACGGTATGAAATCGATATGTCTATCGGGCTGGCCATTAAATGAATATTCTTGTAAAAGTTTTGACCAGCCTTCTTGTCTTTTATCTACCTCATCAGAGGGCTTCGCTCCCCAAAGAGCTAAAATAGACTCTACATCAAATCGCTCAAATATAGAAACGGTAAACTGATTCTCAAGAAGCACATTACACTTTTTATAATTTCCCCGTAATTGATCATCTATACTTATTTCGAGTTTATCCCTATGAGAAATTTTTCCTCTCTTGCTCTCTCCCAAAATCTGGTTAATGAGTTTTACACTTTCAATATTAACCGAATCATGGTCAGTCTCGCCCTCCTCGCCCAAGAGAAAAATCTCCTGACAATAGGGCAACCGCAAACGCTCCAAATCTTCACGCGAATCGCGCCCACCGTGCAAGATGATGGTGCGACGGTCTATCTCGGCATCAAGTTTCGACAATAGTTCGTGGCGCACGGTCTCAACATTGCAGGTAGTCTGGATTACAAACAGATAAGGAATATCTTTAACTCGATCGTCACTTTCCGCCTTTCGATACAGTTGCTTGATAAATCCGATAGCCATCTTGTTGAACCCGATAATCACATAATGGTGCTTGAAGTTGTAACTTATCTGTCCCTCACGGGCACGCTCTACCCGGCGGTCGATGATGTTCGAGAAAATCGAAATGAGTAACCCGCCCATTAACACAGAACCTGTAATTGAAACAAACAAAGCCAACAAGCGATTGCCAAACCCTTCAACCACATACTGGTTGCCCGGGTCGGCAAAATGGTAATAGACATCGAGCAGAATGTTGCGCGGCTCGTTCTCCTTGATGGTGAGCGTACTGCCGGTGGCCCACTCGATAACGATAAACAGCAGTATAAAAAAGACAATGACTACCGCCAAAAACAGCAACTGCCACCGAATGCCCGACGACAAGATGCGGTCGATACCGATTACCGGGTATCTGAAAAGCTCCTTCAACCGTTTCATTTCCGTTTTACGATTTCAAACCCCGCCGCTTGGATAAACCGCAAGGTACCCAGGGCTGTATTTCGGTCATATGCTTTCTCGATTTCGGGCAGTTCTTCATAAGGCACCAGGCAGGGGTGTGTCTTCGCCACGTTGTCCCGGCGCTCACCATAGCGCCACCCTTCGGCCAGGCGCGACTGGGCCCACACCTCATGCACATTTTTTGCCAAAGCTTCGACCAACGGAGTCAACGCCTCGGGCAGCACCTCGCCCGAAGTATCGAGCGGTGCCGGCGTATAGGATTCTTTTCTCATGATTCTACGGATAAACGATTTTTTAATTTTAATAACAAAGATAGTATTATCGGGGAACCGAAACAAATTTCACACCGTCAATCCTACAAAAATCTGTCGAGAGTCCATCTCACCGCAACTCGAGCGTGCGCTGCATCACAAGATGCTCGTGCAGCTCATCGGTCTCGAGATAGAGATTCACCTGATAACGCCCGGCCCGGAATGTGTCGACGGAGCCGTCGGAACGCTCGTACCAAAAGGTTCCCGAAATCTCGAAATCTTTATAGAAGAGGCTCTGCGGGTCGAAAGGCTCGGTCTCCCGGTCTCTGGAACAGGAGTATATGAGATTGCCGTCCAGATAGAACCGGAAGGTCAGTTTCAAGGGGTGACCCGCCTCGAGAGAGCGCCACTGAAATCCGGCAATCATGTACTTACAGGCATTGGCCCTGAACTGGAGTTGTCGGGCCACCCCCCCTTCGAGGAGAGAGAGTCCGCAATCGTAAGCAACCCAGTCTGTCATCTCCTTCTCGTCGTTGTAGAAGTAGAACACCAGAGCCACCGGCTCAATCCAGCCACGCTGCATGGGCGACTTTTCGACCTCGAACTGCCCGCTGCCCACCTGCCGCCCCTTGTAACAAAGCAGATAGGTGTAACGTCCCGGGTCGTAGGAGTTGCCCGAATCGCTGCCCCAGCCGCACATCTGCAACCAGCCTCCGGCCGGGTCGAGGGTCACCGTGTGGTCAAATCGGCTCGTCTTGCCCGTCTGCTCGTTTCTGATTTCGACATCATATGTAATCTCGCGCTCGACATCCGACAGGCTGGAATATCGGCAACGCATCGCCATATAGCGGGGAGAGACAAAACTCCCGGTGCCCCAGTCGTCGATTACCGTCTGTTCGCTGTCGTTGTTGCGAAACTGGAAATCCGACTCGATGCGAATCCACCCCTGCTCGTCCCAAAGTTCTTCGACCGGGACAATGTGGAGCCGGGAACTAATTATAAGTTCTCCTTTCTTATCTAAAAGCTCATATTCCCACCAGCCCACGGTTTTAAAAGCGGTTCCCTCTTCCGACCCCCAGGCCGGCAGATTGGCCAGCCGGTTCTCACAAATCTGCAAGGGCGCCTCGAAATCATAGCTGTTCACCTTGCCATCGGGAGCCGTCATGCGCACCGTCATCGTAACCTTGCGCTCGATACGCGAGGTTATCCTCGCCACGGGCATCACATAGCGAGCGTTGTTATAAAGCCTATTCTCCGGACGGGAATCCCGTTTACCGTCTTTTCCCACCTCACAAAAATTGAGCGCATGGACTTTATAGCCCCGGTCTCTCTTGAAAAAATCAAACAGTCCCATAAGTCTTATTAGATGAGGTTAATGAGTGATTATGCGAATATACAAAAGCAACAAATAATCCATGGGATCCGCTCTTACCCGAGTCACCCTTTTTCGACCTATTTCATCAAATCGATGGTCTGTTGCATGACCAAATGCTCGGCGAGCTCCCGGGTTTCGAGGTACACCTTCACTTGATAACGTCCGGCCGGGAAAGGGTGCAACTCTCCATTAGAGTCTTCCAGCCGCATGGACCCGGAGACCTCGAAATCCTGTTCAAAAATATCTTGTTTGGTCAGGTCGGGATCATGAGTGACCACATGTGAAGAATTGGAATAGACCAGTCGGCCATCCATATAAAACTTGAATGTCAGTTTCAGCCGATGCCCCTTTTCAAGAGAGCGCCATTGAAAACCGGCTACGGCTTTTTTATACGCATTGGCCTTGAATGTCTGCTGCTTAATCAGTTCGCCTTTGGCCAAATCCAAATTCATGCCACAATCATAAGCTACCCACAATTTCAATTCGTCGTCGGTATTATAGAAATAGAGAACCAGAGCCTCGGGTTCGATCCAACCCTGCTGGCGGGGCGATTTCGCCACTTCGAAGCGGCCGCTTGCCAACCGCTTCCCCTTGTAGGAAAGGGTATAGATATAACTCCCCGGCGAGTAGGATGTGCCCGATTGCGAGCCCCAACCGCACATCTGCAACCACCCGCCACGGGGGTCGAGCGTGGCCGTGTAATCAAAGCTTTTGGTTCGACCCGTCTGCTCATGCTCGATTTCCACATGATAGGTAACTTTCCGCTCCACTTTCGAATAGCAAGTGTATCCACACCGCATCTGTATATACTGGGGCTCTACAAAACTCTTCGTTCCCCAGTCGTCGATTGCGTTGCCGCTGTAATCGATATTGCGAAATTCGAGATGTGTAGTCACATGAATCCACCCCTTCTCCTCCCAAAGGCTGTCCAGCGAGGCGATTTCGAGCGGAGCCTCGATTACCACCTCGTCGTTTTCGTCCAGCACCTCAAACCGCCAGATGCCCGTTTTGGAAAAAGCGGTACGGCTCTCCGACCCCCACCACGACAGATGAGCCTCCTGGTTTTCAAAGGGGCGCAAGGGGGCGTCCAAAGTATACGTACGCACCACCCCCTCGGGATTGGTAATGCGCACCGTCATCTGCACCGTGCGCTCTACGCGCGAGGTCATTCGCACCACGGGCATCACATAGCGGGCATCGTCGTACAGCCGCAGGCCCGGCCGGGTCTCCTTCTTCCCATCCTTGCCCACCTCGCAAAATTCGAGCGAGTGAATATCGTAACCTCTATCTTTCTTGAAAAAATCAAATAGTCCCATAAAAATTGAACAAGAATAATAGACAAATTATAAATACCATAAAAACAAACCACCGGGGGACAACCCCGTTCGACTGTCGGGAACCGACGAGGTCAATAAACATCGATAGTGCGCTCCATCACAAAATGCTCGGCGAGTTCTTGGGTTTCGAGATACACCTTCACTTGATAACACCCGGCCGGGAACGTAGATGAAGAAGTACGATATATCACACCCGAATACATGATTTTTTGCAGGGAACGCCCTATGGTCTCTCCGTTTGAGACCCAAGTGTACAGCAAATTACCATTATAGTAAAATTTGAATGTCAGCTTCAAAGGGTGATTCCCTTCAAGAGACTTCCACTGGAAACCGGCAATCAAACTCGTATAGCTGTCTCCCTTGAATGATTGCTGCTCGACAGGCTTCCCTACAACAATAGTCGATGCACTTTGCAGCTGCCATTTCCTTAACTCGTCGTCGGTGTTATAGAAATAAAGAACCAAAGCCTCGGGCTCGATCCAGCCACGTTGACGGGGCGATTTCGCCACTTCGAAGCGGCCGCTTGCCAACCGCTTCCCCTTGTAGGAAAGGGTATAGATATAACTCCCCGGCGAGTAAGATGTGCCCGATTGCGAGCCCCACCCGCACATTTGCAGCCAATGGGTACCGTCCCGGGGGTCAAGCGTGGCCGTGTAATCAAAGCTTTTGGTTCGACCCGTCTGCTCATGCACGATTTCCACATGATAGGAGACTTTCCGCTCCACTTTCGAATAGCAAGTGTATCCACACCGCATCTGTATATACTGGGGCTCTACAAAGCTCTTCGTTCCCCAGTCGTCGATTGCGTTGTTGTGGTAGTCGATATTGCGAAATTCGAGATGCGAAATCACATGAATCCACCCCGTGTCCTCCCAAATGTCATCTAATGAAGCGATCTCGAGCGGGGCGCCTATGACCACTCGGTCGTCCTCATCGAGAATATCGAATTGCCATGTGCCCACCGTGGTGAAATAGTCTCGTTTCTCCGAGCCCCACCACGGGAGTTGCGCCGATATGTTTTCGGCCGGAGTCAACGGTGCGTCAAAATCATACACATGGACCTTGGAATTGGGCTCGGTGATACGTACTTTCATCTTGACAGTGCGGTCGATACGCGACGTCATCTTCACCACCGGCATGATATAACGCGAGTCGGTATAATGTTTGAGGCTGGGTAAAGTTTCGCGCTTGCCGTCTTTCCCCACTTCGCAAAATTCGAGCGAGTGAATATCGTAACCTCTATCTTTCTTGAAAATATCGAACAGTCCCATAATTGCAGCATTAGATGACAGTGTATATTCTGCGAATATATAAAATATTTTAAAATTGCCAAACTATCTGACGATAAAGTTTATAGCTCAATGACAGCAACGACAGGCGGGAGACCCCGACCGATTCCCCGACATGAGGAGCGGCAGCACGTTCCCGACCGTCGGGCCCGAGAGTATCCACCCCAATCGTCCGCCCCAAATTCGAGGTACAACGAGTAAACAAATTCGCGTCTTCCTGTTTATATTCCCGTCTAAATTCCCTACATTTGCAAAGAGTAGAAAAACCAATACGAAGATGAAAAAAGAGTTGTGTCTGCTGCTGGCCATTTTGTTTACCCTGTCGCTCCATGCCGGCAACGGGAAGGCCAAGATTACGTTTGAGTCCCCCCGCTACGATTTCGGCTACATCCAGGAATCGAAGGGCAAAGTGACCCACACGTTCGAGTTTACCAACACGGGCAACGCCCCGCTCATCATCGTCGACACCCGCAGCCTCTGCGGCTGTACCGCCTCGCGCTTCACCAAAGAACCCATTGCCCCCAACGGCAAAGGCTCTATCGATGTCCAGTTCGACCCTGCAGGGCGACCCGGGCCATTCCGCAAAGAGATCAAGGTCTACACCAATGCCAGCAAAGCGGCTGTAAAACTTATTGTCGAGGGGGTTGTTGTCTCTAAAAAGAAGTGATTATGAAACGTACTCTCTTAGCCCTCTGTTTCGGCTCACTGCTGGCTACGGCCCTGGCCCAGCCGCGCATCACGTTCGACGAAAAGGAGCACGACTTCGGCACCTTCGAGGAGGAGACCGGCCGGGTGACACACGTCTTCCGGTTTGTCAACTCGGGCAACGAGCCGCTGGTGGTGACCAACGTGCGCACGACTTGTGGTTGTACTGCCTCGCAATACACCCGAGAACCTGTGGCCCCCAACGATTCGGGTGTCATCAAGGTGACCTATAACCCCAAAGGGCGTCCGGGCCGATTCTCCAAACCGGTCTACGTCACGACCAACGCCTCGACCGACCGTGAGACCCTGCGCATCACGGGGGTAGTCATCGGGTCCAAATCGCGCCGGGCAGCCAACCCCTACCGCATAGGCGACCTGTCGCTACGCAGCCTGCACATGCCACTCTTCGACGTACCCAAGGGGCACCTCAAAACAGGCCAGCTCTTTGTGCGCAACGAAGGGAAGAGCGACCTGATTCCCATCTTCAAGCAGGTACCCTCGCATATCACGGTCGAGATGATTCCAGCCATACTCCACCCCGACGAAGAGGGAATTATCAAGATAAGCTACGACCCCGATGCCATCGACGACTGGGGATTCCGTCGCGATGAATTCAAACTGGGATTCGAAAGCGACACCGAGAGCACATTCAACACCATCACCGTATCGGCCAACCTGCTCGACGACTTCGGGTCATGGACAGCCGAAGAGCGGCAGCAAGCCGGCCATGCCACCCTCTCGACCGAGGTGGTCGACTTCGGCATCATCAAAGGGAACAAACCCCAAAAGCAAACCCTGACGATTACCAACAACGGGGAATCGAAACTGACCATACACAAGGTGACCAACGAAAACCGGCCCTTGCAAGTAAAACTGAAACGACACACGATCAACCCCGGGAAGTCGGCCGAGCTGACTATCGTGGTCGATCCCTCGCTGGCCCGCACCAACCTGCTGAACTGCCGGGTTATGCTCATCACCGACGACCCCAGTCGTCCGTCGGTACCCATACGGGTATTAGGCTCTTTTGAATAACCTCTTAACACAGAAAAAAATTATGGAACATCCCGAGAACGACGCACAATATGCCGGCCTTGCCGTAAACAAAGGCATTGAACAACCGCCCACGGTCAATCCCTATCTGAAAAAAATGCGGACAGCCCGTCGCCGCTCCTTCACCGCGGCCGAATATGTAGAGGGCATCATCAAAGGCGACACGAGTATCCTGAGCCAGGCCGTCACACTGGTCGAGAGCAACCGCTACGAACACCAGGCCATCGCCCAGGAGGTAATCGAGAAGTGTCTGCCCCACGCCTGCGACTCGGTGCGGGTGGGTATCACCGGTGTGCCGGGTGCGGGCAAAAGCACCTCGATCGACGCCTTCGGCCTCCACGTGCTCAAGCGGGGCGGCAAACTGGCCGTGCTGGCCATCGACCCCAGCAGCGAGCGCTCCAAGGGGAGTATTCTGGGCGACAAGACCCGCATGGAGAAGCTCTCGGTTCATCCCAATGCCTTCATACGGCCTTCCCCCTCGGCCGGCTCGCTGGGTGGTGTAGCCCGCAAGACCCGCGAGACCATCGTACTGTGCGAAGCCGCCGGCTACAACAACATCTTTGTCGAGACCGTAGGTGTGGGCCAGTCGGAGACGGCCGTACACTCGATGGTCGACTTCTTCCTACTCATCCAGCTGGCCGGTACCGGCGACGAGCTGCAGGGCATCAAACGCGGCATCATGGAGATGGCCGACGGTATCGTCATCAACAAGGCCGACGGCAACAACATCGAGAAGGCCAAGCTGGCCCAGGCGCAATTCCGTAACGCCCTGCACCTGTTCCCCCCCACGCCTTCGGGCTGGACGCCCCAGGTGCTCACCTACTCGGGCTACTACGAGATAGGCATCGCCGAGGTGTGGGAGATGATCGACAACTACGTGGCCTTCGTCAAGAAAAACGGCTACTTCGACTACAAGCGTCAGGAGCAGGCCAAATACTGGATGTTCGAAACCATCAACGAACAGTTGCGCGACCATTTCTACCGTAACCCGCAAATCGAGAAGATGCTCGAGGAGAAACAGGCCAAGGTGCTGAACAACGAGCAGAGCTCGTTCATGGCCGCCAAAGATGTGCTCGACTACTACTTCAACCAAGCCAAATAACAGTTGCCGCCCATGAAACAGGTCATTTGCCCAAAATGCGATAAAGCCTTCACCTTCGACGAGTCGCGCTACGATGCCACGTGCAACATCTCGTTCATCTGCCCGAACTGCCGCAAGCGCTTCGTGATGACCCTCGACGAGATAGAGAGTGCCGAAGGGGGCAGACTCGATACCTCGCACGGCTACATCACCGTGCTCGAGAATGCCTTCGGCTACCGGCAGGAGTTTCCGCTGCACCCGGGCGACAACCTCATCGGCCGCGCCTCGAAGGGGACCGAAGTCGACATCGCCATCGAAACCACCGACATGAGCATGGACCGCCGCCACTGCATCATCCACGTCAAGGAGAAGGGGGGCCATCCGCAACTCACCCTGCGCGACAACCCCAGCCTTACCGGCACCTTCCTGCGCAACACCCTGCTGGGCGACCGCGAGCGGGCCCTGCTTCACGATGGTGACGTGGTGTCGATAGGGGCCGCCACCTTCATCGTGCACATCCCCGACGAAGAGGAGGACGACGAGTATTTCGAATAAGAATTTTCAATCTTTAGAATGAGAGAAGAAGTATCTAACGCTACTTTACGGAACTGGCAAAAATTGCATGTCGACAAATCAAACAAGTTACTCAGCCGAGCCAATAAAAGCCGGTCGAGAAAACTTGTTTTACCTACCTCTTATCTGCCCGAATATCATCTCGAAGACTATATATCACACCTCCTGTCACTCCCTTATCGCATCGACGACATTATCTATTCGTTGTGCGTTTACAGATTATCCATCTTTGGGCTCATCGACAAAAAACATGTGCAACAGACTTTTGCCGAATACAATCGATACCAATACATTCCCGAAATAGAATCGAAAGAGATTCTTACCATCGAGAAGGATATTTTAGGCTATATCTATCAGGCCATGACACCTGAAGGAGAGCGAAACAAAAGCGGTAAATATTATACGCTCGAGCATATCGTATCGGACATGACAAGCGATATTTGCCTGTCGAATGACAAACGCTTTTTAGATCCCTGTTGCGGAAGCGGGGCCTTCCTGACCCAAATAGCAGCATCAAATCCCGAGAACTTATACGGAATCGACATCGATCCCTTGGCCGTAATGATAGCAAAAACCAATCTCCTCATTCGCTATCCCCACAACACCTTCTCGCCCCGTATCTTTTGTTTCGATTTCCTGCAAGGCATTACCATAGAGACCCCTCAAACAACAAAAGAGATACTGTCTACCACATTCGACTATATCTATACCAATCCGCCATGGGGAGGAACTCGCCAAAATATCTACCCTTCGGAACACATATCGTCGAAGGAGAGAGCCTCGCTGTTCCTGGAAAAAAGTTATTCGCTCTTGAAAAAGAAGGGAACTCTCAAATTCCTGTTACCTATTTCGATACTCAACATATCAACCCACAACGACATACGCAGTTTCATCTGCAAAAATACGGCCATACGGGAAATACAGATTCATAATCGTAAATTCAACGGAGTATACACCGACTTCTTCGAGATAAAGCTGTCGAAAGAGACGCCGTCATCATCGATGCAACAGTATACCGTGTGCAAAGAGAATAATTCCTATACAGTCTCTTTCCGGTTCAACCAGACCGATAAATCCATGGCTATCCCTGTTACCACCTCATACGAGGCTGCCATTCTGGGGAAACTCGAACAAAAACGGCACGACGACCTCACTCACAGCATGTGGGCTTTGGGTATCGTAACCGGCGACAATAAGAGTAAATTGAAAACAGAGCCGGCCCCCTCGCTCGAAAAAATTTATACCGGGAAAGAGATAGAGCCGTACACGCTGAAAGAGAACAAATACTTTATCCTCTACGATAGAAACCAGTTGCAACAATGTGCAAAAGACGCCTTATACCGAGCTCCCCAAAAACTGGCATACAAGTTTATTTCCAAAAAGTTGATATTTGCCTATGACGACCAAGGCCGACTCTTTCTCAATAGTGCCAACCTGCTGATTCCGTCGGTCGATACGCTTTCCATAAAAAGCGTATTGGCATTCCTGAACTCCGAACTATACCAGTTTATCTATCAGATTCAGTTCAACGACATAAAAATCTTAAAGGGGAATCTCTCGAAACTACCTTTCCCCAAACTCACACCCGAAGAGGACCGATTCCTTTGTACGCAGGTCGACGAGATATTGTGCGGGAACACATCGGCTCGACAAGAAATTGAAGACTTTATATATTTCCTCTTTGATATATCGCAAGAAGAAAGAAACTACATAACGAAATTTCTATATGGATAATCTACTGATAGAACTAAAAAAGCTAATACCACAATTACCGCAGGAAGAACAAAACAGATTGTCAGACGATGTTCTGGACAAACTGCACTCCATATATCCGTTCAATAAATTCGAATATATCCTCTCTCATCTTATTGCCCATAAAATAATTTCCATACAAGATTATTACAATATTCGCTCCTCCTATTTGAATCGGAACAAATATTTGTATATCTTTGAAATTACGGCACCTCGCACATTCGGAGAGAATTGGGCACAACGTCATTTAAATGAAGTTGTACCCGAATTGCAACGCCCCTCTACACTATTGGATCCGGGCTACTCGGGAGAATATGATTTTTGGTACCACGGAATAAAAATAGAAGTAAAGGCATCGAGAGCTGTAAAAAGAGGAAGCAAAGAGACCCTCATTATGAAAGCCTTGAGCTACGGCAGCCCCTTTGGCTTTGATATGAATTTTCAACAGCTGAAACCGAAGTGCTGCCATGTTTTCGTATGGATTGGGGTTTGGAAAGACCGAATCATATATTGGGTACTATCCAATGCCGACGTCGTGAACAATCCTCATTACTCGAAAGGGCAACACCGGGGCAACACGGGGGAAGGGCAATTATGGATAAAAGAATCCAACATAAAGGAGTTCACCCCGTATGAAGTGGATGTACGGAATATCTTAAACAAAATAGAACAGAAATATACGGAATCTCAACTCATGACATCATTATAACACTCAATAAAAAATCTATGAAACTACGATTCACACTACTGGTGCTGTTGGCCCTGCCGCTGTGGCTTTCGGCACAAACACAGGTACGCACCGAGACGCTGCTGGAGAAGGGGTGGAAATTCACCCGCGAAGACAACGCGCAATTCAAGGATGCGCAATTCGACGACTCGCAATGGCAGTCGGTCCGCATTCCCCACGACTGGGCCATCTACGGACCCTTCAGTATCAATAACGACAAGCAGAACACGGCTATCGTCCAGGACGGCCAGAAAGAGGCCATGGAGCATGCCGGCCGCACGGGCGGTCTGCCCTTCGTGGGTACCGGCTGGTACCGCCGTTCGTTCGACGTGCCCCAATCGATCGAGGGCAAAAAGTATACGCTGGTATTCGACGGCGCCATGAGCCACGCCCGGGTCTACGTCAACGGACAGGAGGCTTGCTACTGGCCCAACGGATACAACACCTTCTTTTTCGACGCCACGCCCTACCTGCGCCCGGGCGAGAGCAACACGCTGGCCGTACGGCTCGAGAACTTCACCGAGAGCTCGCGCTGGTATCCCGGAGCCGGCCTCTACCGCAACGTGCATCTGCTGGTGACCGACGAGGCTCATGTGCCGGTGTGGGGTACGCAAATCGTCACCACCGACCTGAACGACCGCTATGCCAAGGTCGAGCAGAAAACTTCGTGGGAGATGCCCCAGGGGAAATCGATGAGCGACTATGTGATCGAGACCTCGATTGTCGACCCCAGCGGCAAGACCCTGATGACCGAGCGCATGCGCGGCAACGACTTCGACCACAACACCTTCGAGCAGGAGTTTGTCGTTGAAAATCCTGCCGTGTGGAGTCCCGAGACACCCAACCTCTACACCTCGGTATCGAAGGTCTATGAGGGCAACGAACTGAAAGACGAATATACCACCACCTTCGGTATCCGCACCATCGAGGTGCGCCAGGGCGAAGGCTTCTTCCTTAACGGCAAACCGCTGAAGTTCAAAGGGGTGTGCAATCACCACGACCTGGGCCCGTTGGGCGGTATCGCCAACGAGGCCGGTATCCGCCGCCAAATCCGCATCCTCAAGAATATGGGCTGCAACGCCATACGTACCTCGCACAACATGCCCGCCCCCGAGCTGGTGCGCCTCTGCGACGAAATGGGTATGATGGTGATGGCCGAGTCGTTCGACGAGTGGGCCACCGCCAAGGTACAGAACGGTTACCACCTCGTATTTAAGGAGTGGGCCGAGAAGGACATCGTCAACCTCGTGCGCCACTACCGCAACAACCCCAGCGTGGTGATGTGGTGCATCGGCAACGAGGTACCCGACCAGTGGTCGGGCGACCAGGGCCCCAAACTCACCCTGTGGCTGCAGAACATCTGCCACCGCGAGGACCCCACCCGTCCCGTTACGCAGGGTATGGATGCCCCCGACGCCGTAGTGAACAACAACATGGCTGCCGTGCTCGACGTGCCGGGCTTCAACTACCGCCCCTTCAAGTATATCGAGAGCCAGAAGAAACTGCCCCAAGGCATCATTCTGGGCAGTGAAACGGCATCGACCATCAGCTCGCGCGGGGTCTACAAGTTCCCCGTAGAGCGTCGCTCCATGCCCAAATACCCCGACCACCAGTCCTCCTCCTACGACGTGGAGCACTGCGGATGGTCCAACCTGCCCGAAGACGACTTCATCCAGCACGACGACCTGGCCTACTGCATGGGCGAGTTCGTATGGACCGGCTTCGACTACCTGGGCGAGCCCACCCCCTACTACTCCGATTGGCCCAGCCACTCGTCGCTCTTCGGCATCATCGACCTGGCCGGTATCCCCAAAGACCGCTACTACCTCTACCGCAGCCACTGGAACCCCGAGGCCGAGACGCTGCACATCCTGCCCCACTGGAACTGGGAGGGCCGCGAAGGTGAGGTAACCCCCGTCTTCGTCTATACCAACTACCCCACCGCCGAGCTCTTCATCAACGGCAAGAGCCAGGGCAAGCGCACCAAAGATCTCTCGGTGACCGTGCACAACAGCGGCGACTCCATCTCGACCGCCCAGTTCAAGCGCCAGCAACGCTACCGCCTCATGTGGATGGATACCCGCTACGAACCGGGTACCGTCAAGGTGGTAGCCTATGACGAGCAGGGCAACGCCGTGGCCGAGAAGGAGATGAAGACGGCCGGCAAGCCCTACCGCATCGAACTCACTGCCGACCGCTCGACCATTGCCGCCGACGGCCGCGACCTCTCGTTCGTCACCGTCAAGGTAGTCGACAAGGAGGGCAACCTCTGCCCCAATGCCTCGAACCAAATCTCGTTCAAGGTGAAAGGCAAAGGCTACTACCGTGCCGGTGCCAACGGCGACCCCACCTCGCTCGAGTCGTTCCAGGAGCCCCGCATGAAGGTATTCTCGGGCATGATGACTGCCATCGTCGCTTCGACCGAAGAGCCGGGCAAAATCACCCTCGAGGCTACCGCCAAAGGACTGAAGAAAGCTACTCTTGTAATCGAGAGCAAATAATACCCACACGCGGCATCTGCCGCGCATACCTCACCACCCCGGCCTCCCCCGAGTGCCGGGGTGTTTTTTATGGTTTCCCGTCACCCCGCACCTCGATGCGGGGTCCAGAAAAGGGAAGGCGTTGGAAACTGTTGCGGGTATTACCTATGCCGACAATTTTGCCCGTATTCCTGGATACCGCGTCGTAGCGCGGTATGACACGGCAAGTCACCCCGCACCCCGATGCGGGGTCCAGAAAAGAGAAGGCGTTGGAAACTGTTGCAGGTATTACCTATGCCAACAATTTTGCCCGTATTCCTGGATACCGCGTCGTAGCGCGGTATGACACAGCGGGTCACCCCGCACCCGATGCGGGGTCTAGAGTGTGGGGGCGATAAAGAATATTCCTCCACCTGTAAATGCTCGCCCGGGTATTTACAGGATTCCGCATCACAGTGCGGAATGACAGGCTCTCCGCGTCGAGTGTAAAATGCCGCCCGACACAAAAAAGGCGGCAGAGTATAATCACCTGTCGCCTATCTAACCAAAAGGAAATATAGTCAATTATTTCACCACTACTTTTTGTGAACTATCGCTCGTGCACACCACATAGACTCCCGCATCGGCAAGTGATACGGTTGTGGCGTGCCCCGCATAAACCAACTGACCAGTGGTCGTATAGACACGATAGTCCCCTTCTACATTCTCTACATACAGCGTGCGATTCTTCACATAGATGAGCATACCTTTATCCGTCTGTGTTTCTATTCCACTACTCGAAACAAACTCAGCCACCAAGTCGACCAACTTGGTGACAACGACCGTGCGCGGATTCTCGGTATTCCCGTCGCTCCACCGGGAAAAACGGTATCCCTCCTTGGGAGTCGCCATCAATATGGCTGTCACACCACCCATCGTATCGTCGATTGAACGGACTGTCAACCGAGCCAAGTCCGAGAACTCGGCCGAGAGCGACACATCTTCGGTCACAGTGATTTGGCGGGGATTCTCCGTATTACCATCGCTCCATGCAACAAAGTAATAGCCGCTGGCCGGTACAGCCGCAAGAGTAGCCACGGTACCTTCGGCATATTCACCACCACCCATGACTGTACCCATTGTCTCATCTGACGAATAGACCTCGACCGTATACCGGGCTACTTCCATTTCCTGAATATCGATAAAATTACGCCAGTACTCGGCTGCCTGATATTTCGACTTACACCCGACCGGTACATAGAGCGACACACCATAGTCATCGAAGGTATTCAACCAAATCTCGGGCGGCGTCTCCGCATGAATCGTTACCGACCCCAGCCGATTACACCCGGCAAAAGCACTTTCTCCGATACTCGTCACCGATTTACCTATCGTGACCGAACTCATGCCACTACAACCCCAAAAAGCACTCTCTCCAATACTCGTCACCGAATCGGGAATTGTGATTGAGGTCAATCCGCTCAATCCTGCACAAAGTTTATCGGGTATCCGCCCCACCTTGTCGCCAAAGATAAAGTCTGTTATTCCACTATCGTTAGCAAACATATAGGAGCTAACATTTTCAATACTACAATTTCGAGCATTCCAAATGACCGAGGTCAAGCCCGTACAATTCATGAATGCCGTGTAACCGATTCTCTTCACCGAAATGGGAATCGTAATCGAAGTCAAGCTCGTACAACCCTCGAATGCCGTGTAACCAATTCTCGTCAACGACTCGGGTAGCGTGATTGCAGTCAAATCCGTACAACCCGAGAATGCATAGTTGCCAATACTTGTCAACGACTCGGGTAGCGTGACTGTGGTCAAACCCGTACAACCCAAGAAAGTGCTCTCTCCTATACTCTTCACCGAATCGGGAATTGTGATCGAAGTCAGACGGCTCAATCCTGCACAAAGTCTATCGGGTATCAACTCAACCTCGTCACCAAAGGTAAAGTCCGTTATAGTATTACTACTGTCTTCAAAAAGTCTATTATTAATAGAGGCTACATCACTACAAGCTCGAGCATTCCAAATAACCGAGGTCAAACTCGTACAACCCTCGAAAGCAGTTCCGATATTCGTCACCGACTTGCCTATCGTGACCGAGTGCAAGCTCGTACAATCCGAGAAAGCGTCCAATCCGATGCTCTTTACTGAATTGCCTATCGTGACCGAGTGCAAGCCCCAACAACCCGAGAAAGCACCCCATTCGATACTCGTCACCAGATAGATATTACCATCATAAGTAACCGTAGAAGGAATAACCACATCGCCCGAATAAGAGTGACTCGTAGAATTACCTAATTCATTGGTAACCGTAACCTCCTCGCCATTTAGGTTGTAATAAATTCCTCCCACTTGAAAATCATATGCACTTGCCGAGAATATACCCAATAAAGCAACCATGAACAAAAGCCACCCAGGTAAATAAGATTTCATAGCATCATATTTTTTGTCTCCCTGCCCCCTGGGGTAGACGTTAAAAAACGAAAGCGTAGGGAACATTTTACCCTCTTGAATCGAGTAATACGCTTTTATAAATTTATTTGCAAAATTAAGGCATAATTCACTAAAACAGATCTATCAGGAGCGTTTTTTCATTCTTCCCACAATGAGATGTAAATGGTTTCTATCGATATTCCCAAAATGCCGGGGCAGGCACGAACAAAGTCCCCCGAGTAAAGCCCCACCCGGGTATTTACTGGATTCCGCATCACAGTGCGGAATGACACACTCTCCGCATCAAGTGTGGAATGCCGCCTGGCACAAAAAAGGCGGCAGAGTAATACTCCCTGCCGCCCAATCGTATCGAATAGATTCCTATTTACTTCACCCAAACCTTCTGCGACCGATTGCCCGCACATACGATATAGAGGCCTGCACCCGGCAACAATACCGTAGATTCGTCGCCCGCATAAACCAACTGCCCCATGGCCGTATAGACCCGATAAGCCTCATCGACATGCTCTACATACAGGGTATGACCTGCGGCATAGACGCGCATATCGTTGTTATCGACCGATTCCACGCCGGTTGGCGACTCCATGATGTTCGTAAAATTACTCCAATACGAAGCCTTCTGATATGCACTTTTACTGCCGGCAGGCACATACAAGGTAGCCTCATAATCCTCAAAAGTATTAGCATCGATTACAGGAGGCAGCTCGGCATAAATATATATATCCTGCAAATTATCACACCGGTCAAAAGCGTACTCACCGATACGAGAGACCGATTTGCCGATGGTCACCGAAGTCAACTCCTTGCAATAGCCGAATGCCGAGGCCTCTATGCTCTCCACAGTCGGTGGAATCGTCACCGAGAGTAACCCTGCACAAGCACAAAAAGCCGAAGGCCCGATGTGCTCCACCGACAGGGGAATTTCTATCGAGCTCTTTCCACCCGGACATGCACAAAGCGTAGTCCTGTCCTTGTTATAGAGTACACCGTCTAACGACGAATAGGCCAGATTCTCTTCCGAGACCGTAATCTCTTTTAGATTAAGGCTACCCACGAAGGGATTGGCTTCGATAGTTGCCACCGACGCGGGTATCATCACCGACTCCAAACTGGTACTTGAGAAAGCACCCTCCCCAATATAGTTTACGGCGTCTCCCGGTGAAACAGACTCTAAACTCGTACAGTTCAAAAAGGCCGAAGACCCAACATACTCTACTGAATCGCCCATAACCACCGACTCCAGTCCGGTACAGCCATTGAAAACACCTTCGTTGATACGTTTCACCGACGCAGGTATCACTATCGATTGCAGACTGATACACCCAGAGAAAGCATATTTACCAATCACCTCTATCCGCTCACTCCATATCACCTCGCCCAACCGTTTACAACCACTAAAAGAATAATCGCCTATCGTTATCAACGACTCGGGAAGCGTCAACTTTTTCAGATTCGCACAACCTTCAAAGGCCCAGTTTCCGATACTTGTTACCGAATAGTTTTCCCCGTCGTAAGACACTATCGAAGGGATTACCACATCACCCTCATAGGTCGGTTCAAAAGCCGATTCACGAGTGACCGTGACCTCTTCGCCGTTAATCTCGTAATAAATCCCTCCCGATTGAAAGTCATAGGCATCAACTCGAAAGATTCCCATCAGCAAGAATATGCCTACAAGACTTCGATACTCCTGTATTTTCATGTTTAGATAAATTTTGTATTTGTATATAAAACGGGGCCACAAATACAATATTATAAAAAATAAGAGCTATTTATAAGATTCTGCTACACTTACGAGAAATTTCTATTAACTATACCGCAATTTCCAGAACACAATTCTTTCATATTCCATATCGTATTACCTTCAGTCCATATTTCTGGATTCCGCATCAAGTGCGGAATGACCGCTCGACGCGTCGCGTCGCGGTATGACACGGCAAGTCACCCCGCACCCCGATGCGGGGTCCAGAAAAGAGAAGGCATTGGAAACTGTTGCAGATATTACCTATGCCAACAATTTTGCCAGTATTCCTGGATACCGCGTCGTAGCGCGATATGGCACACTCTCCGCAGTGCGGAATGGACCAGGCAGTGGAGTCCGGAGTGATATATACACAAAAAATACCCCCGGCCCGGAACGCTCCGGGTCGGGGGATTTTTGCAAGCCGCAAGTGCGGATTTTTTTGATTAGTTTATTGATAACGGGCATGACGCCCTTTTGCTAAATCGGGATTAGTCGATTTTGCCGTTTTGCTCGAGCATCAGGGTCTTGGTGGGCTGGTCGCAAACCTCGGTGGGACCAAAGTATTGGATAGGACCGGGGTATACGTAGCAGGTGTTCATAGCCCACTCGTCGCGATGTGCGGCAAAGTATTTGAAGGGTGCACCGTCGAGGTGAACGAGGGCTTTTTGGATAACCGGTTTCATCTCGCCGTGGCGACGCTCCATGTTCATCATCATGGTTACGGGCACACCGCCGGCAATCCATTCGCTGGCCGGTTTGGTGGTGTTGCGTACCGACGACATGTAACCCGTGCGGCCTTCGCCTACGAGCAGCGATGCGGTGTAACCCAGCGAGTAGCAGTAGTCGGCGTCGAAGTTGGAGGGATCGGCGCAACGGCCTTCGTAACCGAAGAAGTGGTATTGAGTAGCGAATTTGCCTACATATTTACCGGCTTCTTTCATCTCGGCCAAGCGACGGCCTACCATCTCGCCCAGCAGTTTCTCGGTCTCGATGAGCGATACCTGTACGTTTCCGTGGGGGTCGCGGTCGAGCGTGAGCTGACGGGCCACACCCTCGGGCAGGCTGGCGTAGATTGTCGAGTTTTCGGGCGAGAGGTGTTTGATAATATAGTTTCTTTGCTCCGATTTCTTGATCATGGCAAACTCGGCACCATTCTTGGCCAAAAAGTCGTTGAGTTCGGCGATAAGGCGCTTCATGGCGGGGATGAACTCGATGAGACCTTCGGGAATCAGCACCGTACCGAAGTTGAAACCTTTGGCAGCACGAGCGGCTACGATATCGGCGATATAGTTTACGATGTCGTCGAGGGTCATCTGTTTGGCCTCAACCTCCTCGGAAATCAAGCAGATGTTGGGTTGCGTTTGCAGAGCGCACTCCAGAGCGATGTGCGAAGCCGAACGGCCCATCAGTTTGATGAAGTGCCAGTATTTCTTGGCCGAGTTGCAGTCGCGTTGGATGTTACCGATAACCTCGGAGTATACCTTGCAGGCGGTATCGAAACCGAAGGAGCACTCGATCATCTCGTTCTTCAAGTCACCGTCGATGGTCTTGGGGCAACCGATTACCTGTACACCGGCACCGATTTGTTTGTAGTATTCGGCCAATACGCAGGCGTTGGTGTTGGAGTCGTCGCCACCGATGATAACCACGGCTTTGATGCCCAACTCTTTGATGATTTCGAGACCGCTGTCGAATTGCTCTTTCGTCTCGAGTTTGGTACGACCCGAACCGATGATATCGAAACCACCCGTGTTGCGGTAGTCGTCGATGATGTCGGCAGTGAGTTCCATATATTTATGATCGATGAGTCCGCCCGGGCCCAACAGGAAACCGAAGAGACGGCTATCCTTGTTCATGGCTTTGAGTCCGTCGAAGAGACCCGAAATCACGTTGTGTCCGCCAGGAGCCTGACCACCCGAAAGGATTACACCCACGTTGATGGCAGGATACTCTTTCTTGGGAGCGGCTTCGAAACGAAGCACGGGCATGCCGTAGGTGTTGGGGAACAACTTGGCGATAGCCTCCTGGTCGGCCACCGATTGAGTGGCTTTGCCTTCGACGATGGTTACGCCGTTTTTGATGGCTTCGGGCAGCTTGGGCTGATACGAAGCACGAGCAGTTTGAAGTGCACTTTTCTTCATTGTAATCACTTTTATTTGTGTATGTTTGCTTTATCTTTTTTAGCTGGGCAAATTTCGCATTTTTTTTTCAAAGAGCCAAACAGCTGGGTATTAAATTCCCATTTCGTCCCAGAGAAACGATGCGACCAGGAAGTCTGTCTCTTTTTTACTCATCAGCCCGCATCGAGTAGCTCTCGAAATAGTGGCCGGTGAGGATAAGGTTCGAGATGTCCCAGGCCTCGCGCTGCCGCGGGACGAGGGGCGACCGGGTGTCGCCCACCACGCTGCGGTCCCAATAGACGGCGCTCTTTACCGGGGTACGCAGCAGGCTGTACCCGAGGCCCTTCCAGGGATATTCGTTGCAACCCATCACATCGAGCAGTGTGGGGTAGATGTCTATCTGCCCGGCCACCGCCTCGTACGAAACGGTCCAGGGCGTGTTCAGCAGCAGGAGAGCTACCTCGCGGTCGGCCAGCGTACGGGTGGCGCGACCCTCGAGCACATTCAGCCCCAGCTCATCGTGGTCCGACACGATAGCCACGACCGAACGGTCATAGAGTCCGCAAGCCTGCAGCGAGTCGATAAACTGGCCCAACTGACGGTCGAGCCGATGGAAAGCCTCCATCGTGTTGATGAGTTCGTGCGACGACGTGGGGTATTGCGACAGGGCGGTGGGCTCGACCGGCTCACCGTTGGGGGCGTGGGTCGAGATGGTGACCAGCTGGGCAAAGAAGGGCTGTGGTGTCTGGCGCAGAATGGCGAGGCCCCGGGCCAGCATGGTAGAGTCGTCGAGTATCTCGCTCGACTCGAAAGCGCTCTTGTCGTAGAGGGTGTCGAACCCATAGGCGGGCGAAGTCTCCACCTGGTTCCAGTCCTGCGCCCGGTCGCAAACGATATTGAGGGTGCGATACCCCTTCTGCTTCAGGGCATGGCCCAGAGCGGGATAGCGATTATCGCCGTAGAGCACCGCGGTAGCTCCCGTGCGCACGGGCAAAAGGCCGGTATTGAACATGAGGTGGCCGTCGCTCGAACGGCCATCCTTCACCTGCGGTATCAGATGGAGAGCCGCGAAGGTCCCCTCTTGCCTCAACAGACGGTTCAGTCGGGGCATAATCTCCACCCCGCCTACCGTGCGGTCGAGCATCCACGAGTTCATCGATTCGACGACGATGAGAATCAGGTTGCGCCCCGGCTCCACGGCCAGACGGTTATCGGTATAGCGGGGCATGTCGACCAGGTAGTTGTCGACGGTTGCCCGTTCGTCGGCCGTCAACTCGTCCGACTGTACCAGCGACGACACCAGCACATAGCCCGTGTAAGGCACTACCCCGTGATAGATGAGGTATTCGCGGTAATTATAAGGAGTGATGAAGGCGGTCCAGGGCGATTCGCGGTCGGCCGACGCCCGATGGTAAATCTGGTACGACCGTCCACCGTAAGCCGCTAAGGCTATCACCAGCGACACGGCGGCAGTTATCCACCGCACACGCGGCGAGGGGTACGACCGCTGCTTCCCGAAATAGAGCAGATAGGCCGCCAGCAACAAAAGGGTGGGAACGAAGAGGGTGACATCGCGCCAGCGAAGCAGCCCCCGCACGCTGTTGAGCAGCACGCCGTTCACGTTGTCGAAGAGCAGAAACGACGAGTAGGGCATCACATCTTCGTAGACCCGGGCATAACAGCTCTGCGCCAAGCAGAAGAGATCGAAGAGGAAGAGCGGGATAAAGACCACCCACCGGCGGCGGGTGAAGAGCAGAAGGGGCAAGGAGAGTACCAAAGCATCGCCCACCGTAGGCAAGAAGGCCAACAGCGTGTCGCCTATCGGCCGTCCCTGAGGCAACAGGATGCGCAGATTGAAGATGGTCGAGCACTTCAGCTCGATATGCAGATACTCGATGGGATAGACGAAACAAAGCACCACGAGCAGGTGGAAGAGCAGGTATCGTCCCTCGCACGCCCAGGTATAAGCCGACAACCAGTTTCTGTTCAATCGCATGGCATTCACTCACATTCGATGCAAATGTAGTGAAATAAAAATTGATATGGCTCCCCCAACTATCGTTTTATAGTAAAATAGCCACGTGTTATCATCTGCCTAGAAATGTCCCAAGCCTCAATCTGCTGAGGAACCAATGAATCGTCGGGGGTGCCATAGACCGCCTTGTTCCAACCGACCGCACTGCACACCGAAGACCGTAAAATACTATGACCAAGCCCCTTCCACAGATACTCGTTGCACCCCATCACATCGAGCAGTGTAGGATAAATATCAATCTGCCCCATAACAGACTTGTGGGTATACTTCAATCCAGCATTGGCCACTATAAAGGCGACTTCGATATCGTTGTACCCTGGTACAGAACAGGGCTCGAGCAACTGATTGTGATCCGAGGCGATTGCAATAACCGTATTTTCATACAATCCGTTAACCCGTAGAGAATCGATAAAGGCACCTATACAGCGGTCGGTGTAATGCATTACCTCCATGTAGTTACGTACCTCGGTCGGGAAACCTTCAGCATTCGACAATGCAGTAGGTCGAGTCGGGGTATTGTAAGGCTTGTGCGAAGACCCCGTAATGAGTTGATAGAAAAAGGGAACTTTCTCTGTTTTTATCTGCTCAATAGCCCGTACCATCAACAAACTGTCGGGAACAACTTCTGCACCATTTAGCCGATCCCAATTATGGTCATAGCCATAAGCCTCACTCGCCTCGGCCTGATTCCAATAATTATTGCAATCGACCGTCATACTCACAGCTGTATAATTTTTCTGTTTCAAGGCTTTGGCAATCGAATAGTAATCAAGATTGGCATATCGGGTGGCCACTGCTCCACTCTGCAAGGGGAGCAAACCGGTATTGAACATAAACTGCCCGTCGCTCGAACGACCGTCTTTCACCTGAGGAAACACATGCACAGCTACGATAGAGTTACTATCGTTAGCGATCCGGTTAAGACAGGGAGTCACTTCTACCCCGCCAAACTGCTGGCCAATTACCCACGAATTGAGAGATTCTACAATAATCAAGACCAAATTTTTCCGGTTGTTTCCTTGAATCAAATTATCTGTATAACAGGTATAATCGTCGAAAAAAGAGTCGATTTTAGCCCGCTCCTCATCCGACAGTTCAGGCTCGGGTATCAACCCGGTTACCAACTGATAGAGCGTATATCCACACAAGCCATTATTGTCGATATAGAGTATATTGTTGGGATAGGTCATAAAACGATCGATAAAGGCTGTATACTGTCCCGACTTTATGTCACGCACCGAAAGCATGGCATAAAAAGCTACAGCTATTCCCACAATGGCTGCAATCGGCCACCACAGCCGCTTCCGCTCGGCCAAGACCCGCTTCTGGAGAAACAATTTATAAACTACAGCCGTCAACACAGTAGGAAGCAGGGCCAGCCAGTCAACCCAACGTGCCGATGCCAATGCACTGTCGAGCAGCAACGGTGATACGTTCTCGACCAACAGGAACGACGAGAAGGGTATGATGTCGAGATAATTGCGATAGTACCACACAGCCGAGAGACAGAACAGATCGACCAACACCAGCACAATAAAAATAAGGCCCCGTTTTTTCAACACAAACAGAGGCGACATGAGAATCATAGCATCAATCAGAGTCTTGATTACATGGTTCGGTACCGATGACACCATGTTGGTAGGTCTCACCACCTGCATGTACAACAGCCATATAACCGAGGCAACCGAAATAACCAGCAAAATAAAAAATGCCCATGTATATATATTCTTCTCGAAAAAAGACAAAATAGGTTTCCCTACTTTTCTCTTCAGACTATTTACGATTTCCATTACTCACTTTTCAAAGCGGGTACAAATATAATATTATAAAAAAATCCGAACACACAATCCATTCAATTCTTAAAAAATTTTTAATTTTGTCTGATTCTTTGTTCTATCCCCTATGAAAAAAGAGAGTATATGGCTCGTACCCGTAGGCGGACTGGCCAATCGCATGAAGGCAATCGACTCGGCCGTAGCCCTGAGCCGGCAATGTGGCAGCGAGTTGCACATCGTGTGGTTCAAGGACCCGGGGCTGAACTGCCGGTTCGACCAACTGTTTGCCCCCATCGATCGGCCGGGGGTTACCGTCACCGGGGCTTCGAGGCTCGACTTGCTGCGCTACGACCGCCCCCGCCGGAAAAACTTCTTCATTCCCAGCCTGTTCCAGCAGCCGGCATTCGACCGCCGCATGTACGAGATGGATACGTCGCGACGCTTCCGCGAGCATTTCGATTTCGAGGCGTGGGCCCGAGGCCACAAGGTCTACATCGCCGCCTTTGTCTACTTCTACGAACCCCGCACCGAGTGGGACCGCTTTGCCCTCTTCGAACCGCACCCCCTCCTGAAGCAGGAGATTGAGACGCGCCGGGCCCGATTCGGCGACCACACGATAGGGGTGCATATCCGTCGTACCGACAACGCCATCTCCATCGCCCAAAGTCCTACCCGACTCTTTGTCGACCGCATGCAGCAGGAGATCGATCGTAACGCCGATACCACCTTCTATCTGGCGACCGACTCCGAAGAGGATAAGGCCCTCATCACCGCCCGATTCGGCGACCGGGTATTCTGCTCGCCCCACCGGGCCGACCGCAACAGCCTCGAGGGGATGCGCGAAGCCCTCATCGAACTCTATCTGCTCTCGCACACCCGGCAGGTGCTCGGCTCGGTACACAGCTCATACTCCGAGACGGCTGCCCAGATAGGGCACATTCCCTACGAACTGTTGCAGGAAAAGGTGCCCCGATAAAACAGCAAGCCGGCCCCGGAGTGGTTGCCCCGAGGCCGACTATCCAGAGAGCCGGCAGCGTTTCTGCGACACGATGTCGGTCGCCCTGCCCTACTTGACGATGCTGCGCAACATGGCGGCCGCCTGCTCGGGCTGCCCCAGAATCTCGTAGACGAGAGCCGCACAGGTGTAACAAACCACCTGTACCAGCGAGTCGGCAATCTCGTACTTGTCGGCATCGGCCTGCGGATAAGCCACGTAACGGGCCGTCTTCACCCGATGCGCCTCGACGCGAGGCGGCAACGAGTAATAGTCGAGACACTTCTGGCCCCCCACGTTGGAGAGCACGCACACCGGAGTTGCCACGCCGCCGCGGGTGTAAAGGTTGAATTGCAACTCATAGGCGGGCGAGGTGTGGTCGATAAACGAGGTAACCGGCTGTCGCCACCCCTCCATGCAAAACTCGGTCATGCGCCACACATCCGAGGGCAGCACCACCCGGCCACTGCCGTCGGGCTGACGCTCGGGTTGCAGCGACGAGGCGCAGTCGGTCTGCGGCAACAGTTCGACCGGGGTCGAAGCCCACACCGACAGCAGCGCATCGGGCAACTTGGCCCGAATATACTGCTCGACATCGATGCCCACCTCCAACTTTACCGAGGCATTGCTCACATCGGTGAGCTCCTCCATGTTTATCTTGACCCGTTCGACGAGGTCATTGACACTTATCTCCATCGCTACCCCCTCTTCTGTTTCAGAAAGTTATTTTCGTCGACATAGATATCCCCCTCGGCCAGGGTGTCGCTCCACAGCTTCAACTTGCCACTCATCCCCTCGGGCGAAATTCGGGTCGAGCTTTGCACCTGCCCGGCACTGTCGAGTTTCGACAGCGTTATCTGCTGAGGTGTGACCAGTATCTGATGCGAGCCTGAGTCGTCGGACTGACTCAATGTCAGGCGAATATTATCGTCCGTATCCCAGTCGATGACCAGATTTTTCTCATCGGGTCCCCAGAATACCAATCCCTTCATCGTGGGGCTGATAATGATGTCGCACTGCTCCTTCGAGACGCGTAACTCACCGCTCTGCGAAAGGAAAGTACCCGACTCCAGATGGCGGATTTCGCCGTTACACAGCTCCCACGAAGAGTTGCCGCTGGTCGTTCGGATCGTCTGCTGCTGATCCAAGACCATCAGTTGGTCGGGCAGCATCTCCAACCGGTCGGCCACGGCGTAGAAGTGGGCAACCTCCTCCCAGTTCGACGACGCCCCGGGCGACAGACTGGTACTCCCCACCGAATCCTTCACCCGATAATAACGGCCCATGAAATAGACCACATCGACCACTCCGTTGGCACACGTGTAGGTTGCATCGCCATTCCACTGACCTCGATACATATATATCGGTCGGATGGCATCGTCGAAGGTCAGCGGCGTTACATAGTCGCGCCAGACCGAACCGTCCCATACCAGGGTGATAATGGCGGCCGAGTCGGTTACCACGGTCAAGGACGATCCCTCCTTCAATGCCGGGAACAGATGCGACCCGGCATAACCGGCCACATAGACAAAACTGGCCGGCTGGCCGCTCTCGACCGCCGGGCTAAAGGTGGCCGGGTCGGTGACCACGCCGAAAAACGGAGCGGGTGCCGCATGGTTGGTGTCGTACCATGAGCGGCCCGTAGAGTCCCATACCCAGATAGACTGGGTTTTGCCGTTGATGAAAAACTCGCCGGCCAAACCACCCTCGGGGTAGGCCGAGAGAAGCGCGTCGAGCCCGTAGAAAAATCCCAGGCACCCATTTTGTCCGCGCAAATGACTGTGTTCTCTTACCTTCATCGTCTTTTCTTTTTCTTTAATTGTGTAAATACCAAATGGAACCGCTCGGCCGCCTGCTCGATGAGAGCCGGCGTGGAGACCTCCTCGTCGGAGAGGCCATAGGGTTCCTGCCTCAAATAGTCGCGGGCCGCCTGCCACGAGCGAATACCGGGCACCAACTGGTAGGTCTCCTGCTCTACCCGGGTATCGGGTATCTCCATCAGCACAAAGCGCCGGCCGTATCCCCGGCTCTGCTCCAGTGCCTGCTGCAACGCCTCGTCTTCGGTCGAGAAGAGGCCGTTCACGCCGTCCCACGCGCGAAACTGAACCCGACGGGGCACCCCGTTCACCACGACCGAGGTACTCAAATTGCCCAATCGGGTCTGATAAATCTTGTTCATAGTTCTCCTTTCTTCTAAATTGAATATTGCCCACCTGCCGGTGGTCCAGAAAAAAACGGGGCAACCGGCTCGCCAAAATACCGGTTGCCCCGTTCAGTCCCCCTTGTTCAGATTTCGTTGCGAGCCGGGGGTGAGCCGGTCAGTCTTAATGGTTTATCATCCGAGCGGCTCGATGCGCATGTGAGCTGCCGGATAACGCAGCGTCAAGCAGCTGGCCTCGGTCAGTACCAGGGCATCGGTATTGCGCACGCCCGCCTTCTTCAGGTCGAGCTCCTGTGCACCGAAAGGCACATGCGACCACTTCTGGATGAACTCGGGATCGAAGATAAAGCCGTAGTCGTGCATGCCGCAGTCGTCGAACACCTCAGAGTAAAGCACATACAGTTTACCGAACTTCGAGCTGATTTCCGAGAAGTCGATGCCCCACTTCACCTTGTCCTCGCGAGCCATCACCACCTTGGTCATCTCAATCTTGTTGATAAGTCCGATGAAGACCGAACCACCAATCAGGATTTTACGCTTGTTGCCACCGTTGCCCGTGAAGGCCTGACGCATCATGTCGATCAAGTCGTCTTGCGTCATCTCTTTCGTCGGGTTATAGGTGTAGTGGTTACCGGCCTGCCACCAGATACCGCCCGTGAGCATCACGTTCTCCTTCTTGCGCGGGTCGAAAATCGTATTCTTCACCCCGAACATGAAGCTCTTCTCCATACCCAGACGCATGTCGTAGATGGCAGCCTCTTCGGCATCCGAGAAGTCCCACTCGACCTCTTTGTTGGCTATCTTCTGGAAGGTCGACTGCTCGATTTGCATCTTGAAAATCTGGCAATAGTTCTGACTCTTGACGGGCAATGCCGAGAACTGTGCCGTCTGTACGTCGAGTTCGGTAGCCGCACGGCCCATGCGGATGAGCTGTTTGTTGGCCGGAATCGAAGGCACACAATTCTCTACGGTACCGATTTTCATGCCGTTTACGGGATAGACCGTGAGCGAGCCGGTCTCCTCGTCTTTGGCGGCGATATAGAGCACCAGGTCGGCATTCGACTGGGTAGTACCGTCGGGCTCATACCCTTTCACGCCCTGCACGAGAATCGTCTCGGATACCTCGAAGATGCTGTTGTCCACGGCATCGATCTTGGCCTTCTTGTGCGACTCGTCGGCCGAACCCGAAGCGGGTGCCGTATACGCGGTTTTCGTAAACGACTTGGTGGGTTTCACGTCGACCGAATAGTAGTCAACAATCATCGACGACGACTTGCGGGCACCATTCCATCGCGACAACTGGTCGATGGGGGTCGACATGGGCCGGATGCGCACGATGCGCTTGTCAATCTCGTTGCGCAACAGCGAGGGGCTACCCTCGCGCACCAGGTCGGTAGTGAGCGGTTCGCCGGTCACAAGCTTACCGCCCGACACACCGGGGATGATGGCTGCCAGCGCCAGGCCACCGTCGAGCAGCCCGTCCCAAATCTGCCAGCAAACTACCAGAACCAACAGACCCGCCAGCCAAAACAGCGGAGTTTTCCACTTCGTTAGAAACTGTTTCATCTCTTCTCTCAATTTTTCAAAATTCAACAAAAACATAGGATTACAAAAATTTAATTAGGGTATCAAACTCTTCACTCTCCAGACAACCGGGGCTACATGTCCCACACGCTGCGACGGCGACGGTTGCCAAAAACCGGCGACAGCTCGGAGGTGTCCGACTCGAAACTGCCCCCGTTGCGCATGGGAGGCAACGAATCGCCACCCCGCTCGCGACGCTCGAAGACGATGCGCTCGTTGCGGCCCCGCACCTCGCCGTCGCGCTCGGCACACGACAAATCGCGGTCGTAGTAGAGCCCCTTGAAGAGCAGGTTCAGCACCTCGTCGTTCAACTCGCCCATGAACACATGGTTGCACAGGTGGTACACCCGGTCGAGGAAACCCTCGAACTCGGCATCGTTCATCCCCTTCTCGGTCTTGAAGCGCTCCATGCAACGGCTGCTCTTCTCGAGATTCTCGCGCATTTGCGACTCCAGTTCGTTGAACCGGGCCACCCGCGACAGATACTCGTCGTTGGCCCGACGCACCTCGGCCATGCGGTTTTCGTCCCGGGCACAGTCGAGCATATCGCGCCCGAAGTAGCGCACGCAGGCTACCAGCGCATCGTCGCCACCGATTACATCGGAGATGAAAGCCCCCATCTTGGGATTCGACATGAACAACTTGCACAGCTTGCTCTGGTCGTCGGCCAGCCGCTCATAGCGCTCGTTGCGGTACGAGTCGTACTCCTCCAGGGCATCGAACAGCTCGTCGTCGTTATCCAAGGGCCGGGTCGGGAATCGATCCAAAAGCTTCTCTACGAGCAAATCGCGCGATTTCCGCCGATTGCGATTTTCTTTCTGATAATTCTTTTCCATAAATTTAATTGATTAGATTTCCCATATATGGTACCGCAAAGTAAACCCCGCACTCGCCCCCTTTTATGGCAGCTTCATACAAACTCGACTCCCGTCGAAAGATTTCGCCATCGGCGAAACGATTACCGAAAAATTTCTTTACCTTTGTTACACGAAAACAGGATGCGGTTCGGGATAAAAAATATCGGAAAACAGGTGCCGATATTTTATTCTCCGCTCACCTTTCGCTATTTTTGTGGCACGATTGACCGCGGCTCTCCGCCCGTGCGGAACCGACGCATCGACCGACAACTCAAACTAAATAACATATATAACTATGGCTATTACACCGTTCAAGTATCAACCCATGTTCCCGCTGGGCGAAGATACGACCGAGTATTATCTGCTTACGAAAGACTATGTGTCGGTAAGCGAGTTTGAAGGGAAACCCATCTTGAAAATCGAAAAAGAGGGACTCACCGCCATGGCCAACGCCGCCTTCCGCGACGTGTCGTTCATGCTGCGCCGCTCGCACAACGAGCAAGTGGCCAAAATCCTGAGCGACCCCGAGGCCAGCGAAAACGACAAATACGTGGCACTCACCTTCCTGCGCAATGCCGAGGTAGCCGCCAAAGGCGTTCTGCCCTTCTGCCAGGATACCGGTACGGCCATCATCCACGGCGAAAAAGGCCAGCAGGTCTGGACCGGATACTGCGACGAAGAGGCTCTCTCGCTGGGCGTTTACAAAACCTACACCGAGGAGAACCTGCGCTACTCGCAAAACGCTCCCCTCTCGATGTATGAAGAGGTGAACACCAAATGCAACCTGCCTGCACAAATCGACCTCGAGGCTACCGAAGGCATGGAATACCGCTTCCTCTGCGTAACCAAAGGCGGCGGCTCGGCCAACAAGACCTACCTCTACCAGGAGACCAAGGCCATCCTCAACCCGGCCACTCTCGTGCCCTTCCTCGTTGAGAAGATGAAAACTCTGGGTACGGCTGCCTGCCCGCCCTACCACATCGCCTTCGTCATCGGTGGTACTTCGGCCGAGAAGAACCTGCTCACCGTCAAACTGGCCTCGACCCACTACTACGACAACCTGCCCACCACGGGCAACGAATATGGCCGCGCATTCCGCGACGTAGAGCTCGAGAAACAGGTACTCGAAGAGGCTCACCGCATCGGCCTCGGTGCACAGTTCGGCGGCAAATACTTCGCCCACGACGTGCGCATCATCCGCTTGCCCCGTCACGGCGCATCCTGCCCCGTAGGTCTGGGTGTAAGCTGCTCGGCCGACCGTAACATCAAGTGCAAAATCAACAAAGAGGGTATCTGGATCGAGAAGCTCGACAGCAACCCCGGCGAACTCATTCCCGAGGAATTGCGTCAAGCCGGCGAAGGCAATGCCGTGAAGATAAACCTCAACCAGCCCATGAGCGAAATCCTCAAGGAGCTCGACAAATACCCCGTAGCTACCCGCCTCTCGCTCAACGGTACCATCATCGTAGGCCGCGACATCGCTCACGCCAAACTCAAAGAGCGCCTCGACCGTGGCGAAGACCTGCCCCAGTACATCAAGGATCACCCCATCTACTACGCCGGTCCCGCCAAGACGCCTAAAGGCATGGCCTGCGGCTCGATGGGCCCCACGACAGCCGGCCGTATGGACCCCTATGTAGACCTGTTCCAAAGCCACGGCGGCTCCATGATCATGCTCGCCAAGGGTAACCGCAGCCAGGCCGTTACCGACGCCTGCAAGAAACACGGCGGCTTCTACCTGGGCAGCATCGGCGGTCCTGCCGCTATCCTGGCCCAGAACAACATCAAGAGCATCGAGTGCGTAGAGTATCCCGAGCTCGGCATGGAGGCCATCTGGAAAATCGAGGTAGAAGACTTCCCCGCATTTATCCTCGTCGATAACAAGGGCAACGACTTCTTCAAACAGATCAAACCCATCTGCCCCGCCCACAAATAATCTCGCGGGACAAGTTCCTATACACCGGCGGGGCTGCCTTACTAAAGAGGCAGCCCCGCTGTATTTTTACGAGATTCAATTCATCTACTTTCCCCGCTTCTCCTTCTCGAGAAGGTGCTTTGCCGCCAACCGATAGGTATAACGCACATTCGGGTCACTCTGATCCCAAGTGTCCAGTTCATCGAGAATCAACTGTGGGAACTTCTTGCTGATATCTCGCAACGCATTACCTACCGATTTTCTCACATACTCGCTCGAATCGGCCTTGTGTCTACTCAAAAAAGCAACAGCCTCCAAAGGATGCTCCTTGAAATAGGGTCGCGAGGTCCATATCCTCAACCCTTCGGTAACAGCCCGTACTACATTCGGATGACCATCGGCCAACCATTCAGCAATAAGAGGCAAAGTGCTTTCATAACCTCGCTCTTTACAAATAAAGTCAAACGATTTGGCCAGCATCTCCTGCACACGCCAATTCTCATCGCAGCTTACCCGCTCTTTCAAAAAACTCAGGGCTTTTTCATTGTCTACTCCGGCATACCCCAATAAAACAACCGACAGCATACGCACCTGATAAGCCGGATGTTTGAATAATTCGAGCGAAAGGCCGTAACACTCTTCGTCACTACACGACTCGTGTATCCGATGAGCCGCATCCAAAATATGCTGAAATCCATTTTCAACCGTTACAATATGGGCAATAATCTCTTCGAGGTTCATATTCATTAGGTTTATCTATCGCTGGAGTATGAAACCGCGCAATTCAATCGAGATTCTGAGCATGAGATTTGTGCTCCATCATCTCGCGTACACTGTTTACCTCGTCGATAAGTTGTGTTTGTGAAGGCAGATACAATTTATATTCACGGGCCAGTATGGTTTTATTATCTTCGGGAAGAGCCATCTTCACGGCCGTATCGTTCTTGCTGGTACACAAAAGGATTCCTACGGTGGGATTCTCGTCGGCCATCTTTTCCACCCGGTCGTAGTAGTTGACATACATTTGCAACTGTCCCAAGTCCTGGTGAGTCAGTTTGCCCGTCTTCAACTCAACCACCACAAAACATTTCAGCAACCGGTTGTAGAAAACCAAATCGGCAAAAAATTCGTCATCCTCCAACAAGATACGTTTCTGCCGGGCCACAAAAGTAAAACCCTGCCCCAGTTCGAGCAAGAAGTGCTGCAAATGAGTGATGATAGCCGACTCCAAATCTTTTTCATAATAGGTTGCCTGAGGCTTCAATCCCAGAAACTCCAAATACATGGGGTCTTTGATAATCTCTTGCGGCGACTGCGGCATGCGCTCCTTTCGCGCCACAGCCAACACAGCCTCCTTGTCGTTGCTCAACAACAGCCGTTCGTACAACTGGGAGTTTATCTGCCGCTCCAGCTCCCGGGCCGTCCACGCATTGTTCACGGCCTCCAGTTCGTAATACTCCCGTTTATCGGCTTCCGATATAGCCATCAGCATTTTATACTGCGACCAATTCAATTGCGTCCGCAGTGTGGACGCAATTGGATACAACCGATAAAACTGCCTGCTTCGCTCCAACTGTCGCACCGAAAATCCGCTACCATAATCGGGTTCCAACTGCTTGGCCAGGTTCTTTATCAGGTAACTGCCATAGTCGGCCCTCTCTTTTCCTTGTTGCTCCTCCTCAAAAATGCGGCGTCCCAACTGCCAATACATCTGAACCCGGCAGAAATCCACACTACGCACCGCATGAGCACGAGCCGCATCGATAATGCCGCGGATGTCGTTCAAAAACAGTTCTTCCTTTTTCATATCTCCATCCATGGTATTTACTTGTCAGACTTATACATACAAATATAAACAATTCCTTTCACTTGACCAAATGCAGAAGGGTCCCCTCCGAAAACAGGCAGGGCCCGACGAACGGCAAGCGTTCTCGGGCCCTGTATGGTTGGGCTGTCGGCCTCGTAGGCGAAAGACTTTCCGCCTCGGCCGATGTGTTTAGCCTTTCTTTTTCTCCCCGATGTAGATGGTGCAGGCACCGAAGGTGAGGCGGCGGCAATAGCAACGGTCGAAGCCGGCACGACGGAAGATGTCGAGCATAGCCTCGCCCTGCGGCACGACAGCCACCGAGCGCGGCAGATAGCTGTATGCGCTGCGGTCTTTCGATACCAGGCGACCTATGAAGGGGATAAAGGTATAGGTATAGAACTTATAAAGCTGGCGGAAGGGAAAACGCTCGGGGGTCGACAGCTCGATGACACACAATGCACCACCGGGACGGAGCACCCGATACATTTCGCGGAATCCCGCCTCGAGGTGTTCGAAATTGCGCACCCCATAGGCCACCGTCACCACGTCGAAGCTGTTGTCGTCGAAGTCCATCGACAGGCAATCCTGCACCTCGAAGAGGATACGGCGCTGGGCATTGCGCTTGACCGCCTTCTCGCGGGCAATCCGCAACATACCCTCCGAGAGGTCCACACCGATAATCTGGTCGGGGTTGAGCCGCTCGTCGAGCAGCAGGGCCAGGTCGCCCGTGCCCGTAGCCACATCGAGTATATGGCGGTGTGGATAGCGCCGCAACATCTTCACGGCCACCCGGCGCCACCAGCGGTCTATGCCCACGGTCATGGTACGGTTCATCGCATCGTAGGCCGGCGCAATGGAGTCGAACATCTCGCGCACCTGCGTGGTCTTGTCGGTCTCCTCGTTATAGGGTTTTATCTCTTCTGCTTTATAGTCCATTCGTTATGTAATCCTTTCTCCGCCCCCTTATTTCTTGCGGCTGTTCAGGAAGTCGGTCACGTTCTTCTCGATACGGGCAGCCAGGTCTTCGCCTTCGGCCTTGACAAACTTCTCGCCCACGATGTGCTCGTAGAGTTCGATGTAGCGGTCCGATACGCTGTTGCAATACTCCTCGGTCATCTCGGGCACCTTCTGACCCTCTTTGCCCTGGAAGCCGTTTTGAATCAGCCATTGGCGCACAAACTCTTTCGAGAGCTGACGTTGCTCTTCGCCACGGGCCAGACGCTCCTCATAACCATCGGCATAGAAGTAGCGCGACGAGTCGGGCGTGTGGATTTCGTCGATAAGGATAATCTTGTCGCCAATCTTACCGAACTCATATTTCGTATCTACGAGGATGAGCCCCTTCTGAGCAGCCATCTCGCAACCACGTTGATAGAGGGCCAGGGTATATTTCTCGAGTTGCTCGTAGTCCTCGCGCGAAACGATGCCGCGGGCAATGATTTCGGCCTTCGAGATGTCCTCGTCGTGACCCTCGGCAGCTTTGGTCGTAGGCGTGATGATGGGGTGCGGGAATTTCTCGTTCTCCTTCATACCCTCGGGCATGGTCTCGCCGCACAGCGTACGGTTGCCAGCCTTGTATTCGCGCCAAGCGTGACCCGTCAAATACCCCCGTACAACCATCTCGACCTTGAACGGTTCGCAACGCAGACCCACGGTCACCATCGGGTCGGGAGTAGCCACTTTCCAGTTCGGAAGAATATCGGACGTAGCGTCCAGGAACTTGGCGGCAATCTGGTTCAGCACCTGTCCCTTGTAGGGAATACCCTCGGGCAGAATCACATCGAAGGCCGAGATACGGTCGGTTACCACCATCACCAGCAACTCGTCGTCGATGTTGTACACATCGCGCACTTTACCATGATATACACTCTTTTGTCCGGGAAATTTGAAATCGGTTTTTACCAAAGCATTTTTCATTTCTGTAATACTTTTTCTGTTTATAATATAGTCGTTGTATGTCCTCTGTAAAGACACGGCAAAGATACAACATAAAAACGAGATAGCACGTCAATTAAAACAGATTAAGCATTACCCGCGTCGACAATCTTTCTCCCCTCACGATACCGCTGCCCCTCCCGGGCCATGCACTCAAAAGGGCGATATTCACCCCGCCCAATCCCCATAAGTCTTTCGCTCCGTCGGGGCCAACCAACCGCCCACAGGCCTCACGCCTCAGGCTTCTCCTTACCGGCCTCTTTGGCAGCGGCACGCTCCTGCTTGCGGGCCTCGGCAGCCTTGCGCTCCTTCTCGTCGTGCTTTTCGTAAGCCTCGACAATGCGCTGTACCAACTTGTGGCGCACAATATCCTTTTTGCCGAACTCCACGCGAGCTATACCCTCGACATTCTTCAATATACTTATCGCCTGCACCAGACCCGACGTCTGCGAGGCCGGCAGGTCTATCTGCGTCATGTCGCCCGTGACTATCATCTTGGCGTTCATGCCCAGGCGGGTGAGAAACATCTTTATCTGGTGTGTCGTGGTGTTCTGCGCCTCGTCGAGAATGATGACCGCATCGCTCAACGTACGGCCGCGCATGAAGGCCAACGGGGCAATCTGTATCACGTTCGACTCCATGTACTCCTTCAGCTTGGCGGCCGGAATCATATCTTCCAGCGCATCGTAGAGCGGTTGCAGATAGGGATCGATCTTGTCCTTCATGTCACCCGGCAGGAAACCCAGCTTCTCGCCGGCCTCCACGGCGGGACGGCTCAGGATAATCTTCTTCACCTCCTTGTTTTTCAGAGCCTTCACGGCCAGAGCAATAGCCACATAGGTCTTGCCCGAACCGGCCGGCCCCAGAGCAAACGTGAGGTCGTTGTGGGCAAAAGCCTCGACCAGCTTCTGCTGGTTGGGCGTGCGGCCCGTGATGGGCTTGCCGTTCACCCCGTAGATGATAAGGTTCTCCAGCGGTTTCACGGTCTGCGGCTCATCGCCCTTGATGATGTCGATAATCACCTCTTCGCCCAGTTGGTTATACTCGGCACAATATTTCTCGAGCTGCTTGATTTTCTGCTCGAAAAGTTCGGTCTCCTTCTCGTCGCCGATTACCTTCATCACATTGCCCCGGGCAGCGATGCGCACCTTGGGGAAAAGATTCTTAATCACCTGCACGTTGGCGTTGTTCACACCGTAAAAAGTCACCGGATCGACGGCGTCCAATATAATTACTCTTTCTATCATTCGGCTGTTTCCTGTTCTTGGCCCGGCCTGTACACACCCGCCTGCCCCCTCGACCTTCACGCAGTCGACGACACAAGCCCGATACCTCCCGGGCAACTTATGCAAAAATAAAAAATTATCTGTTCATTTCTCAAAACAACGAGGGATAATTCATCGACATCTTTTCGAAGAAGCCCTCGGTAAGGCGCGACACCGCATAGTCGCCTATAGCTCCGGCCTCGATGCGCAGATAGCCCGGCATGGCAGGCTTCTGCTCGGTCTCGACCACATAAAAGCGGGCATGGATTACCCGGTGCGAAAGCACATGCTTGCAACTGTACACCTGGGCCGACACGCTCACCCGACCGGCCCCGGCAAACAGTTCGCCCCACACCTCGCTCTGCTGCAGGGCGTCGAGCGGCTGCTCTTCGGCCGTCTCGACAAGCGGCAGCTCATACAGATTGCGCCAGATGTCGCGACCCTCGCGCCGGCGCACCCAGGTATAACCCTCGTGCCGCACATAGAAGTAGTTGAAGTAGCGGGGCTTCACCACCGTGCGTCCCTGCTTCACCGGCAACTCCTCCACACGGCCCGTTGCCAAAGCCATGCAGCGGTCGGCAAAGATACACCTGCCGCACTGCGGCGAACGGGGCACGCAATAGAGCGCCCCAAACTCCATCATCGCCTGGTTGTAACCGCCGGGATCCTGCCGGTCGAGCAGCTCGTCGGCCAGGGCGGCAAACAGTTTTTTGCCTTCGGTCGTGTCGATAGGGGTGTCGATGCCGTAGATGCGCGAGAGCACCCGATAGACGTTGCCGTCGACTACGGCATGAGGCAACCCATAGGCAAACGAGGCAATAGCCGCCGCCGTGTAGTCGCCGATACCGGGTAGCGAACGTATGTCGTCGTAACTCCGGGGGAACTCCCCGCCAAACCGCTCGACCACCTGCCGGGCAGCAGCCAGCAGATTGCGGGCCCGGCTGTAATAGCCCAGCCCCTGCCACAGTTTCATCACCTCGTCGTCATCGGCCGCAGCCAACGCCCGCACGTCGGGGAAGCGCGACACAAAGCGGTTGTAGTATTCATACCCTTGTACCACCCGGGTCTGCTGCAAGATTATCTCCGAAATCCAGATGCGATACGCATCGGTTATGCCCCGCCACGGCAACACCCGGTGATTCCGGGCATACCAGTCGTGCAGGTCGGCGGCCAACGGCGATACGGCCCCGTTCGATAGTTCTTCCTTTCGTCTCATATTCCATGCAAAGATAGGACACACCGTGGGTAGAAGCAAATTTATTTGAACACACCGATACCACAACCGCACCCTCCCCTTCTTCATCTCGACAACTCACCAATAGCAGGAGTCGAATGGAGGATAATATTGGTTGCCATTACCACAAAAAGAGAGGCAGAAACCGATGGAAAATACCACCTGTCCCTGCCTGTTCCAAGCAAATCACTACAAACTATCGTTTATCCATGATACCAAATTTCACCCATTCCTCCTGAGGGAAACCGCTTTTAATCAAATAACGGAGGACATTGGCCTGGTCCTTTACCTCACAGAGCTGAACATTGGCTTTCCGCAGCTTCTCCGACACCTCGGCTCTAAGAGCATCTACTTCCCGAATCATCTCTATTGCTTTCGACGCTTCGGCTTCCAATTTATCAACAGCCGCTGTACCGATGCCCAATTTGGAAAGTTCTTGAAAATGAGACCTGATTCCTGCCACCATAGTTAACGCTTTTTGTGCATTTTGCTCAAATGTCTTTGACATAAACATTATAAATTTTAAATAAAACAAGGATCTACAACGCATCGAAATGCGCATGGATCCATAGCAAATATACGAAAAAAAACTTTTTTTTGTAACCTTAAAAAAGCAACTTTTTATATATAATTCACTCATTTCCAATCTATATAGAATCTCGTCCAGATAGATTTCACTCTATCCACACGACACAGATCGAACCTCAATCGGTACAAAAAAGTGACCGCACAAAACCGTCTTTTCCGATTTATACTTACATTTGCAATCGTACCTAATTTTTTTCGTTATGAACAACGACAAACAGCGCATATACAGCGGAGACTGGAAACCCCTGCATCCCTACACCGGCTCGGCATCGACCGACCTCTACTACATTACCCTGGCCAACAAAGTATTGACCGCGATTCGTTCCATCGAAAACGACCTGGCCGAAGACGACTACCGTAAAATCGACCCCTCGGAACAGAAAGAGCTGGCCTGTATCCTCACCGCCTACTTCGAGGATGTCATCTCGCAAACCGGCATCTTCCAGGCCTTCTCCCGCGTCTATCAACAGAAGTATGGCAAATCGCTGCCCTTCTATTCCCTCGACAGCGACTACACGCCCGGCGAAATCAATACCGAGGACATCCAGTTCCTCATCTGGCACTACCACATGCAGCTCAACAACCTCGACATTGCCTACTCGCCGGCTCTCGATACTTTTGCCGCCATAGCCGCCGACGTGATGGAGTTGTTCGAGGCCGAATACGAAACGGCGCCCGAAAACGAAAAACTGCTCCACTACCTCCAACTCGACGAGAAGGAGCAGCACAACCTCTACGCGCTGCATGCGCGCTTCCTGTGGCTCTGCACCCAGTCTTACCTCTTCTCCAACAACGGATACCTGCTCGAAGACCAGGCCGAAGCGCTGGCCGACGAAGCCAAGGAGAACGGACTGGAAGACCAGATTCCCGACATGGTCAACCAACTCTGCAACGACTTCGGCTTCAACCAGGTCACCGAGTTCATGCGCCTCACGCCGCCCCACTGGCTGGCCGAGGTTCTGGGTCCGGAATCGCCCCTCTACGACTCGCTCAGGAGCATGGGCCACAAATACACCGGCTACTACCGCTACGAAGGGTGCGACGACCGGGTGACCCGCTTCCGCCACATCGCCACCGACCGAGTGCTCGAGGTGACCAACCGCTCGCTCGTGGGACTGCCCCGCGACATGAAAAACCCCTCGCTCATCCTGCGCACCGGCTTCGTCGAATGGAACGGCGAATGGTGGCTCTCGGGACAGATTACCAGCTACGAAGATAGCGAAGACCTCATCGGCCAAATCACCGGCGACGACGACGAATACAACCTGTTCGAACCCGACGACGACCTGCCCGACGACGAACAGCAGATTATCCTCACCGACATCCTCTCGACCACCGTGGGCGAAGAGGGGCAGACACTCGACGAGTCGGATACCGCCTGGCAGGCCATGCTGAGCGACGAGATAGGCGAAGACTTCTTCATCGCCCAGGTCGAGGCCGGCCAGATAAAAGGACTCCAGTTCTACGACGACCCGGGCCGACTGTTGCTCGATAACCTCCGCTTTGTCACCGAATACATAAAACGATAAACACTTTAACTTTAATCATTTAAAAGAATTCATCATGAAAAGATTATTGCTGCTACCCATCACCCTGCTGCTCTGTATCGTCAGCCTCTGTGCCCAACAAGTCGACACCGTCACGATACACAGCAAAATGGGTCACGACCTGAAAAATGTGGTCATCCTGCCCAAAAGCTACGCCGAGGGCAACACCCGGTACCCGGTTGTATACCTGCTGCACGGCTGCGGCGGCAACTACGCCTCGTGGATTACCATCAAACCCGAGTTGCCCCAACTGGCCTCGCAATACAACCTCATCATCGTCTGCCCCGACGGACTGATAAACAGCTGGTACTGGAACAGCCCGCTCAATAAGGACATGCAGTTCGAGGACTACATCTCCGACGAAGTCATCCGCTATACCGACTCGCACTACCGCACCATCGCCGACCGCAGCGCCCGGGCCATCTCGGGTCTCAGCATGGGCGGCCACGGTGCCATGTGGAACGCCATCCGTCACCGCGACGTATTCGGTGCCGTGGGCAGTACCAGCGGCGGACTCGACATTCGCCCCTTCCCTACCAACTGGAAGATGCAGAACCAACTGGGCGAATTTGCCTCCAATAAAAAGCGTTGGGACGAGCATACCGTCATCAACCTCATCCCCTCGCTCAAAGACGGCGACCTGGCTATCATCATCGACTGCGGAGTCGACGACTTCTTCCTCGAGGTCAACCGCCGGGCCCACCAATCGCTGCTCGACCACAACATCAAGCACGACTACATCGAGCGACCAGGGGCTCACAACAATGCCTATTGGAACAACTCCATCGACTACCAGTTGCTCTTCTTCCACAAATTCTTCGCACAGCCCAAAGAGCCGAAGAAATAACAGCCCTGCCGGGCATAGAGGGGGATGCCAAAACACGTACAGCCAACGAGCTATCGACGAATTAAACGATTGTCTAACCTATTATAAAACCAAACTTTTATGGCTATGAACAAAAATCTAATTCTTACAGCCCTGCTGACTATCCTGTTTTCCACCGCCTCGATGGCACAAGAGAAGGTCTATCAACTCTCCAGTCACATCCTCGACATCAACGCCGGCCAACCGGCCACGGGGGTAACCATCCAACTCTCGCGGCTGGCCGACGGGCAGTCGTGGCAACCGGTCGATGCCAAGACCACCGACGCCAACGGCCGGGTGAAGGAGTTTCTCGAGAAACGCCCCGGCACCGACAACCGGGGCATCTACAAGCTCACCTACCTCGTAGGTCCCTACTTCGAGGCGCAGGCGCAAAAGTCGTTCTACCCCTTCATCGAGGTGGTATTCGAGATTACCGACGACAGCCACTACCATGTGCCCATCACCCTGTCGCCCTACGGATACTCGACCTACCGGGGCAATTGAGCGATTTATAAACAAATTACGAGATACGGTACTCCGTTTCAACAAAATTTTCCAAAGCCCGTTAAATAGTTAATAAAATAATTTGTTATACGACAATTACGTTAAAAACAGTTTGATTTTAAACTATCTGATTGGAATATTGAGCAATACGCCTTATATTTGTACCATGTTTTTTCATAGTATTAGATTTAAGGTTTACAAATTGGCTGTCGTGAGACAGCCTTTTTTTATTTTATATGCTCCCCTGCTACGCCGACAGTCACCTCTGCCGCGCCCCGGAGCTGAGCTCCCGTCCAACCGGGCGAAATACTCGGCGATTTCGCACGAAATCTCCGGTAGATAACCTGCCTATCATTCCTCTTTTTTTGCTAATTTTGCACCCAAATCTCATGGTAAGCCCTATGAACTATCAAGTTTTCGCACCCACCGACTGCTCGGCCACCATCGTACTGCCCACCTCCAAGAGCATCAGCAACAGAGCTCTCATCCTCAACGCCCTGTGCCGCGACGCCATTCCCGTCGAGAACCTCTCGGAGTGTGACGACACGCGGGTCATGCGGCAGGCCTTTGCCGGCAGTGGCCCCGTCGTCGACATCCACGGTGCCGGTACCGCCATGCGATTCCTCACCGCCTACTACGCCCAACGGCCGGGCAGCCGCATCACCCTCACCGGGTCGGCACGCATGCAACAGCGCCCCATCCGTATTCTGGTCGACGCCTTGCGCTCGCTGGGGGCCGACATCCGCTACACCGCCCGCGAGGGATTCCCCCCTCTCGAAATCTGCGGTCGCGAGTTGAAGGGCGGCGAACTCACCCTGCCCGGCGACGTCAGTTCGCAATACATCTCGGCCCTGCTTATGATAGCCCCCCGCATGCACTACGGCCTCACCCTTACCCTCACCGGCGAGATGGTATCGATACCCTATATCGAGATGACCCTCGGCATGATGGCCCGCTTCGGCATCGAGGCCCGGCGCACGGAAAACACCATACGGATACCGGCCGGCGAATACCGCCCCGCCCCGTTCCGGGTCGAGCCCGACTGGTCGGCAGCCTCCTACTGGTACGAGATTGCGGCATTGGCCCCGGCGGGCACCATCACGCTGCCAGGTCTCTCGACCGAAAGTCTGCAAGGCGATGCCCGCATTGCCGCCCTGTTCGAACCGCTGGGTATCAATACCCTGTTTTCTTCAGACGGAGCAAAACTAATAAAATCGGACCACCGCACAACCGAATACCGCTGCGACCTCTCCGAACAGCCCGACCTGGCCCAAACCCTCGTCGCAACCTGTTGCCTGCTGGGAGTTCCCTTCCACTTCACCGGACTGCAAACCCTGCGCATCAAGGAGACCGACCGCATTGCCGCCCTCTGTGATGAGCTTATAAAATTAGGATACAAACTATTATCTTCGGACAGCACACTCACCTGGAACGGCGAAACCGTCGCCCCCGGCGAGTCGCCCGTCATACAAACCTACGACGACCACCGCATGGCCATGGCCTTCGCCCCGGCAGCCTTCCGCTTCCCCGGCATCACCATTGCCGACACGACCGTTGTCGACAAATCGTATCCCGGCTATTGGGACGACCTCGCCCGGGCCGGCTTCACCCTCACCCCCCGGGAGAAAGGAGGTATTTCGCTATGATTATACTCGTCATCGCCATCGTACTGCTGGGTCTCGTCACCTACTACTTCCACCGCCGCGACCAGCGCAAACAGGCCGCTGCCGGCACACCGCCCCCGGCCGAAGAGAAACCCGCACCGCCGCAAGAGTGTTGTGGGCAGCACCTCGTGTGCGAGCGCGACAGCCTGCTGGCCGGGGTGAGCAAGGCCATCGAATACTACGACGACGAGGAGCTCGACGAATGGAAGGGGACCCCGGCCGACCAGTACACCCCCGAGCAGGTAGAGCACTTCAGGGACATTTTCTACACCCTCCTGCCCACCGACGTGCCGGGATGGGTACGCAGCCTGCAACTGCGCCAGATCGAGGTACCCGAAGCCCTGCGCGACGAGATTCTGCTCGTGGTCAACGAGCAAAGAAACATCGACAAATAACCACCGTTTACAATGGATATTTTCAATTATACATTTTTTCAAAATGCCCTGTGGGCGCTCCTCCTCATCTCGATTATCAGCGCCATCATAGGCACCTATATCGTAGCCCGGCGCATGCTCTTCATCACCGGAGGTATCACCCACGCCTCGTTCGGCGGATTGGGTATAGGCTACTTTCTGGGAATAAGCCCCACCCTCTCGGCTCTCTTCTTCGCCATACTATCGGCGCTGGGGGTCGAGTGGATGTCGCGCGGGAAAACCGTGCGAGAAGACTCGGCCATCGCCGTCATCTGGACACTGGGCATGGCCGTCGGCATCATCTTCATCTTCATGACACCCGGCTACACCCCGGGACTCACCGAGTTCCTCTTCGGCAACATCCTCACCATCACCCGCACCGACATCCTGGTGTTTGCCGCCTTTGCCGCCCTGCTCGTCGTCTACACCCTGCTGCAATACCGCCGCATCGTCTACACCGCGTTCGACACCGATTTCGCCCATACCCGCAGTATCAACACCCGGCTCATCAACTACATCATGACCTTCTTCGTAGCCACGGCCGTGGTCCTCTCCATCCGGTTGGTAGGCATCATGCTGCTCATCTCCATCCTCTCCCTGCCGCAGATGATAGCCGAGCTCTTCTGCCACCGCTTCCGCGACATCATCTGGCTCTCGGGACTCATCAACCTTCTGGCCGGTATCGGCGGGCTGCTGCTCTCCTACTGGCTCGACGTGCCGGCCGGCGCCACCATCGTCTTCACCCTCATCGTCGTCTACCTGGTAGCCAAGCTCCTGACGAGTCAGATGCAACGCACCGTAGCTAAAAGACAATAAAACCGCCGTTTTTCAGTTTAAAAATATGGCTTCTTATCCCCGTAGCGTTTGAAAAAAAGAGTAATACATATCGTCGTTCTGCTGGTGACCCTGGCGCTCGTATCCTGTTCGACCAAGAAGAATACGGCCTTCACCCGCTTTTACCACAGCTTTACGACCCGCTACAACGTCTATTTCAACGGGATAGAAAACTACAAGGAGCAGATGAAAAACATGGAGACCGAGTATCAGGACAACTTCACCGACCTCCTCTACATGCACCCGGCCCAAGCCTATGCCAACCCCAAGGACCCGCAACCCTCGGGCAGCTTCGACCGCACCATCGAGAAGTGCCAGAAAGCCATCCAGCTCCACTCCATCAAGAAGAAGCCCAAGCGCGACTCCCGAAAGATGAGCGACCCCAAATATCGCGACTACCTCAAGCGCGACGAGTACAACCCCTTCATCCACAACGCCTGGCGACTGATGGGCCAGGCCCAGTATTACAAGGGCGAGTTCCTCGAGGCCGCAGCTACCTTTCTCTACATCTCGCGTCACTTCACCTGGATGCCCGACCTCGTAGCCGAGGCCAAGCTCTGGCAGGCCCGATGCTACATTGCCCTGGGCTGGCTCTACGAAGCCGAAGACATACTCCAGAAAATCAACAACGACAAACTGCCCGAGTCGCAAAACAACTGGTTTGCCACCGTCAATGCCGACTACCTCATCCGCAGCGGCCAATACCAGAAGGCCATCCCCTTCCTCGAGACCGCCATCAAGTCGGCCCCGAGCAAGCAACAGCGCATCCGGCTCACCTTCCTGCTGGGGCAGCTCTACGAAAAAACCGGGGTCAACGCCAAAGCCTACGAGACTTTCGGGAAGGTCATCTCCATGAACCCGCCCTACCGCACCGAGTTCAACGCCCGCATCAAGCAGACCGAGGTCTTCTCGGGCAAAGACATCACCAAGGAGGTGAAAAAGCTCACCCGCATGGCCTCACGCGACCGCAACAAAGAGTACCTCGACCAGGTCTACTACGCCATCGGCAACCTCTACCTCTCGCGTAAGGATACCCTCAAGGCGATGGAGAACTACCGCCTGGCCAACCAGAAGAGCACCCGCAACGGCATCGAGAAGGCCATCTGCCAGGTGACCCTCGGCGACCTCTACTTCGACCGGCGCGAATATGTCGACGCCCAGCCCTGCTATGCCGAGGCCCTGCCTCTGCTCAAGGAGAATTTCCCCCGCTACGACCTGCTCTCGCGGCGCTCCACCGTGCTCGACGAGCTGGTAGTCTACGCCCAGAATGTCGAGTTGCAGGACAGTCTGCAAGACCTGGCCGCCATGAGCGAGACCGAGCGCAACAAAGCCATCCAGCAGATTATCGACGACCTCATCAAGAAAGAGAAGGAGGAGGCCGAAGCCCTTCAGCGCGAAGAGTATCTGGCCCAGCAACAGGGGCCCCAGTTCAACAGCAACAACGCGGCCAAGAACAACGCTACCATGATTTCGGGCGACAAGTCGTGGTACTTCTACAACAAGACCATGGTAGCCGCCGGTAAGACCGAATTCCAACGCACCTGGGGTAGCCGTAAGCTCGAGGACGACTGGCGCCGCCGCAACAAGTCGGGATTCTCGATGAGCGACTTTGCCGAGAAAACCGATGGAGGAGGCGACACCGAGGAAGGCATGGAGGTCGACGAGAACGGCATGCCCCTCGAGGAGAGCCCCGACAGCGCCCAGCTGGCCGATGCCGAGGATCCCCACAAACCGGCATTCTACCTCAAGCAGATACCTCTCACCCCCGAGGCCCTCGAGGTCTCGAACGAGGTGGTGGCCGAAGGTCTCTTCAACATGGGTATCATCCTCAAGAACAAGCTCGAGGACTACCCCGCCGCCATCGCCAACTTCAACCTGCTCGAAGAGCGGTTCCCCGAGAACCCCTATCGGCTCGACGTCTACTACAACATGTACCTCATGTACATGCGCAACGGCGACGAAGTCACCGCCGGCATCTACCGCGACAAGATACGGTCTACCTTCCCCGAGAGCGCCTATGCCCAGGCCATGGCCGACCCGCACTACCTCGACAACCTGCGGCGCATGAGCACCGAGCAGGACTCCATCTACGAGGATACCTATGCCGCCTATCTCGCCAACAACAACGCGGCCGTGCACCGCAGCCGCCAGTATATGGAGGAGAAGTATCCCCTCTCGCCGCTCATGCCCAAGTTCCTATTCCTCGACGCGCTCGCCTACGTGGGCGACAAGCAGTACGACAAATTCAAGGCCGGGCTGAGAGACCTGCTCGAGCGCTATCCGCAAGCCGACGTATCGCCCCTGGCCACCACCATGCTCAAGGGGGTAGCTCAGGGCCGGCAGGTAGCCGAGGGCAGCGGAAACCTGCGGGGCATGCTGTGGAAGGCCCGTCTGACCAACGACACCACGACCGTCCTCAACGACACGGCCCAGGTAGCCTTCACCCAGGACCTCAAGGCTCCGCACGTGCTCCTGCTGGTCTACGCCACCGACAGCGTATCGTCCAACCAGTTGCTCTTCGACGTGGCCAAACACAACTTCACCACGTTTGTTATTAAAGATTTCGACCTCGAAATAATGACCTTTAACGAAATAAGTATGTTAGTTGTCAAAGGATTTAATAACTTTGACGAGTTGTCGCACTATCGCCGGTTGCTCGACCACAGCGAGACATTCCGCTACCCGCCCGGTGTCAAGCCCGTGATGATCAGCGAAGACAACTTCAAGAAACTGCTCGAAGGATACAGTTTCGAAGACTATTTCTTATTTCTTGAAAACAACCCGCTACCAGAAGAGCCTTATGAAGAACGGTAAAATACTTTGGGCCGACGACGAAATCGATTTGCTGAAACCGCATATCCTCTTCCTCCAACAGAAGGGATACGACGTCACCACCGTATCCAACGGCCGCGACGCCCTTGAAAAAGCGGCTCACGAGGTTTTCGATCTCATCATTCTCGACGAGAACATGCCCGGCTTGAGCGGTCTCGACACCCTCAGCCAAATCAAAATGGACAACCCCTCCATCCCCGTGGTCATGATTACCAAGAGCGAGGAGGAGAACATCATGAACCAGGCCATCGGTAACAAAATATCCGACTACCTCATCAAACCCGTGAATCCCAACCAGATACTCCTGTCAATCAAGAAGAATCTCCACCACAAGGAGATTATCCTCGAGAAGACCTCGAGCGACTACCGGCAGGAGTTCCAGCACATCAGCAGCCAGATAAACGACTCCTATTCGTGGACCGACTGGTACGAGGTGTACAAGAAACTGGTATTCTGGGAACTGGAGCTCACCCAGGCCGAGAGCGACATGGACGAACTCCTCACCCTGCAGAAGAGCGAGGCCAACAGCGCCTTTGCCAAGTTTGTCAAGAAGAACTACGAAAAGTGGATTACCGGCGGCGAACACCCCCTGATGAGCCACGAGCTCTTCAAGACCAAGGTATTCCCCCTCATCGACAACGGCGAGAAGGTATTCTTCATTCTCATCGACAACTTCCGGCTCGACCAGTGGCGGGTCATCAAGCCGCTGCTCAGCGAATACTTCACCGCCGAGGAGGACCTCTACTTCAGCATCCTGCCCACGGCCACACAATATGCCCGCAACGCCATCTTCTCGGGCCTCATGCCCAACCAGATTGCCCGCATGTTCCCCGACCTCTGGGTCGACGAAGACGAGGAGGAGGGCAAGAACCTCAACGAAGCGCCTCTCATCCAGACGCTGCTCGACCGCTTCCGCAAGCGTTACACCTTCTCCTACAACAAAATCAACGAGTCGGCTTTCGGCGAGAAGCTCATCCAGAACTTCCCGCAAATCGAGAACAACCAGCTCAACGTCTGCGTGCTCAACTTTGTCGACATGCTCTCGCATGCCCGCACCGAGTCGAAGATGATTCGCGAGCTGGCCTCGACCGAGGCGGCCTACCGCTCCATCACCGAATCGTGGTTCAAGCACTCGTCGGCACTCGACCTCTTCCGCAAAATCGCCGAGAAAGATTTCAAGATCATTCTCACCACCGACCACGGTACCGTACACGTGAACAACCCCATCAAGGTAATCGGCGACAAGAACACCAACACCAACCTGCGCTACAAGGTGGGCAAGTCGCTCAGCTACAACCCCAAGCAGGTTTACGAAATCAAGTCGCCCGAGCGCTACGGACTGCCCTCGCCCAACATCAGCTCTACCTACATATTTGCCACCAACCACGATTTCTTTGCCTACCCCAACAACTACAACTACTACGTGGGCTACTACAAGGATACTTTCCAGCACGGCGGCATCTCCATGGAAGAGATGATGATTCCACTGATTACACTCACAAAAAAATAGAATACGATTATGCACACCCTTGTCATAGGAAACCTCGACCAGATAAATAAGACCGCCCGCCAGTTCATCGAACTCATGGCCGACTACACCGTCTTTGCCTTCCACGGCGAGATGGGCGCAGGCAAAACCACCTTCATCAAAGCCATCTGCGAAGAGCTGGGCGTCGAAGACCCCGTCAACAGCCCCACCTTCGCCATCATCAACGAATACCGTTCGGCCACGACCGGCGAACTCATCTACCACTTCGACTGCTACCGCATCAACAAGCTGCAGGAGGCCTACGACCTGGGAGCCGAGGACTATTTCGCCAGCGGCGCCCTCTGCTTCATCGAGTGGCCCGAAAAGATTGAGGAGCTGCTCCCCGACGATTGTGTGAATGTAGAGATTACCGAGACCGACGGCGGCGTCCGCACCGTCAACATCGACCTGTAATCGGCCGTCCAATCGCAACCGTCGCCCGCCATGCACCACGCCCCCGACCTCATACCGGCCCTTATCGTGTTGAGCCTGTTCCTCATCTCGGGACTGCTCGCACTCGGTGCGGCCCTGGGCAACTGGGGGTGGTTCTTCAACAGCAAGAACTGCCGCCTCTTCACCTCGCGGCTCACCCGCGGGCAAGCCCGTTGGCTCTACGGCATACTGGGGGCTCTCATCCTGCTGATGACAGTACTCATCGCACGCGACATGCTGCCGCAGACGGTATCCGCCCGCGAACCGCAGCCCCACCCGGCGACGGCATCGCCAACGCTCTACCTCGGCTGCAACACGTCGACAAACGACTCGGGCAACACCACATTCTCCATCGTCAACGCCTCGGCAAAGAGCGGCGCAATCTCCCGGTCGTGAAACCCGGCTATGCCGCACCCGATGCGGGTCACATAGAAAAGCAGCTCGCCGTGTGCCCGGGCAAAGGCGATAAACTCGTCGACGTAGGGCTTGATAGTCTCCACTCCGCCCTGCATCGTGGGTATGGCGTATGACTGTCCTTGCAGTCCCACGCCCTGCCCCCACACCGCACCGAAGTGCCGCATGGCCACGCGCGCGGCTCCGCCGCCGTGCATACCGGCCAGATTGCTGCCAAACACAAACACCTCGCCGGGCGCCAGCGAAGTGATACGCTCCGGGGTAAACCGCCTCGGACCTGCCGTCCGGCCACCCGCCTCCCGGGCAGCCGAATACTCCTTGTTCTCTTCCTGTTTCATATCTGCTTGCGAGCCTGTGGCTCGATACCAAAAATAGGCAAATTCTTTCGATTGAGCCCCCTCTGTCCTCCATTTTTTCTGCACGCCCCCGGCACGACTCCCCCACCCTCCGCGCTGCACCGGTTCGGTCTGCGGTTGTAGGTACAAACAATTCGGCACACGGGTTGTTATATATCCACAACATCTTACCGAACCAATTTTAAATAAACGCTATTATGAAAAAGATTCTGTTCGGGGCTACCGCCCTGCTACTCGTGCCGGCCCTCTCGGCCTGCTGCGACGACGACAAGACCACCGACGAACCGGCTCAACCCGAGGCGGTGCAACTGATTACCCCCAACGTGAGCGCCCGTATTGCCGACCCGCTCAACCAAAATCCCTTCACGGGTATCCTCGAAATCTATCCCTGCTACGCCGAGACCTCGACCTACTACGGCAACTACATTAACAACAAAAAGACCGTATTCAACGGCTACTACACCATTATCGACGGCCACATCTACGGCGAGTACAACCGGCCGCTGCAACTGCCGGTGGGCACCTACAACATGGTCTACTGGGGCACCCCGAAATACGACGACCCCATCTACAACACCCCCGCCATCAACGAGCCCGGTATCACCCAGGATGCCGACCTCTCGACCCTCTACTTCAGACTGCGGGCCAACACCGACGGCACCTACATGCCCGTCTATGACCTGGTACACGCCGTGAAACCGGCCAACGTGGGACAGGAAGACCTGCAGGCGGCCCTCACCCGCGTGACGGCCGGCATACGCATCATTGCCAAGATGCAGGACAACTCCGAATTCAACCCCTCCATCACCAACATCCAGGCCCGTATCGGCGGCATTGCCGAGAAGATGAACTTCTACACGGCCGAGGTCGAAAACACGACCAAAGTCGTCAAGTTCGACCTCGAACGCTCCGACGACAACACCATCATGAGCAACGCCACCGTCATGCTCTTCCCCTCGGCCGAAAATCCTCCGCTCGAGCTAATCATCACCCTGGCCAACGGTACCGAACATACCCTGTCGAAGAACCTCAGCTCTACCCTATCGCCCAATACCAAGCTCACCCTCAACATCGTCCTGGGCGAAATCCTGTCGGGCGAAACGCCGGGCGACTTCTCCATCGAAGACTGGAACGAAGTGAGCGAAACCATCGAATTCCCGATTATCAACTGAATACGACCAAGTCCATAGCGAGGCTGTCGATACAACCTCCCCCCCCCTCAAACAGCAAGGCGACCCCCGGTCCTCGGGAGCCGCCTTGCTGTCGTATCTTCGCTCTACGGTTATCCGTTCGATATACAACCGTTACACTATCTTTTCAGGTACAGCGCCGGCCCGGCACTCCACCCCCTCGAGCCGCAGCAAAGCCGCCTTGCGTTCCACCCCACCGGCATACCCGGTGAGGCTGCCGTCGCACCCCAGCACCCGATGGCAAGGCACCACGATACTCACGGGGTTGTGCCCCACGGCGCCGCCCACGGCCTGTGCCGACACCCGGCCACCGCCCCGCTCGCGCTCCAGTTGCCGCGCTATCGCCTTGTAGGTAACCACCTCGCCGCGCGGTATCTGCTGCAACAGCCGCCACACGGCCAGCCGGAAATGGCTCCCCTCCAGCCGCAAGGGCGGAACCGCCCCGGGATTTTCGCCCGCAAAGTAGCGGTCGAGCCACACACGGGTCTGGTCGAAGAGCGGTAACGCCTGAGCTTCGCAGGCCGGCAGGCCGGCCTCGGGGTAATACTTCTGCCCGTCGAACCACAGCCCCGTCAGCCGCTCCCCGTCGCTGGCCATCGTCATCGGTCCCAGCGGCGAAAGGTATCCCTGTCTGTAACGAAAAAGTTCCATCCTGCCGATATATAAAAACGACAAGCCCCGGGCATTGCACACACCCGGGAGCTCGGTGTTGTAACGATAATTTGCGATTCGATTATTGCGGTTGAGCCGGATTCTCGGGCTCCGACTGTGCAGGCTCCGCAGCAGCGGCAGCCTCGTCGGCTACGGCGAGTTGTTCGCTCGCCTTAATCTGCTCATACAGGGTCACTATCATAAAGGCCGAAATGATGAGCGTCACCACCACGCCTACAATCAAGGCAATAAAGCCGATGATATTCAGTACTATCATCATCAGAACAGCAAGAATGATTTTCCCCATGTTCCCGTGAGTCATCGACCAACTGCGTTGAATGGCATCGAATACCCCCAGAGAGGAATCGTCGACATAGGCCAAAACCGTAAACATCAGGCGCAAGACCAGATACAAAGCGACCAGCGAGAAGAGGATGGAGACAATGCCCGATACCCCGCTGAACATCATACCCAACGTGTATCCCAACTCATAGGGATTGGAGAAATCGGCAACGGCCAAACTCGACCCGAGACCGGCTACCAAAATGACAACCCCGACCAACATGGGCAACATGCAGATGAAACTCACCACCACGTTCAACACAATCAAGCCGCCCAATTTAGGCAACATCTGTCCGAATGTCGAGAACGAAGGCTCTTCGCCCGCATGGGCATTCAGCATGATTTTATTCATACTGGCACTGAACCATACCGACAAAACGAGGCTTACGATATAGAAAAGCCAGTACCGGATCGAAGTCATATCGCTGCCCCCCAGCAAAGAGACAATCCACGACACCACCATGATTCCCAAAAAGAGGCCGAGCATGACAATAAAGTGCTTACGGGTCAATGCCCACCCCGTCTTCAATGCGCCGTTAGGCGACAGCAATTGTGCTTTCATATTGTTTGTTATTTAATCGATAATCTTAATCAACTCTTGCAAATATAATATTATTAACAGAATTAGCCCTATTCACAGACAGAAAAAAAATTTTATACCCCTTTTCATTTGCCTCTGCAGCCACCTTTCACTACCTTTGAAGAAAAACGCATTACACATGAAAACCGTCTCTATCGAAAAGGAGTTTGTCGCCACCTGCCCGGCTCTCCGCATCGGGGTCATCCAGGCCCGGGTAGCCAACAGCGAGAGCGACCCGGCACTGTGGCAGCTCATCGGTGAGGAGGAGGCACGCATCGCCTCGACCTACCGGCTCGACGAAATCAACAAACGCCCCGCCATACAGGCCACCCGCAAGGCCTACCGAGCCTTCGGGAAAGACCCCAACCGCTACCGGGTATCGTCCGAAGCGTTGTGCCGCCGCATCGTCAAGGGCTTGGGCATCTACCGCATCGATACCCTCGTCGACCTGGGCAACCTCGTCTCCATACGGGCCGGATACTCCATCGGAGCCTTCGACGCCGACCACATCGACGGCGACCACCTCACTCTGGGAGTAGGCCGCGAGGGCGAACTCTTCCATGGCATAGGCCGGGGCGTGCTCAACATCGAGGGGCTGCCCGTCTACCGCGACCGCACCGGCGGCATCGGCACCCCCACCAGCGACGAGGAGCGCACCAAAATCTCGCTCGACACCCGTAGCCTGCTGCTCCTCATCAACGCCTACGGCGAGGAGATGCCTCTCGACCAGACCATCGACTGGACGGTCGAGCTGTTGAAGCAGTTCGTCTCGGCTACCGACATCACCACAACAATCGTCGCCACCTCGCAGTTCGTCCTCTCGGAATAGGCCCTGAAACCAAAGAAACTGCCGTTCAGAAAACCCGATTACGAGTACAGCCAGCCGCTTCGACCGCATGAACAACCGGAACTTGAGACAGGCATCGCATACCACGCAGTCCTTTTAGAATACATTTAACTTCATTTGGGAGAGGAATTGGCGACAGAAAACTTTGTCGGGGAATAAAAGATCTATAATTTTACGTATTGTTCCGTTCTAAAAAATTAGGTAGAAATGAAAAGTAAGATGATTTCCGTATGGGCGGTTTTACTGCTGGGTACTTCCCCGATTTGGGCACAGAAGTATCACGATGCCATTGTAGAGGATGCTTGTGGCCCCGTGAAGATGATAAAGAGTGACGGGGAAATATTCACTTATGATTCCGACGGTCGCTTGACGGCAGTCGACCATGAAGATGTGCCGGATGCCAAATATGACAGCAACGGTTATCCGGTGGAGAGGTGCAGCAACGTGTGTACGCAGTACGAGTATAATGCCGACGGGCAACTCACCTCGGAAAGCTACGAGACGTTGCTGGGTGTAATGGTTATCGATTACTCATACAATTCGAAAGGCGATCGGGTTAAAAAGATGACAACGTATGGTTTCTCCCTGATGAGTGTCGATACTTACCGGATTCTCCGTTATGACGACAGAGGTAACTGGATTGAGCGGGAAGTGCTGCATCGTAGTACGGACGACAATGGCAAGTTGGGGAACAGCAAGGTAACCAAAGAGACCCGAGAGATAATCTATTTCACACCGACAGCACCGTCGGGAAACTCTTCTCCGGCTTCCGGCACCGACAACTCCGACTGGGCATCGCTGCGCGAAAGCCTCATCGGGAAACAAATCACCCCCAATTCACCGGCATCGGCGGGCTGGCAGACTCTCATAGGCAAACGTCTGTCACTCATCACCTACGGCATCTCGCAAAACGGGCAGGAGGTAAACCGGTTCCAGTGCCAAACGGGCGAATACATCAAACTCGGCAGCAACGGAATCCTCTACTGGGAAAACCGGTACGACGGCAGCACCTCTTACCGGTACCGAATCGACGGCAAACGCATATACCTCACCCAAATTTCGGGAAAAGAGACCGGCGACAAATGGCTCGAACTGACCCGCCAAAGCAACGGGCTCATCAAGACCGAGAGCAATCTGGGCACCTACCGCTACTTCAGCATCGTCAACTAAATCCTCGAAAAACAGCTATCAACCCGATTTTTATCTCTACCTCATACACAAACTACCGATTATGAAAAAATTCCGCATCTCGCTCCTCTGGCAAGTGCTTATCGCCATCGTGGCCGGCATCGTGCTGGGGCAGTTCCTTCCGGCGCCCGTGGCCCGACTGTTTGTCACCTTCAACGGGCTCTTCGGCAACTTCCTCAACTTCATCATCCCGCTCATCATCATCGGCCTCATCATCCCCGCCATCGCCGACCTGGGCAAAGGGGCCGGCCGGCTGCTGCTCATCACGGCGCTCATTGCCTACGGCTCTACCGTATTCTCGGGATTCTTCACCTACTTTACCGGCGAAGCCATCTTCCCCCGGCTCATTGCCCAGTCGGCCCAAACCGCAACGGTCGACAACCCCGGCGAGATGGCCCTGAAACCCTTCTTCACCGTCGAGATGCCCGCCCCCTTCGACATCATGACCGCCCTGCTCCTCTCCTTCTGTATCGGCCTGGGGCTCTCGGCCATACCGGGCAACACGCTGCGCATGGCGGCCGCCGACCTGCGCGACATCGTCACCCTGCTCATCGAGAAGGTCATCATACCGCTGCTGCCGCTGCACATCTTCGGCATCTTCCTCAACATGACCATCTCGGGACAGGTAGCCTCCATCATCTCGGTGTTTGTCAAAATCATCATCGTCATCTTCGTGCTGCACATCCTGCTGCTACTCATCCAGTTCTCGCTGGCCGGACTCGTAGCCCGCAAGAATCCCCTGCGCCTGCTCAAGAACATGCTGCCCGCCTACGCCACGGCGCTGGGCACCCAGTCGTCGGCAGCCACCATACCTGTCACGCTGGCCCAGACCCTTAAAAACGGGGTGAGCAAAAACATCGCCACCTTTGTTATTCCCCTGTGCGCCACCATACACCTGTCGGGCAGCACGATGAAAATCACCGCCTGCGCCATGGCCATCATGATGATGGCCGGCATACCCATACACACGCTCGATTTCAGCGGCTTCATCTTCATGCTCGGCATCACCATGGTCGCCGCACCCGGGGTTCCCGGCGGTGCCATCATGGCTGCACTGGGTGTGCTCGAGGGAATGCTCGGCTTCGACGAGACGGCCCAAGCCCTGATGATTGCCCTCTACATCGCCATGGACAGCTTCGGCACCGCCTGCAACGTGACGGGCGACGGAGCCATCGCCGTAGTCGTGGACCGCATAAACGGAAAAAGCGGAAACCTCGTGCAGCGTTCGTAGCAGACAAAGCATCTGTATAGATATAGACTGTTAAGTAAATTTTATTTATAGTAGTCCAACATATTAACATTCCGCGTATGAAAAAAGGCACATGGATTATCGTGGCTACTCTCTTTTCAATAGGAGCTATCGTCGGAGTCAGCGCTCTGACCCACACCTCGGATTCTATGAAACAGGAACTATCGGCCGAAGAGCAGATAAAGGCCGCTCCCAAAGAGGCCCTCGACTCGGCCACCATCGACCTGAAGCAGGCCCTGGCCCGGCACGACGCACCGGCCGTCATCGCCTCGCTCATGAAACAGTCGGCGGCCCGGCTGCTCATCGACCGCGACACTCTCCCCGCCATCATCGGACAGACCGAATCGCTGGCCGACCGTTCGAAAAACCCCGTCGAGCAGAGTCTGCTGCGCCTCATCTCGGCCCGGCTGTACCACCTCTACCTAGAGGATAACTACCGGATACGCCTGCGCGACGAGGTCGACGACTTCTCTCAGCCGCTCGAGACCTGGAGTGCCAACATGTTCCTGGCCAAAATCGACACCCTGCTCACCCGGGCTACAGCTCCCGTACAGGAACTGCTGGCTACGCCGGTAAGCGCCTATCGCCAGGCCCTCACCATCGGCAGCGATTCGATTTTCCGCCCCACCCTCTACGACTTCGTGGTGGGCGAAGCCATCGACCTCTACAAACAGGAGAGCGGCTACTCACCCCTCCAGCCGGTAGCCCGCAAGGAGCTGCTGGTTCCTGCACAGAAGTTTACGACCATCGTACTGGACAATAAGAAGCAGCCCGACGGCCGCATACTCCAACTCTATGCCGACGCCCTCAAGGCCCACGCCGCCGAGACCGGCTCGGCCCCGCTCATGATGTGGGACCTGCAACGCCTCGAATACCTGGGCGAAAGCCTCTACTACAACGACGAAGAGGAGCTCTTCGGCAACTATATCGACCTGCTGGGCAGTCTGCTCGAGAGCTACCGCGACAAGCCCTATTCGGTCGAGGTGGCCTCGACCCTCGCCTCCATCCTGTGGAATACCGACCGCTACGACAATGCCCGCCGGGCTCTCGACCTTTGCGAACAATGGACGGCCGCTTTCCCGAAATACCGCAACATCAACCGGCTGGTAAATCTGCGCAACACCATCACCGCCAAAGAGGCTTCTGTTAAAGTCTCTACCCTCCTCTACCCGGGCGAAATCGACAGTGTGAGACTTTCATACCGCAACGTCGACAGCCTCACCCTGCGCATCTACCGCCAACCCGAACCCCTGCCCATCGACATGCAGGACAACGACCTGAAGCAACCGGAATGGGACTTCGGCGACTGCATTTATGACCACGACTACGCCATAGGCGAACCGCTCTCGCTCGTGACCCGCCAACGCACCCTCGCCTTCCCCCAACTGGGTCCCGGCCTCTATGTAGCCAAAATCCTCATCGACGGCAAACCCAACCCATCGACCACCCACTTCACCGTATCGGGAGTGAAAACCATCACACGAGCAGCCTCCGACAAGCACATCGAGTTGCTCGCCGTCGATGCCCGCACAGGCAAGCCTCTGCCCAAGGCCGAGGTTACCCTCTACGCTTCGCCCTATTTCTTAGGTCAAGAGAGTGTCGAAAAGGCCCGACTCCGCACCGACAAGAACGGCCTCTGCCGCATCGAAACCGGCGACGAGGGATTCCTCTTTACCCAGGTTTCCACCCCGCTCGACCGCTTTGCTCCGGCCGACCGTCTCTCATTACCAGGCTGCTACGACGACAGCGACGACAGCGATACCCGCACCGCACTCTTCACCGACCGCTCGCTCTACCGGCCGGGACAGACGCTCTACTTCTCGGGCATCCGCTACATCAACTCGACCGACGAACACCGCACCGTAGGCGGCGAGCACTGCACCGTATCGCTGTTCGACCCCTCGTCGCGCGAGGTAGCCTCGACCCAGGTTGTCACCGATGCCTACGGCCAGTTCACCGGCTCGTTTATCATTCCGCGCGGCAATCTGCTGGGCAACTATACCCTGCGCGTGAACCAGTCGTGGGGCGACCGGCTCTCGGTATCGGTAGCCGAATACAAACTGCCCATGTTCCGCGTCGAGTTCAAGCCGGTGACCGAGGGCACCAGCTTCGGCCAACCCGTCACCTTGCAAGGCTCGGCCCGCAGCTACAGCGGCGTACCTCAGGCCGGGGCCTCGGTGCGATACACCATCTACCGCCAGGCCAACCCCTTCTTCCGATATTACCTTCCCTCCGGCCGCAAAGAGATTGAGAGCCGCACCACCACGGTCAACGCCTCGGGCAATTTTGCCATCACTTTCACGCCGCAACGCATCAGCTCCCAATCGTTCATCAACCAGGAGCAAGCCTATATATACAGCATCGAAGCGTCCGTCACCGCCCCCACCGGCGAGACGGTAGAGCAATCGACCACCGTACAGGTAGGCGACTCGCCCTACTTCATCACCGTCACCGCCCCCCGATACCTCGACAAGTTCAAGTCGGCCGGGCAAATCAAGGCACAAGTGCGTACCCTCAACGGACAAACCGTCGACCGGGCCTGCCGGCTCGTATTCTACTCGCTCTACGACGTCGAAGGGGAACCGCTCGACAGCCTCAAAATCAAGATGCAGGTGGGCGAGGTGACCATCGGTGCCGACGGCCACGCCCTCTACCCCGACTTCTCGAAATGGGCTTCGGGCCCCTATCGCATCGTGGCATTCAGCAACGACGAGTCGAAACGGATTATCCGGTCGGAGTGTAACTTTGTATTGTACAGCGAGAAAGACAAACAACCGCCCCGCTTTGCCGAAATATGGCTTCCCCGTACCCAAATCACGGCCGAAATGGGCGAAACGGTGAAGATTCCCGTAGGCACCTCGCTGCGCGAAGGGTACATCTTCTACTCCATCTATACGGCCGACCATCTGGTCGAGACCCGCATGCTCAAGCTCAGCAACAGCTGCAAGACGCTGTCGGTCAAGTTCGACAAGTCGTTCGGCGGCATCGCCACCATCAGCCTGCTCACCGTGCGCGACGGCGAAATAAAAACCGCCCAGGTAACCATACGACAGGCTCTGCCCGACCGCAAACTGAATATCAAGACCGAGTCGTTCCGCGACAAACTGCTGCCGGGGAATGCCGAGAACTGGACCTTCTCGGTGACCGACGCCCAGGGCAATCCCGTCGAGGCCCGCTTCATGGCCGAGATGTTCGATGCCTCGATGCAGGCCATCAGCACCCACAGCTGGCACTTCAGCGCACCGGCTCCGGCACCTTGTACCTGCATCTCGACTCGACCATCGACCTCCTACTCTTATGGACGCTCCATCGAAGCCGAAGAGATTCCGGCCCGGCTCGCCGTACCCGGCGAGACCGCCACGCAGTTCCTCTATCTCAATCTGCTGGACGGTAGTAACAGACGTTTCCCCATCTTCGCCTCTAATGCGGTAGCATCGGGCATACAGATCAATGAGGCCGAAACTGCACTCGACGAGGTAGTGGTGACCAAGAGTGCCAACACCGCTATGGCCAAGGGCTCGGCCTCACCTGCACTCGAAAGCCGCGAAGAGAGCGGCGGTTCCCAACCCGACGAGCCCCTGCGCACCGGCGAAGTAAGCACCGCCTTCTTCTACCCCTCGCTCACCACCGACTCGCTGGGACAGGTATCTGTCTCGTTTACCGTACCCAACGAGAACACCACCTGGCAATTCCTCGCCCTGGCCTACACGCAAGAGCTCCTCTCCGGCCAATACGAGGCACAGACCGTGGCCAGCAAACCGCTCATGGTGTCGCCCAACCTGCCTCGCTTTGTCCGGCAGGGCGATCACGTGACCATCGCCACGGCCGTGCAAAACCAGAGCAACAGCCACCAGGAGGGGACCGTACGCTTCGAACTCTTCGACCCCTATACCGACAAGGTGCTCCACTCCAGCCAGTCGGCCTTCATCCTTGAGCCCGGCGAAAACCGTACGGTCGACTACTCCTTCACCGCACCCGAAGGGGCCGAACTGCTGGGATTCCGCGTCAAGGCATCGACCCTGCAATACAGCGACGGCGAACAGCAGATTCTGCCCGTGCTCCCCACCCGCGTACTGGTGACCGACAGCAAACCCTTCTACATACCCGGCGGCGAGCAGACCGTCCCGGTTGTCATACCCGGCATGGAAGAGAAACTGAAATCGCCCACCGTCGAGAGCCTGCGCATGACGCTGCAATACTGCAACAACCCCGCCTGGTATGCCGTACAGGCGATGCCCGCCCTGACCGAGATCGACGGCAGCGACGCCATCTCCATCTCGGCCACGCTCTATGCCAACAGCCTGGCCGCATCGATGGCCCGCAGCAACCCGCTCATCGCCCGTGCTATCGAGCTGTGGAAGGCCTCCGGCAACCGGGACCTCACCTCGCTGCTGGCTCAGAACGAAGAGCTGAAGCAGGTACTCCTCTCGGCTACCCCCTGGGTGCTCGAGGCCGATAACCAGACCGAGCGCATGCAGCAGCTGGCCACCCTCTTCGACACCAACCGGGCCGACCGCCTCTCGCGCGAGGCCATCCTCAAACTGCAGAACCTCCAGGGCAGCGACGGCGGCTGGAGCTGGTTCCAGGGCATGTCGGCCAGTCCCTGGGTGACGATGAACATTCTCGAGAGCTTCGCCCGATTGCGCGCCCTGGGTGTACCCCTCGACGACAGCACGATACACGAGATGCAGGTCAAGGGCATCGGCTACCTCGACCAGACCATCGAGCGGCAACGCAAGCGCGAGCCCAACGCTCCACTCACCTACAACGACATCTGCTACCTGCACGTACGCTCCTCGTACCTCGACATCCCGCTGGCCGGCGACATGCTCGGGCTGCACAAGGCTATGGTCGAGCAACTCAAGCAGTGGATCAACTTCTCGACCATCGAGAAGGCTTACGCCGCCGTAGCCCTGCACCGCTACGGATTCACCGACGTGGCCCGCGACATTGTAGCCTCGCTGCGCCAGTACGCCGTGACCACCCCCGACAAGGGGATGTTCTGGCCCAACAACCGCTCGAGCTACGGCTATAGCAACAGCGCCGTGCAGGAACAGTGCACACTCATCGCCGCCTTCACAACGGTCGACCCCGTCGCCACCGAACTCGACGAGATGCGTCGCTGGCTCCTCGCCCAGAAACAGACCAACGAGTGGGAGTCGGTACCCTCGACCCTCGAGGCCATCTACGCCCTGCTCTACGGCGGCTCCGACTGGCTGGCCTCCAGCTCGACCCGACCCGTCATCGTATGGGGAGGAAAGGTCATGAAATACGAGCCCGAAGACCCCTTCCTGGGACTGACCGAACTTACCCTGTCGGGCAACCAGATAACGGCAGCCGAGGCCGAGGCCGTCGTCTCGACCGACCAGCAGCAACCCTCGTGGGGAGCCCTCTACTGGCAATACTTCGACGATGTCAAGAACGTATCGGCCGCCTCGGTCAACGAGCTGGCCATCGACCGCCAGATACTCGTGCGACAACCCTCGGGTACCTACCTTCCCATCAGCCAGGTAGCCCCCAAGACCGGCGACCGTGTAGCCATACGGCTCACCCTCACCGTGGGGCAAGACATGCAGTTTGTCTGCCTCACCGACGCCCGGGCCGCCTGCTTCGAGCCGGTAGACCAACTCTCGGGCTACCGCTGCCGCGAGAGCATCTGCTACTACCAGGAGGTGAAAAACGCCGAGACCCGCTTCTACTTCGACTACCTGCCCAAAGGCACCTACGTCATCGCCTACGAACTCGACATCGACCGTCCCGGCGACTACACCCAGGGACTCTCGTCCATACAGTGCCTCTATGCCCCGCAGATTATCGCCCGCACACCGGCACAAACCATCGTTGTCAAGTAACGCCGGCTTCCGACCGACACTCGTCATACTCCCCCTCCGACCGACCGCCAACGGCTCGGAGGGGGAGTTTTTATTGCCCCATCCCTACAAGTTTAATAAATTTTATAAAAACTCATAAAAGGGTTATTTTCTATAAAAAAGATGCCGATAGTATAAAAATAAATAAATAACTTTGCCATCGAAAGAGGGATCTACCGCTGTTTAATACGAACTTATCGATTCAATACTTTTTTATGAAAATTACAAAATTTATCACAAGTAGCTTATTCTTAGGGCTACTTTCCTCTTTTGCTTCGTGTATTGATGCCGATTATGATTTCAAAAAAGACATCGATTTGAAAGTAACCGTAGGAGGAAATCTAAGTTTACCCATCGGACAGACCGATACCATCCGACTCAGCCGAATGATTGAAGAGGGCGATGTGCTCCATGTAATCGACGGACGGTACGTAATCAGCAAATCCGACAATATCACAGAAGACATCGACGCCATCGACCCGGTAATTATCGACGCCTTTTCGCCCAAATTCGAGCTTTATACGCGTGATTTCCAGGCTGCCACAACCGAGCTGCCACAGATTCCCGGTCTGGAGATGCCCGACATCGAAATCGCCTTCGAAGCCAACATCAACACGGCCGAGAACTTCAACGTCGATACCGAACTGCCAACCGAAGTCAAACACGTACGAAGCGTACGGATTACCGATAACAACGGCGACGACCTGCACGTCGAGCTCTCTATCGACATCTCGGGCATGCCCGATTTTCTGCCCCGCATCTACCTGTCGGGTGTCGAGCTGGCTCTCCCCGAATTGATTGACTTCGACATCGAACCGAACGGCGAACTCGTACGCGAAGGCTCGTCGATATTCATATCGAAAACCATCGAACTGACCAACGGCACAGGCCACGTATCCGTTCCCTTGACCATCTACGGATTCTCCAACCCCACAGTCGAGAACGGACACCTGCTCATCACCGACGAAATTGCCTTGAAGGGCCTCGTCTATGCCGACAAACAATCGATCGGACTCGAAGACCTCACCAATACAACCGTATCAGTTCAACCCAACCTCAATCTCTCTACCCCCCAGATTCGTATCAAAGGCGTATCGGGTACCGTCGTTCCCAACGTCGACATCAATACCTCGGTCTCGCTCTCCGATTTGCCCGACTTCCTCAAGGAAGAGGGGACCTCACTCGAAATAAAAGACCTCGCTCTCAACCTGTCGGTACAAAACCCCATCGATGCCCCCATCTCGGCCAGCTTCGAAATATCGCCGCTCGACGAGAACGGCCAGGTAGTCAACGGCAATGTAGTTTCACTTGCCCTCAAGGTCGCTGGCGGCGAAAGAACCACCTTCCAGATCGACCGCAACTCGCCCCTCATCACCTCGGGCTCGCTCACCTCGCTGCTCAGCACCATCCCCGACCAGCTCGACATCAAAGTGACCGAAGTGAAAATCGAGAGCGAAACCAACGACCAAACCATCGAATTGGGTAAAGGTGATTACAACCTCAACATCGACTACGACATAAACGTACCGCTCGAGTTCGACAACCTCCGCATCTTCTACACCGACTCCATCGACAACCTCCGCAGCGATCTCGCCGACGTCTCCGACAAAATCAAGCACCTCGAACTCAACGTGGTAGTCGACAATGCCATTCCGCTGGGGCTCGTTCTCTCGGTCAAACCGCTCGACCAGAATGGCGCCCCCATTACCGGCCTCACTCTGCCCGAAGGCGTAGAGATCAATGCCGCGCCCAACAGCGACAATGCCATACAATCGACTCACGTCACCCTCAATATCGAGGAGGTTCGCGAGAATGCACTTCAGGAACTCGACAAGCTGGAATTCAAGGTCGAAGGCAGCAACCAGGACAACCACGACGTCACCCTGCGTCCCGACCAGTTTATCGTCGTACACCTCTCGGCTCGACTCCCCGAAGGAGCACAAATGGACTTAGAAGATTTGTAACGGATTTAAAGCTAACAAACAATGAAACACGCTATAAAACATGTTGCGAGCATCGCCCTCGCCCTGACGCTTTCGGCCGGGCTATCGGCCCAAACCACGCTCAACTCCTCCTACTTCATGGAGAAGATGACCAAGCGCAACCAACTGAACCCGGCCCTCAAGACACCCAACAACTACGTAAGCATGCCGAGCCTCGGCAACTTCTACCTGGGTGTCAACTCCAACCTGGGATTGGGCACCTTCCTCTATCCGCGCGACAACAAGCTGGTAACGTTCCTGCACGAAAGTGTGCCGGCCAATGAATTTCTGGGCAAACTATCTGCCAACAACACCATCGAACTCGACCTGGGCATCGACCTCATCTCGTTCGGCTTCTGGGCCTGGGGCGGACAGAATACCTTCAACCTCGCACTCAAAAGCAACACCGGTGCCTACCTGCCCAAAGAGATTTTTCAATTCCTCAAAACCGGGCAAGAGGCCACCGGTGTAACCCGCTACGACATGAGCAACATCACCGCCACCACCAGCAACTATCTGGAGCTGGCACTGGGCCATGCGCGCGACATCACCGACAAGTTGAGCGCAGGAGCCAAAATCAAGGTACTCATCGGCGCCGCTCACGCCGAGGCCCGCATCGACCGTATGGACATCTCCATGTCGCAAAACGAATGGACCATCAAACAAGCCGGACACCTGCAAGCCACCTCGCTGCTCGAGCTCACCACCGACCCCGAGACCGGCGAAGTAACCGACTATAAAGTGGGCAACAACTTCGGTCTGGCTGGCTTTGGCCTGGGTTTCGACCTGGGTGCCACCTACGAAATCATCGACAACCTCACCCTTTCGGCAGCCCTCACCGACATCGGCTTCATGCGCTGGAACAACCTCACCCGCGCCGAGACCGACCCCGATAAAGGGTTCATATACACCGGCTTCGACAATATCGGAGCCGAAGACGACGAGAACGGCGACAACCCCTTCGACCAAAAAGCCGACCAACTGGGCGAAGACCTCAAGGCCCTCACCAAGTTCTACAAAACAGACACCCAGTCGGTGAGCAACTCGCTGCGCACCACCCTGCGCGTGGGTGCCGAGTATGCTGTGCTCGACAACGCCATCTCGTTCGGTCTCCTCTCTACCACCCGGTTCGGAGGCTACCGCACCTATGCCGAAGGCATGGCAGCCATCAACTTCCGTCCCCTCTCGGCCCTGCACCTCACCGTCAACGGGTCGGTATCCAACATGGGCAGTTCGGTAGGCGCCATCCTCAACCTCTGCGCTCCGGGGTTCAATTTCTTCCTTGGCACCGACTACTTTGCCACCCAATACTCCAAACAGTTTATCCCCATCAACCACGCCCGGGCCAATTTCAGCTTCGGCTTCAACATCACTTTCGGGAAGAATCATAAAATCTGAACTATACGACAATCTATATTCCAGGGGGCCATCTCAAGTTCAGTTTGAGATGGCCCCCGTTTTTATTACCCCTCAAGTTCGCCGAAAATTCCCCGCTAAAAAGATTTCCAGAAAGGCGGCACACCCAGCCGCCCCCTCTGACTTTTGCCCGCTCCACCCCTCCTCTCAGACACCGGGCAGCGAGCCGCCCGCCACACCCCATACCACACGCCTCACCCCTCCCGACAAAGCATTTAACCAATATATGTTTTTTTTTGCATAATAATAGACTTGTCGAAAACTTTTACTATCTTTGTAAAAGATAGGAGACGTTCGGCATAGCCAAACTTCGAAACTTCGTTTCGGTTTGTCTCTGCTCTCAACTTTCACTATCTTTGAAAACTATCGAAAAAACAACAGCGTCCTCATTCAAACCAAACTGAACCTGCCATGAAAACACAATCACTACTTTGGAGTTTCGCACTGATATGTCTCGGCAGCATCGCCGGGCAAGCACAGGAGTATGAATATGTTCCCATCGTGCGGGAGAATGTCCGATGGACATTTAATGATGAGCAGAAAATGACCCTTTTACCGGATTACCGATATTTTGATGGAAAACTGTATGCCTATGCCTATATGCCAGACTTTTCGTTCAGGACAGATATCATGATATTCCTGCGCGAAGAGAATAAAGTCGTCTATCGAATAGAGAAAAATGTATTAGATTCGGTCCCCTTGAAATCCGAGATTCCCATCTATGATTTCAATGTAGAGCAGGCCGGCGATACCATGTGGGCCTGGCACAACGACCCGCCCTATTTCGGCATGGAGGTCGAGTGGATTGACACGATACTCGTCAACAACACATACAGAAAACGAATCAAACTGAAGGATGTCGACGGTGTCTGTATCGAGGGCATAGGTTACACCGGCAAACGGAATAATCTCTACTACCCTTTCTGCAATTCCGACACCGAAGCGGGGACAAAATATCTCGACCGGTTAGAGACCTTTGAAAATATAGAGGGCCGGCTTATCTACCAACCCGAGTGGTCCAGACTGGGGACCTATGAGTATGTGCCTTTCGTGCGCGAAGGGATAAAATGGGGTTATGACGAATGCTATCGTTTCGAGGGAGATACGGTAGTCGGCGGGGTGTCGTACAAGAAATGCTATGTGAGCAAGAGCTGCCCCTTCGAAGAGGGTCAGACACTCTATGGCCTGGCTCGCGAGGAAGACCGGGTGGTCTATTGCCTGCGCCCCGGCGATGAACAGGAGACGGTGCTCTACGATTTCAGCGTCGAGAAGCCTGGCGACCGGGTGCCTACCCGGCTCAATCCCAAAGGCGAGCCGGTGATACACATCGACACCATAGCCGTGAATAACGACCAACTGCGGCGACGCATCAAACTGCCGTCGGGCAGTTATATCGAAGGATTCGGGAGCCTCGAACCCTGCCGGGGGTTCTTCTTCCCCTTCGAGGCTTCGCCGGAAGAAATCGACGACCCACACAACCGGCTCGGATACATAAAGAATATGGAGACCGGCGACTATGAATACAAAGGAATAGTCAACACGCTACGTGACGAGTGCGAGTTTGGACGGTCGTACGAACCGTTTGTCAGAGACTGTGAATATGGCTATTACGAGGCCGATTACTATTACTACGACGGCGACTTAACAGGCAATTATGTCCACTACCGCATAGCAGGCGATACAACCATCAACGGCAAGGCATACAAGAACATTTCTCTCACGGTTGATTGTCCCGACTGGGAAAGAATCCCTCCGGCCGGACAAATCAGGGAAGAGAATCGAAAAGTATATTTCCGGGATACGGAAGATGAGATGGGCTATGATTTCAACCTGACCAAAGGCGACGGTATTATCCTGAGCAAGATGCACAATTCCTTAGAGACTGATATAAATATAACCGTATACGATGTAAAAACCGTCGAATTTGCCGGGAAAGAACGTAAGTGCATCTATTTCAAAAATAGTTATGGCTATTATATAGGCTACTGGATGGAAGGCATCGGCGATATGAATCAGGGAACCCTATGGACTTTCGATGATCATGAAGGCTGTCCATATCCAGACAGACCATGTGACGACGATAATTATTTTCTCTATTATCTGCGGGAGAACGGAGAATATATCTATTTACAGGATAACCACAACGGGAGTCCTCTGGACGATGGCAACTGTATACTGGCCGTGGGCGAAACTCGCACAGCTACCCTGCGCATCGCCCGCACACCCGATGCTCTGGTCGTAACCTTGCCGGGCAGCGGCTACCGTCTGGCCGAACTCATCGACACCACCGGCCGACTGGTATGGTGCGAATACCTCGACGGTGAACCGGGCGAGGTCTCTGTCCCCACTACCGCCCTCGCCCCGGGAGTCTATGTGGTGGCCCTCACCGACAATCGCGGCAAGCGCACGGTGCAGAAAGTAGGGTTGTAGCAAAACAATACGCATAAAACCAAGCCAGAGAATAACTTAAAACAGTATCGAATATGAAAACACATTTACTACTATGTACGTTTACGGCAATTTGTCTCGGCTGCATCGCCAGTCAGGCGCAGGAGTATGAATACGTCCCCTTCGTACGGGAAAATGTAGAGTGGTTCGATGGCGACAAATATCGGTTTATAGGCGACACGATTGTCGAAGGAAAAACCTATAAGAAGTGTTACCAAAGCAACTCTTGCCCGTTCGAAGACAATATGCGGCTCTATGGACTGGCTCGCGAAGAAGACCGGGTGGTCTATTGTCTGCGCCCCAGCGACGAACAGGAGGAGATGGTGGAAGAGATAATCTACGATTTCCGGGCCGAGAAGGCGGGCGATCGGGTTTATCTGTCGTGGGAAAACACATACTACGATGAGAATGAATGTATCATAGCTCAAATAGATACCATTCTGGTCAATGACGGGAAACGCCGCCGGATAGAACTACAGAATTCATATCAAGGAATATATATCGAAGGTATAGGCAGCATCGGACCCAGACAGGGTCTATTCCATCTGCTGTTTACTATTCCCACAGAAATAGGATATACCTATAAGACCCTCGATTATGTCAAAAATATAGAGACCGGCGAGTATGAGTATGTCAACGGCCGGAAAGATCCTTGCGAGATGGAATATATCCCCTTCGTCAAAACGGCCGATTGGACCTACTACGACGCCGGACCGGGCGACGGTGTGACGACATTCCCCCGGTACCATTTGTCGGGCGATGAATCGGATCGCGTGACGGTAAACGGTCATGACTATTACAGACTGTACAGTTATACCGGTTGCGACTTCAACACGGCCGATACCCGTCGGGAACTGGTGTTGGTGCGGGAAGAGGAGCAAAAAGTCTATGTGCTCGATAGCATCGAGGACACCTATGTCGATAAGTTACTCTACGACTTTACCCTGAACGTAGGCGATACCCTGCGTATGGACGAGGGGTCGTATTTCCATCGTCCCGAAGTGGGCGACGATTGGAACGACATAGCGGGCCGGAAGCGGTGCAACGACCGTTATCAGCGCGATGTGTTCGATGAACTTGACCCCTATTCGGGCTTTGAGGTGACCAGCATAGAGTCGATAGTCGTGGCGGGTAAACCGCGGAAAGCCATTCATTGGAACAATGGCAATACCTGGGTGGTTGGTCTGGGCGAAATCAGCGAATATCCTTTGGCTCAATTCTATATGGATTACTCCTCTTGTACCACACCACCGTTCTATTTGCTGTATCAAAAGAGCAACGGCGAGTATTCCTATGAGGTACTGGATCTTCATCAATACACACCCGACCCCTGCCTGAGCGGTATTGACGATAACAAGGCCTATGCCCTGCGCATCGCCCGCACGCCCGATGCTCTGGTAGTAACCCTGCCGGGCAGCGGCTACCACCTGGCCGAACTCATCGACACCACCGGCCGACTGGTGTGGTGCGAATACCTCGACGGTGAACCGGGCGAGGTCTCTGTCCCCACTACCGCCCTCGCCCCGGGCGTCTATGTGGTAGCCCTCACCGACAACCGCGGCAAGCGCACGGTGCAGAAAGTAGGGTGGCAGTAAATGCCATCTACTCAACCATACCGACACCTCTCCGACCACCGGGGAGGTGTTTTGTTATCTTCCCCCTCCACTCCCGCTACAAAAAAACTGCCGCCCGGTGTACAACCGGGCGGCAGCCTAACGAAATATAACGGGGTTATACCTTATTTCAGAGCGTCGGCAAGAGCAGCGTTGGTCTTGTGAACGGCAGCGGCGCTCTTGGCAAATGCCTCTTTCTCGGCGTCGTTGAGTTTCAGTTCAACCACTTTCTCGATACCGTTGCGGCCCAATACACAGGGAACACCGATGCAGAGGTCGCTTTCGCCATATTCGCCTTCCAGCAAAGCGCTGCAAGGAACCAGACGTTTCTGGTCGCCCAGTACAGCCTCAACTACCGAAGCCGAAGCAGCACCCGGAGCATACCAGGCCGAAGTACCCAGCAGACCGGTGAGCGTAGCACCACCTACCATCGTGTCGGCAGCTACTTTTTGCAGAGCCTCTTCGCTCAAGAACTCCGATACCGGCATACCTTTGTAGGTAGCGTAACGGGTAACAGGAATCATCGTCGTATCGCCGTGACCGCCGATTACGAAACCTTCAACTTCCGACAGGTTGGCGTTCAAAGCCTGGCTCAAATAGTATTTGAAGCGCGAGCTGTCCAAGGCGCCACCCATACCGATGATGCGGTTTTTGGGAAGACCCGATACCTTGTGAATCAAATAAGTCATCGTATCCATCGGGTTGCTTACGCACAGGATAACGGCATTGGGAGAGTATTTCAATACATTCTCAACAACCATTTTCACGATACCGGCGTTTACACCAATCAACTCCTCACGAGTCATACCCGGTTTACGAGGAATACCCGAGGTGATTACTACCATATCCGAATTGGCCGTAGCCTCGTAGTTGTTGGTTACACCTTTGATACGCGAAGAGAATCCTGCCGTAACAGCAGCCTGCATCATATCCATGGCTTTGCCTTCCGACACGCCTTCTTTAATATCAAGCAGAACAATCTCATCTGCAATTTCTCTGAATGCTAATACGTTTGCGCAAGTGGCGCCCACGTTTCCAGCTCCGATAACCGATACTTTAGACATAATTGTTAGGTTTATAAAGTGAATTATACAATAATATTTTTTCGTTCTCTCTGTTTGGCAAATTTACAACTATTTCGACATTATGGAAAAATTTCCACAATTAAATTTTTATAAACTTTGCATAATCTTTTAACCGTCTGTAACAACAATATAACAATCTACATACCAATATTTTACAGTTGCAATCCGATCCTATTCCTCCAGCTCGCCCTTCCCTTCGCGCAGCACCACCGGCTCGTCGCCCGTGCAATCGACCGTGGTCGAGGGTATCGTACCCCCTTCGCCGCCGTCGATCATAAGGTCGGCCACCGACTCATACCGCTCGGCAATCAACTCGGGATCGGAGCCATATTCGGGCTCCTCCTCGTCGATGGCCACCGAGGTGGTGAGCAGCGGGTTGCCTAGCGCCTCGGCCAGGGCCAGCGTAATGGCATTGTCGGGGATACGAATTCCCACCGTCTTGCGGTTTTTGTAAATCTTGGGCAACGAGGCACTCGTGGGCAGAATAAAGGTAAAGGGGCCGGGCAGGTTCCGCTTCAGCAGTTTGAAGTACGAGTTGCTCATCTTGGCATACTCGCTCACCCAACTCAAATCGCGGCAGATAATCGACAGGTTCACCTTCTGCGGGTTGATACCCTTTATCTGGCAAATCCGCTCCACGGCCCTCACGTTGAGGGCATCGCAACCCAGGGCATAAATCGTGTCGGTGGGATAGATTACGATGCCGCCGTCGCGCAGCACCGCCACCGCCTTGGCTATCTCGCTCTCGCTGGGGTTGGTTTCATAGATTCTCAATCGTTTCATAATTCCGGCTTAAGGTCCGCCAAGATAGTCATTTTTTTATATTTCAACAATATTTAAGGCTTTATTCCGGCCTCCCGGCCTCGAATTTCGGGGCTTTACGACAAATTGACCCAACAAAAAAGCCGCTGCGACAATGTCGCAACGGCTTCGGCGGAGTAAGGGGGATTCGAACCCCCGATACGCTTTTGACGTATACACGCTTTCCAGGCGTGCCTCTTCAACCACTCGAGCATCACTCCATGAGGTTGTTCCCTTAAAAGCGGTGCAAATATAATATAAATTTCGGGTTCGGCGAAAGTTTTTTCAAAAATAGTGCACCGCGTGAATTAAAGTCACCCCGCACAACGATGCGGGGCCCAGTTGTGAGCCGCTTGTGGGAAACATAGAAACGTACGACCCGTGCGTTCTAAAAAGAGGTACGAGCAAGGAAACGACCCTGATGTGAAATCACTGCCCGAGTATTTCTGGATTCCGCATCACGGTGCGGAATGACTCTCCCCGTCACCCCGCACAATATCGACCGTATCCACCAGCCCTTGGCTCTCTCCATTATCCCCCTTTTTAGCTCCCGGGGTGTTACAGCATGTGAGTACTAAAGGCAAAACAACTAAATAAAAACGAATGCTCTTTATAGGGTATGTTCTTTTATTGAATATGATACTGATAATCGTTCTCATACATTCAGAAACATGGATATGCTTCATGGTGATATATTGTATTACGTTTTCTTTTGAGTGCTCATCAGAAGTTTAAGAGAAAGTAAGAAATTCAAATCGGGAATAACAAAACATATCATAATACACCCAAACATATTGTTTACCTGCTCAAACAAGAATAACAACCCCATAAAGAATATGGTATAAATAGAATACAAAAACAACAATATGCTTAAAACTGACCTCAATACTCTATGTTTAATAAGCAACAGGAATGCTATAATTATCAGAGAACAACCTATACCTAAAAGTGTATAGGAGAGATCTTCAAGATCAAGAGAAAAACTTATTCCCGACCCCAACAGTGTGAGACCTTGTAAGATCCACCAAATAGATAAAATCGTAATAAAATGCTTGTTAAACCACTTCATATTCAATCGCTTTTAAGTTTTATTCCAGGAGGCAAAATACTTGAAACGCTGTACGACTACCGCCTCGGTTACCGTTGCCTGATTTAATAAACGAGGCCGTGTTTCCCCACTACCGGTTCTCGTTCGAATGTAGTATCGTTCAACTCTTCAAGACCATCAATCATAGGTTCCCATACTATTCCATAATAGCCGATGCTTTTTCTCAGCAAATACAACAGCCGATTGTTGGTATAGCTTCTCCCCCTGAATCCAAAGTAATTATACTCACCCATACATATCTTTTCTTCTGTGCCGTCCTTGTAGCGCAAGGTATAGGAGGCTCGAGCATCAGGAGGATAAGTGTTAGTATCGGGTTTCAGTTTTTTCAACTCATTCTGAACTTCCCGCAACAGCACCGGGTCGGTCAATAGAGTGTCGACTATGCCCATTGAGTCGGGATACTCTATCAGACCGCTATCGGTAATATCGATAAATGGCCCTATCATTCTTTTTCTCAGACAGTCGCAATCTATATCTACCGGGCTGTTAAATGAATAATTGTAATACAGCACATATATCGATTCGATTGTATTTTCAGTATCTTCACTCCTCCCCAAAAAGGGTAAAAGCAAAAACAGAATCGGGAATATTAAAATCGCCTTTTTCATAATGAATTACTTTAAGGTTACACAATTCCCATCACCAGCACCCCAGCCCGGTTATCTCCATCTTTCCACGAGAGTATTTGAAATAGAAATCGCCCCAATCACATATCATAGTTGGGACATATTGTTGATATGTGAATCTTCTTTTTTTCCCCGTTCGTTCATATAGATAGGGAGGAAGATCACCATGCCACACAAAAAGGAAATCGTTGTATTCGAAATATCCCGTTCCATCCCTGGCTTCTGGAGAGGAGGATATCGAGAATATGAGATAATAGCTTCCATCGTCTTGCCTTTTCGATTTAATATCAAATACATCGGCATCTTCGTAGTCCAAGCAAGCGCAACCCGAATTGAAAATCTTGGAGTCTATCTCTTGTAAAAAGACCGAGTCTTTTATATTCATTTCGGGCATATAGACCGTGATTTTTTTCACCATCTCTTCATAGGTCAGCATTTGGGCCTGTATGGTTGGTACACCTATCAGTGACAGCAACACATAAATCATACACTTTTTCATAGCCGTTAAACAGAATTTTGTTAGTCCTCACCATAGAATGAACGCTTCATATCCCTATCGATACAATCCATTCCCATAGATTTTATCGAGCCCTCGACGTAACCCAAATACACGGAGATAACCGAATCTCCATTCTCTCCTTTCCAATAGGAGAACTCCCGTTTCCTGTCTGATACCTCGCATAGCGAATCGGGAATAACTCCATACCAAACGAAAGAAAAATTCTTATATTCAAAATATCCGGTTATTGTACCTCCGCAAAATTCAAATTCGGGATATAAATCAAATCTCAGCCAGGGCTCTTCCGAATCAACGTAACATACCTCAAAATTACCTTTATCCAACTTATGCAAGTTGAAACAAATCGAATTAAAAACAAGTGAGTCTATACGTTGAAAGAACAGAGAGTCTTTAAAGACAAGCTCCGGCACCTGCAGGTACCCTCTTTCTCTCTTTGACTCGTCATTAGATACCTGCCCCCATAACGGTGCCGATAAGAGGGTGAAGATTACACCCGTCAAAATTGCATACTTGGATTTCATAGCATTGGATTTAATATGTAATATACTTGGGATCAACCGGATTATCTTTAGTTCCTACAAGATATATTTTGTAGGTTGGAATATGTAAATAATGCTGTCGCATTTCCGTCACCTCTTATTTTATATTGCATCATCACTTTCCCAATTAATCGAACCAACGGTTCAACATTCTCTTCAAATTATCTGACATATAGTATCTGTTATTTCCCATATCCACAAATCTTTCGTCATACCAAATTACTGAAAGGTTACCCTGCGAGTAAATCTCAATTTTTCCCCTTACATCAAGGGGATCTATATCCAATTCTACGGTATTCCCTTGTTTTGTTGTTACGGTCTTTTTCATACAATCATACGGCCTTATTCTTATCAGAGAATCGGGAAGAGCATTTAATTGCAGTAGATTCTGACAGAGTTGTTGGATTTCTGAATAGGATAATTTTTTAAGGAAATAGGGATAAGAACCTTTCCCTTTCTCAAAATGACTGTCAAACAATCGCCTTGGGGTGTCAACTGCCGTATAAACATCAAAAGAGAAATGTTTAATCTTTATACTGTCGGCCTTTTCGCATATTATTTGAGAAAAGGCAAGTAACGGACAAAATAGAAAAAGCAAGGCTATATATCTTTTCATAATGGATTATTTTAAGGTTACACTATTCTATTTGGAGTCTTGATATGACGATTTCTTTATGCAAGAGATTGATAAAAACAGCCCGTATATAGCATAAAAAAGAAGAACTTTAGCATATAATATCACCTCTAAGAAAAAGTCTTTTTGACAAATAGGAATTGAATTATTACTGCCGTTGGGTAAGGAATTTTCGAAATAATACTTTATATTAACTTCCTGGCTGATAATAAATAAAACACTATAAACAATTACTATCAAAGAAAACAGTATAAATACGTACTGTAATATCTTATTCAATTTCTTATTATTCATAAGTATTAGCACAGGTTTAATACATACCGAAAATTCAACATCCTGTTTTCATGCGTCAAGGTATGAATTTCCCTCCACATATCCAAGCGAATAGAGACGAAAATGCAACAGCGTGTCACCTTGCACTCGATGCGGGGTCCAGTTGTGAGCCGCTTGTGGAAAACATAGGGACGTACAACCCATGCGTTCTAAAAAGAGGTACGAGCAAGAAACCGACCCAGATGTGAAATCACTGCCCGAGTATTTTCTGGATTCCGCATCACGGTGCGGAATGACTCTCCCCGTCACCCCGCACAACGATGCGGGGTCCAGTTGTGAGTCGCTTGTGGGAAACATAGGGACGTACAACCCGTGCGTTCTAAAAAGAGGTACGAGCAAGAAACCGACCCTGATGTGAAATCTCTGCCCGAGTATTTCTGGATTCCGCATCACGGTGCGGAATGACTCTCCCCGTCACCCCGCACAACGATGCGGGGTCCAGGAGGTGAGTGGGGTCACCACTCCCCGAACAGGCGGAAGGCATTGGCCATGGTAGCCGACTCGACCTCGGCAAGCGTCACGCCCAGAATATCGGCTATGCGCTGGGCCATGCGAGGCAGATACGACGGCTCATTGCGCTTGCCCCGGTAGGGCACGGGGGCCAGATAGGGAGCATCTGTCTCGAGCAGGAGGCGGTCGATGCCTACCTCGCGCACCATCTCTTCGAGGTGGGCGTTCTTGAAGGTGACGATGCCGTTTATACCGAAGTAGTAGTCGCCCAACGTGCGCAGGGTACGCACCTCGTCGGCCGTGCCAGTGAAGCTGTGGAATACCCCCCGGAACGACGGCACCCGCCCCGACTGCAACAGCGCCACCATCTCGGCAAAGGCATCGCGGCAGTGGATAATCACGGGCAGGTCGAGCTCGACGGCCCAACCCGTCTGCACGACAAAAGCCTCCTCCTGCTCCCGGGCGAACGTCTTGTCCCAATAGAGGTCGAGACCGATTTCGCCCACGGCACAATAGTCGCCGGCCAGCAGCAACCGGTGCGTCTGGTCGAGCCGCTCGCGATAGTCGGCATCGACCGAGGTGGGGTGCAACCCCATGGCCATGCGGCAATAGCCGGGGTAAAGGTCGTGGGTGGCCTGCATGGCCGCTACCGTATCGAGGTCGACATTGGGCAGTATCACCCGCTCCACACCTGCCTCGCGGGCACGGCGCACCACTTCAGCGCGGTCTTCGTCAAACTCTTCGAGATAAATATGAGTATGTGTATCAATCATTTTCGGGTCGTTTTTCGCCGCTCCGGTAATAGTAGACGATGCCGTAGGTCTGGCAGCGGGCCAACCGCTCGGCCGGCGGAAGTGCGGCATAATAGGCTTCCACCTGGTTCCAGAGGTTGAGAATGATTCGGTCGGCCTCCTCGCGCAGCACATCGAGCCCCGACTGCGAGCGGGTAGTGTTGAGCTTGTAGTTCTGCTGCTCGCGGTAGGCATCCTTGAAAATATCGTAGTGCACCGAAACCTTGGCAATCGTAGGGTTGTAGATGGGTGCCCCTCCGTGCGAAAGCCGCTCGCGCTCCCCCTCGATCAGGCGTTCGCCCCACATGAGGATATGCTTCTCGCTCGTGAGGTCGGGCACGGCAAAGTCGTCGGGGTCGAGGCCGTAGAAGAGCTTGTGCTCCTTGCGCACTTCGTTGCGGACCACCGCCAGGTTGAGCACCTGGATGAAGTGCGAGATGTAGAGCCGCGCCGTCTTCAGATGCTCCTGATACCGACGGTTGGCCTCGGCCTGGGCCGTATAGCAATACTGAAACTGCTCTACGGCACTCTTGAAGCGCCGCAACAGGACCCGCGCCTCGTTCAGGGTCTTGTACGAAGCCGCCTGATGCTCCACATCACAGGCGTGCTCCATCGCCACCGCCTTCTCGAGGGCGGCGATACGGGCTTTATCGGTATTGGGCAATCGGCGGTATGGCATGACGATACGGGGATTTCGGTAAAAAGGTGAATCAATGGTCTCGTTTGATAAGCGACCGGGCCAGGTCGTACAACGGCTGTTTGGCGGCCTCGGGCACGGCAATCTGCTGCAACGCCTCGATGGCCCGACGGCTGTAGTCGTCGACCTGTTGCAGACACAGTTCGCCCACGCCCAGACGGTTGTAGAGGGCGGTCACGGCCGCAATCTTCCCGGCCGGGTCGTAATCGGTAGCCGACAGCCAGCGCGACAGCTCCTCGGCATCGGTACCCTGGGCTCTGCGCTGGGCATTGATGAGCATGTAGGTCTTCTTGTTGTTGAGAATATCGCCGCCTATCTTCTTGCCGAAACGGGCCGGATCGCCATAGACATCGAGCCAGTCGTCCTGCAACTGGAAGGCCAGCCCCAGCGATTCGCCGAATCGGTAGATGCGATCGGCATCGTCGGCACCGGCACCGCCTATGATGGCGCCAATCTTCAGGGCACCGCCCAGCAATACGGCCGTCTTGAGGCGTATCATCTCGATGTATTCGGCCTCGGTCACATCGTCGCGGCTTTCAAACTCCATGTCGAACTGCTGCCCCTCACAAATCTCGAGGGCCGTCTTCAGGAACCAGTCGATGACAGCCGCCGTGTGCGGAGCCGGTGTGCGGGCTATATAGCGGAAGGCGATAATCTGCATGGCATCGCCCGAGAGAATGGCCGTATTCTCGTCCCACACCTTGTGTACCGTAGGCTTGCCCCGGCGCACATCGGCCTTGTCCATCACGTCGTCGTGCAGGAGGGTGAAGTTGTGAAACACCTCCAGCCCCACGGCGGCATCGATGGCCCGACGGCAATCGCCGCCAAACATCTCGCAGGCCAGCAACGCCAACAACGGGCGCACCCGCTTGCCCCCCAGCGACAATTCGTAACGCACCGGCGCATACAGCCCGTCGGGCGACGGGGCATACTCTATCTGAGACAGGGCACTCTCTATCGTGTCGAAATATTTTTGCAAACCTTCCATAAATTTTCTTTTCCGATTTTTGATGTTTTACATAGAATGGAGGTCAAATTTAATCATTTCTGTCGAGTCGAACAAGCGGGAGCCCGATAAGTTTACCCACAAACCGCCGGGTCGATATACTTTATTCTCCTTTTTTGCGTTATTAAACCGTGGGGAACCGCTTACCCCGGTTCCTTTACAGGAAGATAGAGGACGGCCCGAGACAGAAAATATTCGAAACCAGTTTCGATATTTCATTTTCCCCTCGCCTCTCGCTATCTTTGTTATACGAAAACAGGAGGCGGCCCGGACTGGTCAAACTTGAAAAACAAGTTTTCCGTTTGCCTTGGCTCTCGCCTTTCACTATCTTTCCAGAAGAAAGGAGGCGGCTCGGCCCTGTCAAACTTGAAAAACAAGTTTTCCGTTTGCCTCGGCTCTCGCCTTTCACTATCTTTGCACGCCGAAAAGGAATTATGAGATACTCGCTTCGATACATATCGGTACTGCTGGCACTGGTCATCTGCCTGACCGGGCGGGGACAGGAGGGGACAAGCTCGTTCGACTTCCTCAACATCCCCACCTCCACCCATGCCTACGCGCTGGGCGGCACCAACATATCGGTTATCGACGAAGACATCAACCTCGTCAACCAGAACCCCGCCCTGCTGGGGCCCGAATCGGACCTGCAACTGGGACTCAACTACATGAAGTATGTGGGCGGCATCAACCTGGCCGGGGTCACCTTCGGCAAGGCGGCCAGCGAACGCAGCGCCTGGGCGGCCGGTATCCAGTACTACGGCTACGGCAAGATGAAGAGCGCCGACGAGACGGGCGTCATCACCGGCGAGTTTTCGCCCAAAGACATCGTCTTCAACGGCATCTACTCGCACGACATCACCTCCACGCTGCGCGGCGGCGTCAACGCCAAGGTCATCTACTCCTCCTACGAGCAATACACCTCGTGGGCCCTGGCCGTAGATCTGGGCCTCAACTACTACAACGCCGACAACGACCTGTCGCTCTCGCTCGTGGCCCGCAACCTGGGAGGCCAGATCAAGCGCTACAACGAGACCTTCGAACGCATGCCCTTCGACCTGCAACTCGGTTACACCCAGAGTCTCGAGCATGCCCCCATACGCATCTCGGTCACGGCCCGCAACCTCACCCGCTGGAAGCTGCCCTACCCGACCATCGAGAACAGCGCCTACACCGGCAACTCCGATATTGTCGAGAAGAGCGGCTTTGTCGACAACCTCTTCCGCCACCTCATCTTCGGCGTGGAGTTCCTGCCCACCGACCGCCTCTACTTCGGGGTGGGATACAACTACAAGACCCGCACCGACATGAAGACGGCCAGCCGCAACTTCCTCTCGGGATTCAGCATCGGCGGCGGCATCAAGGTGCGCATGTTCGGCCTCGGCATAGCCCTGGCCCAGCAACACACGGGAGCCACCACCCTCATGGTGAACCTCTCGCTCAACCTCTTTGAATTCAAAAAATAGCAATCATCTATGGATAAACCTCGTATCACCATCGCCATCGACGGATTTTCGTCTTGCGGCAAAAGCACCATGGCCAAGGCCTTGGCCCGCCGCATCGGCTACATCTATATCGACAGCGGCGCCATGTACCGCGCCGTCACCCTCTACTGCCTCGACCACAACCTCATCGACGGCGACACCGTCGACACCGAAGCGCTGCGGTCGCGCATGGACGACATCCACATCGACTTCCGCCCCGACCCCGCCTCGGGCAAGACCCACACCTTCCTCAACGGCCGGGACGTGGAGCAGGAGATTCGCTCCATGCGGGTATCGGACAAGGTGAGCCCCGTGAGCGCCATCCCCTTCGTACGCACCGCCATGGTGGCCGCCCAGCAGAAGATGGGCGAACGCAAGGGCATCGTCATGGACGGCCGCGACATCGGTACCACCGTATTCCCCCACGCCGAGCTGAAGATATTCGTCACCGCCTCGGCCGAGACCCGCGCCCAACGCCGGGTCGACGAGCTGCAAGCCAAAGGCGTGGCCGTCGATTTCGACGAAGTGGTGGCCAACATCAACAAGCGCGACCACATAGACCAGACCCGCCAGGAGAGTCCCCTGCGCCGGGCCGACGACGCCATCCTGCTCGACAACTCGCACATGACCCTCGACGAGCAGGACGCCTGGCTGCTGGCCCGATACGAAGAGGCCGTAGCCAAACAACAATAACCCCCGACCCAAACGAAAGGAGAGAGACAAGATGGCACGCATAGAAATCGACGAACACTCGGGATTCTGCTTCGGAGTAGTCACCGCCATACGCAAGGCCGAGGAGGAGCTCGACCGCACCGGTCACCTCTACTGTCTGGGCGACATCGTCCACAACAGCAACGAGGTGGAGCGGCTCAAGGCCAAGGGGCTCATCACCATCGACCACGAGCAGCTCAAGCAACTGCACGACGTGAAGGTGCTGCTGCGCGCCCACGGCGAGCCTCCCGAAACCTACCGCATCGCCGCCGAGAACCACATCGAGATTATCGACGCCACCTGCCCCGTGGTGCTGCAACTGCAACGCAAGATAAAGACCGCCTACGACTCCAACCCGCCCGGCGAGGCCCAAATCGTCATCTACGGGAAAAACGGGCACGCCGAGGTGAACGGCCTGGTGGGCCAGACCCACGGCGAGGCCGTTGTCATCGAGGGCAGCAACGACCTCGACAAAATCGATCTCGACAAAAAGTTGCTCCTCTACTCGCAGACCACCAAGTCGGTCGAGGGCTTCCGCCACATCGTCGACGAAATCAAGCACTTGAAACCCGACGGCCGTTTCGAGTCGTTCGACACCATCTGCCGGCAGGTAGCCAACCGCATCCCCAACATCCGCGAGTTTGCCCGGCGCCACGACCTCGTGCTCTTCGTCTGCGGCAAAAAGAGCTCCAACGGCCGCGTGCTCTTCGGCGAATGCCTGCAGGTCAACCCCCAGTCGCACCTGGTCTCCGACCTCTCCGAAATCGACCCCGCCTGGCTCGAGGGGAAAGAGAGCATCGGCATCTGCGGCGCCACCTCGACCCCCCGCTGGCTGATGACCGAGGTACAAGACTATGTAGCCCGCCTGCTCGACGGGAAAGAGAGCGGGAAAACTGCCGACAAATAAGACGCGAACCTCACAAGCAAATGACATTCTACCCCACCGAATAAAAAATCGGCCCGGGGGTAAACATTTATTTACAACTATCGTTAACTATTCAGCATCGGTAATTCGATTTTTATCTTTATCTTTGCCAACAACTAAACATTACAGGTTATGTCGCAAATTAAATGTATAGGTATTTTGACTTCCGGAGGCGATGCTCCCGGAATGAATGCGGCTATTCGCGCAGTAACCCGTGCAGCCATCTACAACGGATTTGAGGTAAAAGGTATTTACAGAGGTTACAAAGGTCTGATCACCGACGAAATAGCTCCTTTCAAAACGCAAAATGTAAGTAACATCATACAGCAGGGCGGTACCATCCTGAAGACAGCCCGCTGCCAGGAATTCAAAACCCCCGAAGGCCGTAAGATTGCCTACGACACCCTTGTCAAAGAGGGCATCGACGCACTTGTAGTCATCGGCGGCGACGGTACCCTCACCGGTGCCCGCATCTTTGCCACCGAATACAACTACCCCATCGTGGGTCTGCCCGGTACCATCGACAACGACCTCTTCGGTACCGACACCACCATCGGTTACGACACGGCTCTCAACACCATCATGGAGGCCGTCGACAAGATTCGCGACACGGCCACCTCGCACGAGCGCCTCTTCTTCATCGAGGTCATGGGCCGCGATGCCGGTTTCCTCGCCCTCAACGGTGCCATCGCTACCGGTGCCGAGGCTGCCATCATCCCCGAGATTTCGACCGAGGTCGACCAACTCGAAGAACTCATCAAAAACGGATTCCGCAAATCGAAAAACAGTAGTATCGTACTCGTGGCCGAAAGCCCCATCACGGGCGGTGCCATGCACCTGGCCGAGCGCGTACAGAAAGAGTATCCGCAATACGACGTGCGCGTTACCATTCTGGGCCACATCCAGCGCGGTGGTTCGCCCACGGCCCACGACCGCATCCTGGCCAGCCGCATGGGTGCCGCAGCCATCGACGCCCTGCTCGAGGACCAGCGCAACGTCATGATCGGTATCCGCAACAACGAAATCGAATACATCCCCTTCAACAAGGCTATCAAGAACGACAAGCCCATCGACCGCGAGCTGCTCAACACCCTGCGCAAGCTCTCGATCTGATACCGGGCAAGGAGCTTTAACAAAGATAAAACAAGCGAGAGAAAAGGAGGCCGGAACGCTGTCCTCCCCCTCTCACCCTCATCCATACCGAGGCCTGCCGGGCAACCGCCCGACGGGCCTTTGTTTTTGTGTGCCCGCAAGGCTGGCAGCCATGGCGCACAACCGACTGAAGCCGATTCATCGGGCACTGCCCTCCAGCCGTCACACCGCTGTCGACTTATCAAAATGGTACATTTTCATTCGGTTTGGGTATGAGACAATCGGTCCCGGTTTCCGTACTTTGCAACCGACAGCAAACCTGTAAAAGCGACGAGCCATGAGCCACTGTATCAAATCGTTTATCCAGAACCTGAATATCGTCATCGGGTGTACCATCGGATGCAGCTATTGCTATGCCCGCAACAACTGCCGGCGCTTCCATATTACGGACGACTTTTCCGTACCCGAATACATGAGCCGCAAGCTGCGGCTGCTCGACAATCCCCGCCCGCACAACTTCCTGCTCACCGGTATGAGCGACTTCTCCGACTGGCACCCCGAGTGGACCGACGAAATATTCGACCGCATAGCCCGTAATCCGCAGCACGCCTGCCTCTTCCTCACCAAACACCCCGAACGGATAAACTTCCACACCGACCTCGACAACGTATGGATGGGAGTCACCGTCACCTGCGAGGCCGAGAAGAGACGCATCGCCGACCTGCGCCGGCACATCGGGGCCCGTCACTACCACGTCACCTTCGAACCCCTCTTCGGCGACATACCCGACCTCGACCTCGAGGGCATCGACTGGGTGGTCATCGGTACCGAAACCGGGCGGCGCAAGGGAAAAATCGAGGCAAATCCCCAATGGGTAGCCCACATTGCCAACCAGGCCAAAGCCTGCGGGATACCCCTGTTTATGAAGGAAGAACTCGTCCCGATCATTGGCGAAGAGAAGATGATTCAAGAATTACCGCAATCGTTTATACACCAAAGACTATGAACACAGAACCCGAAATCAGAGAAATCGAAGTACGCAGCATCATGACCCAGTCGACCCTCCCGGTCGGCGGCTATTCGGTCAATCCCTACGTAGGCTGCACCCATGCCTGCCGGTACTGCTACGCCTCCTTTATGAAACGGTTTACGAAACACCCCGAACCCTGGGGCTCGTTTCTCGACGTGAAAACATGGGACCCTATCAAGAACCCCGGCAAGTACAACGGCAGCCGCATCGTCATCGGCTCGGTGACCGACGGCTACAACCCGCAAGAGGCCACCTTCCTCCGCACACGGCGCATCCTCGAGGAGCTGCGCGGCTGTACGGCCGAAATCATGGTCTGCACCAAATCCGACCTCGTCTTGCGCGACCTCGACCTGCTCAAGCAATTCCCCAAAACCACCGTATCGTGGTCGATCAATACACTGGACGAGGAGTTCAGGGCCGACATGGACCACGCCGCCACCATCGCCCGCCGCATCGAAGCCATGAAACAGACCTACGCCGCCGGCATCCGCACCGTCTGTTTCATCTCGCCTATCTTCCCGGGTATCACCGACGTGAAGGCCATCATCGAGCAAGTGAAAGATTTTGCCGACCTCATCTGGCTCGAGAACCTCAACCTGCGCGGACAGTTCAAAGGCAGCATCATGAGCTACATACGGGAGAAGTATCCCCACCTGCTGCCCCTCTACGAAGAGATTTACAACCGCAAGCGCACCGATTACTGGAAAGGTCTCGAGGCCGACATCGCCCAATATGCCCGCCAGCACGACTATCCCTACCGCATAAACGACCTGCCATACGGCCGCTCGCAACAGGGAAAACCGGTTATCGTCAACTATTTCTACCACGAGAAAATACGACTCGACAAGGGTAAATAACCGCCCGACTGTCACAGGCCGGACAACCACCGAACCACCCCTTACCAGGCAGGCATCCTCCTCATGGTAAGGGGTTTGTAGTATTCGGCAGGAATTTTAAGCAGAACCGCTCGGCAAAATATAAAATTTATTTGCATTTACAGTCGACATCCTTTATCTTTGTCTATCTCACTAAGATCTCAAAGTTATGGAACCGTCCGACCAAGCATACACCAACGAAGAGCAACTGATCGAAGATAAATTCCAGGAACTGCTCAATGGCTATCTCAACTCCAACCACCGCAAGAAAGTCGAGATTATCGAGCGTGCATTCAAGTTTGCCAAAGAGGCCCACAAGGGTATCCGCCGCCGTTCGGGCGAGCCCTACATCCTCCACCCCATTGCCGTGGCCCGCATCGTGAGCCAGGAGATAGGGCTGGGCTCCACCTCGATATGCGCCGCTCTGCTCCACGACGTGGTCGAAGACACGGAGTATACGGTCGAAGACATCGAAAACCACTTCGGCAAAAAGATAGCCTCGATTGTCGACGGGCTCACCAAGATTTCGGGCGGTATCTTCGGCGACCAGGCATCGGCCCAGGCCGAAAACTTCCGCCGGCTGCTGCTCACCATGTCGGAAGACATCCGCGTCATCCTCATCAAGATGGCCGACCGCCTGCACAACATGCGCACCCTCGGCTCCATGCTCCCCAGCAAGCAATACAAGATTGCCGGCGAAACGCTCTACATCTACGCTCCGCTGGCTCACCGCCTGGGACTCTTTGCCATCAAGACCGAACTCGAAGACCTCGCTTTCAAATATGAACACCCCGAGGCCTACAACCAGATAAAACAGAAGATTGCCGAGACCGAAGAGTCGCGCCAGCAAATCTACAACAACTTTGCCAAGCCCATCGTCGCCAAGCTCAAGGAGCTGGGATTCGACTTCGAGATGAAGGCCCGCGTCAAATCCATCTACTCCATCTGGAACAAGATGGAGTCGAAGCACATCCCCTTCGAGGAGGTCTATGACCTCTACGCCGTGCGCATCATCTTCAAGTGCCCCAACGAGGCCGACGAGAAGAAGGAGTGCTGGACCATCTACTCGGTCATCACCGACATCTACAAGCTGCATCCCGAGCGCACGCGCGACTGGGTGAGCCGCCCCAAGGCCAACGGCTACAAGGCCCTGCACCTCACCGTCATGGGCCCCGACGGCAACTGGATCGAGGTACAGATACGCAGCGAGAAGATGGACGAAATCGCCGAGCGCGGTTTCGCCGCCCACTGGAAGTACAAGGTAGGCAACTCCGACGAAGAGTCGGAGCTCGACATCTGGCTCAAGACCATCAAGGACATACTCGAGCACCCCGAACCCAACGCCATCGACTTCCTCGATACCATCAAGCTCAACCTCTTCAGTACCGAGATATTTGTCTTCACCCCCAAGGGCGACCTCATCACCCTGCCCAAGGATGCCACGGCCCTCGACCTGGCCTTCACCCTGCACTCCGACCTGGGGTTCCACTGCATCGCCGCCAAGGTGAACCACCGCCTCGTACCGCTGAGCCAGAAGCTGCACAGCGGCGACCAGGTCGAGATTCTTACCTCCAAGTCGCAGACTCCCAAGGAGGAGTGGCTCAACCTCGTCACCACCGCCAAAGCCCGCAGCCGACTCCTGGCCGCCCTGCGTAAGGACCGGCGCAAGATTATCGCCAAGGGCGAGGCCCAGCTGAAAGAGTTTCTCGAGAGCAACCACATCGAGCTCAACAACGAGCTGATGACCAAGATACTGAGCAATCTGGGGTTGCAACATCGCGACGACCTCCTCTTCAAGATCGGCAACGAAGAGATTACCCTCAACGAGAACATCAAGAAAATCATCAAGGGCAAGAGTCTGAACCCCTTCATGCGATACCTCAAGCTCTCGTTCGGCAACAGCAACAAGAACGAGCAACCCAAGGCTCCGGCCCCGCAACAGCCCACCATCGACCGCAAGCAGACCTATATCCTGCGCGACGAGAACGGTGTGAAAAACTACAAGGTGGCCGACTGCTGCTGTCCCATACCCGGCGACGACGTGCTGGGTTATGTCGAGGACGACGAAACCGTCGTAGTACACAAGCGCGAATGTCCCGTAGCCATGCGGTTGAAGTCGAGCTTCGGGCCCCGTCTGGTATCTACCCAGTGGGAGGCCAGCGAGTCGCTCTCCTTCCCCGCCAAAATCGAGATTCAGGGCATCGACCGCATGGGTATCCTCAACGAGATTACCCGCGTCATCTCCAACGAGCTGATGATCGACATGCGCGGCCTCTCGATACAGGCCAACGAAGGCGTGTTCAACGGCACGGTCAACATCATGGTGCACGACACCCGCGTAGTCGAGTCGCTGTGCAACAAATTACGTAAAATCAAAGGCGTACAGAAGGCTGCACGCTGCAAAGAATAACCCCTTAAAATCATGGATCAATCCCGTATACAAAAGATTCTGTCGAGCAAGCGAGTCTTGCAAGTGCTCTTTTTTATAGCTGCGGTAGCGCTGGTTACCTACTTCTTCCCCGGCGAAGGGAAATTCCGCTACACCTTCCAGGAAGGGAAACCCTGGAAATACGGCCTGCTCACCGCCCCCTTCGACTTCCCCATCTACAAAGACGAGGCCGTCATCCAGCAAGAGAAAGACAGCATCATGCTCGGCTTTCAGCCGGTATTTTCATTCAACGAAGCCATAGGTGCCAAATCGACCGCCGACTTCGAGAAGTCGCTCACCAGCCGCCCCGGCCTCACCATTACGCCAGCCCTGCGCCGAAACCTGGTACAAGCCCTGCGCGAAACCTACCACAAGGGCATCATCTCGTCCGACGACTACACCCGGCTGCAATCGGGAACCACCAAAGAGATACGCATCGTACAGAACAACGTAGCCCGCGAAATGCCCGTGGCCGAACTGCAGTCGCCCCGCGAAGCCTACGAGAACATCATCAACCGCTTCCCCGACTCCTATTCGCACCATGTGCTGCAAAACTGCAACCTCAACGACTACCTCAACACCAACATCACCTTCGACAGCATCACCACCGACCGGCTCAAGGATAACCTGCTGCAACGCATCGCCCTCTCCGACGGCATCGTGCAGGCCGGCGAACGCATCGTAGACCGGGGCGAAATCATCACCCCCCAAACCTACCGCATACTCAAGTCGCTCGAGACCGTATCGCTCAAGAAGAGTACCGGCAACGACCACCGGGGCTACACCATCGTGGGACAGATTATCGTCTTCACCTGCCTCTTTGCCTTCTTCTACCTCTTCCTGGCCCTCTTCCGGCCGCAGACCTTCAACGAGATGCGCACCCTCGGGTTTATGATGATGCTCATCACGGGTATCTCGCTCATCGCCTTCTTCCTCTCCGAAGTGCGAGTTCAGGGCATATACCTCGTGCCCTTTGCCATCATACCCATTATTGTCGTCACCTTCTTCGACTCCCGCACGGCCCTCTACGTACACCTCATCACCGTACTCATCTGTGCCTTCACCGCCCCCTTTGCGCTCGAGTTCATCTTCCTGCAGCTCATCGTGGGCATGACCTCCATCGACAGCCTCAGCGACCTGTCGCGCCGGTCGCAACTCATGCGCTGCGCCGTGCTCGTCTTCCTGGCCTACTGCTTTGCCTACGTAGGCTACACGCTCCTCTCCGAGGGCGACCTGTCGAAGATCAGCTACAACATGTTCATCTACTTCGGCATCAACTGCGTGTTCCTGCTCTTCGCCTACCTGCTCATCTACATCTTCGAGAAGACCTTCGGATTCATCTCTACCGTTACGCTGGTCGAGCTCTCCGACGTGAACAACCCCATACTGCGCCAGCTCTCCGAAGAGTGCCCCGGCACCTTCCAGCACTCGCTGCAGATTTCGAACCTGGCAGCCGAAGCAGCCAACAAAATCGGGGCCAAGGCCCAACTGGTACGTACCGGCGCCCTCTATCACGACATCGGCAAACTGAAGAACCCCGCCTTCTTCACCGAGAACCAGTCGGGATTCAACCCCCACACGCCCCTCTCGTTCGAGCAGAGCGCTCAGATTGTCATCTCGCACGTCGTCGACGGCCTCAAGATGGCCGACAAACAGGGGCTGCCCCAGGCCATCAAAGACTTCATCGCCACCCACCACGGCAAGGGCAAGGCCAAGTTCTTTTACAACTCCTACCGCAACAAATACCCCGACCGCCCCGTCGACGAGTCGAAGTTTACCTATCCCGGCCCCAACCCCTTCACCAAGGAGACGGGTATCCTCATGATGGCCGATGCCGTCGAAGCCGCCTCGCGCAGCCTCAAGGAGTATACCAACGAGAGCATCTCGCAACTCGTCAACCGCATCATCGACTCGCAGATTGCCGACGGCCTGCTGCGCGATACGCCCCTCAGTTTCCGCGATGTGGAGACCATCAAGGCTACCTTCATCGAGAAGCTCAAGACCATCTACCACACCCGCATCAGCTACCCCGAGCTCAACAAGCCCGAGAAGCCTCGCGAGGAGAAGCCGGCCGAGAGTCCCGCCGAGGCCCCTGCTCCTGGAAACCCGACTCCCGAAAGCCAACCGGGGGCCGATACCCCTGCCACGAAATAAGGCAACTCACATAAACCCGAGACCTCTGCTCTCGGGCAAAAGGAAACCCGGCGGAAGAAACGCCGGGTTTCCTTTTATCCACCTCTCCCGGGCAGAACCCGCTCAAGCCCCCTCGCCACCACCTTTTATTACCCTGCCATAAACCCGGGGGCTGGCGATATTTCTTTTGCAGAAAATAGCGAAAGAGATGGCGATTGTACAACACGACGAAACGATAACGGTTGAAGCCAACCGACTGAGAAATGAGAAACTGAAACGATACTATTCACCCGAAACCGGCGAGGGGAGCGACACAGGCGACCGCCGTCCGATACGGCTCGCCGACGCTCCGCTGCCCCTCCAGTATATCCCGGCTGCCATGTTCGACGAACCGCTGGTGCAGCAGCTTGCCCGGGCGGGCAGTCTGGCCGGACATCTGCGGCAGCAGGGGGTCGAGGTACCCGACGGCTGCTCCACCCCGGCGGTCGACGGCGAGAAAGAGGAGGGCGACCTCTCGCCCTTCGATACCCTCTGGCGCGAGTGGATACGGCTGCGCATCCGTTACGATTTCGAGTTCTGGGCCTTCTGCTTCGTGCGCATCAAAGACAAGCTGGGCGCCAACGACATCCCCTTCAGGCTCAACCGCCCGCAACGCCGCATCCTGGGCATGCTCGAGGCGATGCGCACACACGACCGCCCCATCCGCCTCATCCTCCTCAAGGCCCGCCAGTGGGGCGGCTCCACCCTCATACAGATTTACATGGCCTGGATACAACTGGTGCACCGCCGCAACTGGAACAGCGTGATTTGCGCCCATATCAAGGAGTCGGCCGCCAACATCAAGGGCATGTACAGCAAGCTGCTGGCCAACTACCCCGACTGGCTGCTCGAGGGAGGCAGACCCAAATTCCGCCCCTTCGAGCGCATGGCCAACACCTCGGTCATCGTCGGGCGCGACTGCCGGGTCACCATAGGCTCGGCCGAGAGCCAGGAGTCGGTGCGGGGTATCGATGCCGCCATGGCCCACCTCTCCGAGGTTGCCTTCTGGCGCAACAGCCGCATGAAGTCGCCCGAGCAGCTGGTGCGCTCGGTCTGCGGCTCCATCATGCTGCTCCCCTACTCGATGGTGGTGATGGAGAGCACGGCCAACGGCACCGGCTCCTACTTTCACCAGGAGTGCGAGCGGGCCAAGCGGCACGAGAGCGACAAGCAGTTTGCCTTTGTCCCCTGGTTCGAAATCGAGATGTATGCCATACCTGTCGACGATTACGAGTCGCTCATCGCCACTCTCACCGACTACGAGCGCATGCTCTGGAGTCGAGGCGCCACCCTCGAGGCCATCGCCTGGTACCGGCAGAAACGCAAGGAGTATGCCCGCCACACCGACATGATGGCCGAGTATCCCAGCGACGACATCGAGGCCTTCTGCTACTCGGGCGAACGGGTATTCGACCCTACGCTGGTCGAAAAGTTGCGGCGCGGCTGCTGCGCTCCCCGATTCGTAGGCGACATCCACGGCCGCGAGCTCACCGGCCACGATGCCCTCGAGGGTATCGAACTGGAGGTCCGCCCCGGCGGACCGCTGCAGGTGTGGGAATACCCGGCCGAGAAGCACGAGATTCGCGACCGCTACCTGGCCGTAGTCGACATCGGCGGCCGCTCCGACGCGGCCGACTACTCGGTCATCGCCATATTCGACCGCTACTGGATGCTCGAGGGGGGACCGGCCGAGGTGGTGGCCCAGTGGCGCGGACACATCGACCACGACCTGCTCGCCTGGAAGGCCGCCCAACTGGCCGCCTACTACCAGAATGCCCTGCTGGTCATCGAGAGCAACACCCTCGAGACCGAACACGACGACAGCGAACACTCGGCCTACCTGCTCGACACCCTGTCGCGCTACTACGACAACCTCTACGCCCGGCAGGCTCCCCCCGACAGCATCGGGCAGCGCCCCTCCTCGCGCTGGGGATTCCACATGAACCGCGCCACCAAGGTGCTGGTCATCGACGCACAGCGGTCGGCCCTGCGCGAAGGGGCCTACATCGAGCACGACGCACAGGCCTGCTACGAGCACGACGTGTTCGAGCGCAAACCCAACGGCAGCTACGGAGCCATGGAGGGGCACCACGACGACATCCTCATCACCCGCTGCATAGGCAACTACATCTGCAGCCGCGACCTGCCGTCGTATATCCTCCCCACCACCCACCGGGGCGGCTCCATCGTCAACGAGTCGTCGATATAGTCCGCCCGACTCGCCGGCCCCGTCGCGGCCCGCCATCGGCCTCCTTACGCTCCGTAAGAAACCCTAATAATCTGAAAAATAGCTCCTCCGCCTGCGGCTTTCTGTGACAAACCTCGTATCTTTGTCGCCGGAAAGTCACGACGGGGGAGCGCGGCTTTTCCCCACCTGCCCGACGGCTTGGCCCGGGGCAGCAGCACCTCCGCCCGATGTCAAACACGCAACCCGATACTCATTATGAACGTAAAACACCTGTTGGGAATAACCCTCGCCTGCCTGCCCTTTTTCTTTGCCTGCCAGGCCAAGGAGCAACCGGCCCAACCCGAAAAGAGAGCAAAAGTACAAACCGTAAAACCCCGCCACCTGACCAAGGCCGAGTTCCTCGCCAAGGTGGCCAACTTCGAGAAGACCCCCGACCGCTGGGAGTTCCTGGGCGCCCGCCCCTGCATTGTCGACTTCTACGCCACATGGTGCGGACCCTGCCGCAAGCTGGCCCCCATACTCGAGGAGATAGCTACCGAATATGCCGGGAAGATCGACGTCTATAAAATCGATGTCGACAAGGAGCCGCAGCTGGCCGCCCTCTTCGGAGTGCAAAGCATCCCCACCCTCCTCTTCTGCCCCATGAAGAACCAGCCCCAGATTGCGGCCGGATTCATGGACAAGGAGACCCTGCAACGCGCCATCAAAGAGGTGTTGCTTCCGTAAGGATGAGATAAGGGATAGTCAAACGATTAAACACTGAAAAGAGCAGAAGGCCCCACTACTACCGGAGGCACGGCAGTTCGTCGTCGTCCGGCCACAACTGCATGGCAATGCGGGCACAACCCTCGGCATCGGCCAACGCGTTGTGATGGTGGTCGAAGGGGATACCCAGATAGGCACACACCGTGGGCAGCCGATAGTTCTCGATGGCCGTGCGCGGAATCACCCGCCGCGCCTGCGTGAGGGTGCAGAGGAAATTGCCATACACATAGTCGATGCCATACATGCGGCAGGTCGCCCGCAGCACCCGTTCGTCGAAAGCCTTGTTGTGCGCCACCAGCCGCAGCCCCTCGACCAGCGGCGACACCTCGCGCCACACCTGCCCGAAGTTGGGAGCATGGCAGGTATCGGCGGGGAAGATACCGTGAATCTCCTCCGAAAAACGGCGCACATAGTAGTCGGGCTCGGGGCACACCAGCCGATGCACCCGGTGCGTCACCTCGCCCCCGCGCACCACCACAAGCCCCACCGAGCAAATGCTCGTGGGTTCGTAATTGGCAGTCTCGAAATCTATGGCGACAAAATCTTTCATCGGTAAAAATATCCGGCGGCAAAATTACGGAAAATTCCGGTGAAATCTCCACATCGCCCCGCGACGGTGAATTTCGCCGCACAAATTTTGCGGTATGTGAGATTACCCCTACCTTTGCTCGAAAGAGAAAACAAGAAGATGAAAATAGGAATTATCGTAGCCATGCAGAGCGAACTCGATTGCGTGCGTCGCCTGCTGGAGAATCCCCGCGAGGAGCGCTACGGCGCTTCGCTCTTTACCATAGGCACGAACGGTGCCCACGAACTGATACTCACCCAGAGCGGCATCGGCAAGGTATCGTCGGCCATTCGGGCCTGCGAGCTCATCGACCGCTACCACCCCGACTGCGTGCTCAACACCGGCGTGGCCGGCGGCATAGACGCCTCGATGCGAGTGATGGATATTGTCGTCGGGTCTGAGATTGTCTACCACGACGTGTGGTGTGGCGAAGGCAACGCCTGGGGACAGATACAGGGGCTGCCGCCCCGGTTCCACAGCGACCCGGCACTGGTCGAGAAGGCCCTGCAGGTAGAGACCTCGCTGCGCATCTACAAAGGGCTGGTATGCAGCGGCGACCGCTTCATCACCGACCCGGTCGAACTCTCCGAAATCAAGGCCCTCTTCCCCGAAGGCATGGCCGTCGACATGGAGTCGGGCTCCATTGCCCAGGTATGCTGCATGCGCGGTATCCCCTTCCTGAGCTTCCGCATCATCAGCGACACCCCGGGCATCGAGGGTCACCTGGCCCAATACAACCACTTCTGGGACGATGCCCCCCACCGCTCGTTCGAGGTGCTCACCAGCCTCATCGCCAAACTGTAATACATATCAATCCCTAATACATAACCCGATATGAAAAAGATACCCAGTTTTACCATAGACCACATTCACCTGCTGCGCGGCATCTACGTCTCGCGCAAGGACTATCTGGGCGACCACGTAGTCACCACCTTCGACATCCGCATGAAAGAGCCCAACCGCGAGCCCGCCATCGGCTACGGAGCCCTGCACACCATCGAACACCTGGCTGCCACCTTCCTGCGCAACCACCCGGGATGGGGCGACAAAATCGTATTCTGGGGACCCATGGGCTGCTGCACCGGCAACTACTTTCTGGTGCAGGGCGACCTTGAGTCGCGCGACATCGTCGACCTCATGCGCGAGACCTTCCGCTTCATCCGCGACTTCGAGGGCGAGGTACCCGGCGCCGCTCCCCGCGACTGCGGCAACTACCTGCTGCACGACCTGCCCATGGCCCGCTGGGAAGCCGACAAATACCTGCGCGAGGTACTCGACGTAATCGAGGAGAAAAATCTCATCTACCCGACGGTCGAGGAATAAAACAGCAATCGCATTTTTTGGATTTTGTCATAAATCAACATATATTTGCAAAGGCTCAAAAAGCTAAACAATTAGTCTTTTGAGCAGACATACGAACGGAAGCGTTTTTTAGATATTACTTTGTTCAAGAAAATCGCCAAATTTTCAAAACCGTACAGAGTAATACAACAGAACGCTCACGCCTTTGATATAGTCATATATCAATATAGGCGTGGGGCTGTTGTTTATTTGTATGGTGGGTGTTTGGCGATACCTCTTGAACAGATAAACTTTAAACAGTCTCCACGCTTTCCTTTTTTATTAACAGGCTAAATCTGGGGACTATTAGCACAAATAAACACGAAGCCTATGAAACAACTATAAAATCGCCAAATCGGAACAAAAAGGGGAAATCTATTCCAAAGACCTCAATTTTAATCATTTTCATAATAATACAATAGATGAAAAAGATACAGATTCTATTATTATGCTGCGGCCTGTTATTTTCAATATCGTGTAGCAGCTATAAATACGGAGCCAGCGCAGAGCCGACTCAAAAAAGTAATCTCACTTTTGGTGTTGTAAAATCAAAAATCATAAAAGGGAGTACTACTCAAGCCGAGATATTAGAAATCTTTGGAGCACCCAACCTGGTGTCGAAAAACAAATCGAACAACGAGGTATGGAGCTACAACAAAATGAGTACCGTAAACAAACAAGGAGGTACCGATTTCCTATTTGGAGCAAGAGCGTCACAAAGTAGCAGTGCTCAATCTTTCGACTTAATCATCACATTCGATTCCAACGATATAGTTTTAGACTATTCAGTGGTCTCAACCAGTTATTAACTCTAAAATTTTTACACAATGAAAAAATATATCGTCTTTTTACCTATTTTATTTATACTCATGTCGTGCGGAACCTCCAAACCGGCACTTTCACCTGCAGAGATAAAGTTGATGACCACTAAGCAATTCGAGGCCGATTACAACCTCGTTTTCGGTTCAGCCATTTCTCTGCTCCAATCCGAGGGCTTCTTGATAAACAGTACTGATAAAGAATCGGGACTCATTACCGCCAGCAAACAGATTGATAATAAGAATGCCGATTGGCAAATGGCTCTTTTGGGTAGTGCTACCGAAGCCTCTACTTCGCAAGCCTCTTTCTTCATTCAACCGCTTAACGACAACTTGACCGAGGTTAAGTTTACACTCTATGAAGGTAGTGTCACCTCAACTCTCAATCAATTCAGCAAGAGCACCCGAAACAAGAACAGCATGGTCGAAGACCCCACCATCTATGCCAACTGGTTCAACAACTTGCGTAGTGAAATCGAAAGGAGAAAAGCCCTTATGTAATAAGAGCAAAAGCTATTGACTTCTCATTGAACATTAAAACGGTGTCTCCTCCTTCTCCCCTAAGAAGCGGGGCTGCTTGTCGGTGAGGAGATCGAGAAACATTTTCACACGGGCGAGATACTCTCGTCCGTGTATTTTTATATACTTCGCCCGGCGGGCTACGTCGCGGGCATTATAGCCGACGGCCGATATGCCGCTGCTCTTGGCCAGATAGATGGCCCGCTCGTTGTGAAACTTCTGCGAGATGATGGTGAGGCTGTCCTGCCCGAAAATCTCCTTGGCCCGCACGATGGAGTCGAGCGTACGGAACCCGGCATAGTCGAGCACGATGCGGTCGGCCGGTACCCCGTGGGCCACCAGCGAATCGCGCATGCAGGTGGGCTCGTCGTAGTCGCGGTCGTGATTGTCGCCGCTCACCAGAATATAGTTAATCTTGCCAGCCTGGAACAACCGGGCCGCAGCCTCGATACGATAGTCGAAGTAGTAGTTATGGGCCCCCTGCGGAGTAATGGGCGCCGTGCCCAACAGCAGCCCCACGGTACGGTGAGGTATCGCATCGGTCGTGTCGAACGTCTTGTCGCGGGCATACCCCTTTACCAAACCGTTACAAATTCCTATGACGGCAACCATCCCTGCAACAAGAATCACCGCCACAACCATAACAATCATTCCAAATCTCCTTTTATTTTGTTTCATCATTGTCCCTGTTTTAGGCAACGAAGATAGTGAAAAATAGTGAAATACCTCACTTTTTCCCTCAAACTAAGTAGGCTTGGCGAGAAAACCCCTACATATAGGTATTGGCCGGCCGGGCCGCATGCCTTTACTTTGCCTCCGTAAAAACCAAACAACCGTTACGACGATGAAAAAAACAGGAATATTCTACGGCTCTTCGACCGGCATGACCGAGGGAGTTGCCCACACAATCGCCCAGAAACTGGGAATCGCCTCAACCGATATTCACGATGCGGCCCAACTCTCGGCCGAGAGCATCGCCCCCTACGAGGCGCTGATACTGGGCACCTCGACCTGGGGTTGCGGCGAACTGCAAGACGACTGGTACGATGCCGTAAAGGTGTTGAGAAGTGCCAATCTCACCGGCAAAACCATCGCCCTCTTCGGCTGCGGCGACAGCGAGTCGTACCCCGACACCTTCTGCGACGCCATCGGCCTGCTCTACGACGAACTGAAGGAGACAGGCTGCCGCTTCACCGGCAACCACGTGGCTACCGACGGCTACACGTTCTCCTCGTCGGTATCGGTTGTCGACGGCGAGTTCGTAGGGCTTGCTCTCGACGAGACCAACGAGGCCGACAAAACGGCCGACCGCATCGAGGCTTGGGTGAAAAACCTCGACTTGTAAACCCGCTAAACCGATATGCCCATGATGACCTGTCAATCTTTTCCGGCCGAGTTGAAAGTGTTTTTGAACCACGTCTATGAATACAAGAAAGGGGTGCGTCATATGGTGCTCTACACCACCAACCGCCGCTACGAAGAGTTTGCCGTAGACCGACTGAACAAACAGCGCATCGACTACTGCATACAGCCCATAGGCTGCAACAAGATAAACCTCTTCTTCGGCCGTCGCGAGTGTATCGAGGTGATTCAATCGCTGGCCTCGCGCCCCCTGAACGAACTCACCCCCGAGGAGGATTTCATCCTGGGTGCCCTGCTGGGCTACGACCTGTGCGGTCAATGTCAACGCTATTGTAAACGTAAAGCCAAATAAACTCTTTTCTCTCCTCCTGATCTAAATTGCAAAGGGGAAAAGAATCCTAAAATTTGAAGTTTGTTTTTAGTTGTGACGAACCCACTACGCCGCGAGGCACGGTGGGTTCTGCTGTTTGGAGGGAGTACCCGGACTCCATGTAATACAATCTCTCTGTGTAGATATTCACATTTTTCTCATTCGAGTAAATGCAAAACAATAGAGAGCAGGACCATTAACTACAAGGAGTCAAAAGCACCAACAGAAGAATGATTTATGCAAAAGAATTTGTAACTTTGTATATGGACATAAAAAAACCCGGATTCATCACCAGTAACTGAAAGCTGGGAGAGGAACACCCGGGACTGCAATACAAAGGTACAAATAATATGGAATATAACAAGGCCTATTTTGAAAAAGTTTTCTCCACCAAAAGGATGGAACGATATTTCAATCTTTATCCAGGTGATGAAAAAAGAGCCATTCTGCATTACCAGTGTAATCTGGAATTGGCCGAGGCTTTTTATACCAGCCTTTCGGTTTTTGAAGTTACTCTACGAAATGCCTTGTGCAGGGAACTTGAAACAATGACCGGGCGAACCGATTGGTATGCCGTATTCCCGACTACCCCAGGATTGGCCAGATTGAATCATTACATCACACAAGCCATCAAGCAGATTTCCGGAAGACACGAAATCATTACTCCTCCGAAAATTGTAGCCGAATTGACATTAGGCTTTTGGGTATCGTTACTCAACAGTGAATATGAGCGCCTGCTCTGGAAGGATTTACGCAGGGCATTCCCATTTATGCCCAAAAAAGATCGTCAGAGAAAAAAGGTTTCAGCCCCATTGAATAGCTTCAGAACTTTCCGAAATCGAGTTTTCCACAATGAATCCATTTGCTGGAATCTAAAACGAGTAGAAGAAATTCACAACGAGATGATTACCGTAATGGGGTGGATAAACAAAGACGTACCCGATTGGCTGCAACTCGTCGACAGATTCGATGCAGTCTGTGCACATATTCGAGAAGTAATGGAGTGGAAATAAAATAACACGGCTATTGACTCTCAAGGTTCTCTACTTAATACACACAAAAACGGCCTCCTCGCCGATTCCCCACATCCGGGGCGACAAGGAGGCCGCACTATATTATCGTTGTCGATACTGTCGCTTATTTCAACCGGGCGAGCACCTCTTTCATGCGGCGCAGAGCCTCGGTGATATTCTCCTCGGAAGTAGCATAGGAGAGGCGCAGGTAGTTGGGAGCCCCGAAGGCATCGCCCGCTACGGTAGCCACATGACCCACCTCGAGGATGTACATGGCCAGTTCGGACGAAGTCTTGATGACGCGGTCGCCATCGGCCTTACCCAGATAGTAGCTAACCTCGGGGAAGAGGTAGAAGGCCCCGTCGGGGTTGTTCACCTTCAGGCCGGGAATCTCGCGGGCCAACCGTACCACCAGGTCGCGACGACGTTCAAAAGCCCGACGCATCTCCTCTACACAACTCTGGTCACCGGCAAAGGCAGCGGCAGCAGCCTTCTGGGCAATCGACGAAGCGCCCGAGGTATACTGGCCCTGCAACTTGTTGCAAGCCTTGGCAATCCACAGCGGAGCGGCAATGAAACCGATACGCCAGCCCGTCATGGCATAACCCTTGGAGACACCGTTGACGATGATTACCCGGTCGCGCAGGGCGGGGAATTGGGCGATACTCTGGTGAGCACCCACGTAGTTGATGTGCTCGTAAATCTCGTCGGCCAGGATAAAGACTTGGGGATGACGCTCCAGCACGGCAGCTAAAGCCGCGAGTTCGTCGTGCGAATAGACGCTACCCGTCGGGTTGGAGGGGGTGCACAGAATCAGCATCTTGGTCTTGGGCGTAATGGCAGCCTCGAGTTGAGCGGCACTCATCTTGAAATCCTGCTCGATACCCGTCTCTACAATCACGCTTTTGCCCTCGGCCAACTTCACCATCTCGACATAGCTTACCCAGTAGGGAGCCGGCAGCACCACCTCGTCACCGGGATTGACAAGCGAGAGAATCGTGTTGCAAATCGACTGTTTGGCACCGTTCGATACCACAATCTGGTCGGGCGTAAAGTCGAGGCCATTCTCATTTTTCAGTTTTGCGCAGATGGCCTGGCGCAAATCCATATAACCCGGCACGGGCGAATAGTGCGAGAAGTTGTCGTCTATCGCCTTCTTCGCCGCATCCTTGATATGCTGAGGGGTATTGAAATCGGGTTCTCCTACACTCAGGTTGATTACATCGACACCCTGAGCCTTCAGTTCATTACTTTTCTGCGACATCGCAAGCGTTTGCGACGGTGCAAGAGCTGCCAAACGGTCGGATACTTGGTTCATGAGAATAGCTGTTTTTAGGTTTTATATACTCGTACAAAGGTAGTGAAAGTCGAGCGCCGAGGCAAATAAAAACGAAGTTTTCATTTGTAC
>NZ_CAMMHD010000004.1:0-162952 GCF_946496565.1 uncultured Barnesiella sp.
CTGATGTCCGAAAGCTGAAAAATGACTGCGAGGCCCGGGGAAAAAGAACTCGCCGAGCTTGCTCCACACCGTTATTCCACAGGCTTTACTGCTCCGGGCCCTTCGACTGATTCGCTCCGGCTCAAACATCTTTTTCCCTTGTTCGTCCCTCTCCGTCATTTTTCCCACCGCTTTCTCCCATAGGCCGGACTGGGCTGCGAGCTTCGGTCATGCCGCACTTGGATGCGGCATCTAGTCACACCGACAAGATTACCCGTAAGATTCACTTTCCTGGACCCCGCATCGGGTGCGGGGTGACACGGTGCGCATCGAGTGCGAGGTGACACCCTTAGTCATACCGCACCCCGACGCGGAATCCAGAAATATCCGGGGAAGAGTCACTGTTGCTATTCCTCTTAGGTCATGAACTGGACCCCGTATCGTTGTGCGGGGTGACACGACCATAAGCAAAGGGATGACTTCTAAAAACAAGCCGCATCGAGTATTTCCTACGTCAATAGAGTGCAGGATTGACCTCGATACGGCAGTTATATGGGTGTGGGAGATCGTTTATGCCTCCAGCGCTTTTTTGAAGATGGCTTCGACTTCGTTGGGGTAGATACCGCCTTCGTGTACTTTTTTGTCGCCGATGTAGAAAGTGGGCACATAGTAGTAGTCGTATTGGTCGGCGATGTCGGGATGCTCGGTCTCTTCGATCGTTTCGATAACGATGTCTTTGTATTCAGGCCGTTTTTTCAGTTCGTCGATGTAACTGAAAGCCCGTTTGCAGAAGGGACAGAGCGTTTGATAGAAAAGTTTTATCGGTTTCATATTATACAAGGATTAGGGTTTCGTGAGCAAATATACAATATAATTTTTCTGTTTATAGTTGTGTTTGTCTCTTATTACGTTTGATAGTCTCTTTTTATTTGGTTGGCAGTCGTAGTTTACAGTCTGGTGAAGTTGCTGGATATGTGTTTTTCTTTTGTTTACAGAGGGGGTAGAGAAAAGTTCTTTATCTCGATGACCTTGTTTTTTAACTTTTTTACTATATTTGTTTACAAATGAAATCTATACATGATTGAAAAACATAAAAGACGATGTACAGAAAAATAGTTTTTGCTCTCCTGTTCATGCCTTTATGAGTATGGGGTGTTGTACCTACGGTAGTTAACGATACAACCTCCGAGGCGTTGTATCGCTTAGGATTAGAGTATTTGACCGGCAACGATTCGTTGGGTATCTACATGAATGAAGAGAAGGGAGTCGAATTGATACGCCAAGCTGCCGAGCGAGGAAATGCTCCGGCTCAGTTCAGATTAGCTCTTTGTTTTGAAGAAGGACAGGGAATCTCACAAGATTATGGGCAGGCCGTTTATTGGTATCGTCAGGCTGCTGAGCAGGGAAATGCTTGGGCTCAGCACAATTTAGCTGTTTGTTATGCTGAAGGAGAAGGCGTGTCACAAGATTATGGGCAGGCCGTTTATTGGTATCGTCAGGCCGCCGAGCAGGGAGATGCTCGGGCTCAACACAATTTGGCTGTTTGTTATGCTGAAGGACAAGGGGTTTCACAAGATTATGGGCAGGCTATTTATTGGTGGCGGAAGGCCGCCGAGCAAGGCGATGCTGAGGCTCAATACAGTTTGGGCATTTGCTATGAGGAGGGATTAGGTGTTAATCAGGACAGCAAACAGGCCGAGTATTGGAAGAATCTGGCTATTCAAAACGGATATCAGCCATGATAGCTCGTCTCGATTGTCTATGATAAAGAGTGTAACGAATAAATAAAATAGACAGACACAGCCGGGTAGGATAGTCCTGCCCGGCTGTGTCTATACTATGGAGTGAGGTCTCAGTATTTATTATACGAAATCACCTCGCTGGCGGGTTTGCGTTTCTTCTCGCGCAGGGGTTGGGTAGAGTATCCCAGCACGATGTCGAGCAGGACCCGTTTTTTGTCGGGGATGTGGAGCAGACGGCGGACAGCTTTTTCGTCGAACCAGCCGAGGATGCAGCTGCCCAGCCCTTCGGCGGTGGCGGCGAGGGTGATGTGGGCGGCGGCAATACCGATGTCGAGCAGCGGGAATTGCTTGTCTTTGATGATACCGCCGATGCCGGCCGTGAAGTTGGGTCGCTCTTCGACCACAAGTATGTGCACGGGGGCCTGTTTGGTGAAGTGGTTCATCCCCAGCAGACGGCTGGCCACGGCGTCGGCTACCTGGTTGCGCAGCTCGGGCTCGTCGACCACGATGAAGTGCCACGGCTGGGCGTTGCAGGCCGAAGGGGCCAGGCGGGCAGCCTCGACGATGCGGGCTACCTTTTCGGGCTCTACCGGACGGTTGGGGTCGTACTGCCGGTCGCTCTGCCGGTGGGCAATGAGTTCATAAATATCGGTCATGGCAGTTTATGCTTTTTCGAAGTGCATGATGCGGCTGATGTATTTGCCGATGATGTCGAACTCGAGGTTGACGATGCTGCCGACTTCGATTTGGTGGAAGTTGGTGTGCTCGTAGGTGTAGGGGATGATGGCCACCTGGAAGCTGTTATCCTGCGAGTTGCATACGGTGAGGCTCACGCCGTTGACCGTTACCGAGCCCTTCTCGACGGTCATGTAGCCCTTGGCGGCCATCTTGGGGTCGAGGTCGTAGACGAAGGTGTAGTAGCGGCTGCCGTCGACCAGGTCGATTCGTTCGCAACGGGCTGTCTGGTCTACGTGGCCCTGCACGATGTGGCCGTCGAGGCGGCCGTTCATGAGCATGCTGCGCTCGAGGTTCACCTTGTCGCCTACCTTGAGCGAGCCCAGATTGGTGCGGTCGAGAGTCTCCTGTATGGCGGTGACGGTGTAGCAGTCGCCGTCGATGTCGACCACGGTGAGGCATACGCCGTTGTGTGCGACGCTTTGGTCTATCTTCAATTCGTGCGTGAACGAACTCTTGAGCGTGAGGTGCAGATTGCCGTTATCGTGTTTGAGGGCTACGATGGGAGCGGCTTCTTCGACAATTCCTGAAAACATAGTTTTGATGAGTTAGCGGTTAAAAATCGTATTCAACGATACGGAGAGGCAGAGGCTGCGGAACTATATTTTCCCCGGTTTGCCCGTGCCGAACCGTATCCTACGGTTTTACAAATGTAGAAAAATAGTTCGGTATCTTGTATGGATTATTCCCGAAAATAGTTATTTTTGAGAAAGGATTTCTGTAACATTAAAACGTGTACCATGGAAATATCGCTCCCGAAAAAAAACAATGGTTTGCCGGGCGATAAATTGTCGTCGCGAACCGTAACCGTGATTGGTGCCAATGGTGCGGGCAAGAGCCGTTTCGGTTTGGAAATAGCCCGCCAGAGCAAGGAGCACGCCTTTTGGCTTTCGGCACAGAAGGCACTGTGCCTTATGCCGCCGCACGAGGTGTGGCCCGGCTCTATCGAGGCGCAGTACAAGGAGGCTATCGATCGTTCGCACTACGTCTCGAAAGAGACTCCTACCGAGTTTGACCAGTTGCTTTTCTTGTTGCTGAGCGAGGAGTTTCGCAATCTGTTCAGCTACAAGTTCGAGGTACAGAAAGGGGGGCATGTGGAGTTGCCCCGTACCCGTCTGGACCGGGTGCAGAAGTTGTGGGAACGCATATTCCCCAAGAACAAGATGCTGCGGGCCGAAGGCAAGCTGCTGATTCAGAGCGAGGACTCCGAACCCTTCAACCCGTTGCGCCTGAGTTCGGGCGAAAAGGCGGTGCTTTACTACATCGCGGGGGTGCTCTATGCTATGCCCGATGCCGTGATTCTGGTCGAGGACCCCGAATTTTATCTGCATCACTCCATCTTGAAATCGTTGTGGGATTCCATCGAGAGCCTGCGCAAGGACTGTACCTTTGTCTATTTGACGCACGACATCGACTTTGCCGCGTCGCGGGTCGAGAGCACTTGTATCTGGGTGCGGTCGTTCGATGCCGAGCACATGACCTGGGACTACGAGTTTATCAACGACAGCGACTCTTTCCCCGAGGGCATGTATCTCGATATATTGGGCAGCCGCAAACCGGTGCTTTTTATTGAGGGGGCAGCTACGGGCAGTATCGATGTGAAGCTCTATCCCTATATTTTCCCCGAGTATATCGTGAAGCCGTTGGGCGGTTGCAACAAGGTAATCGAGGCTACACGAGCCTTTGCCGACTTGAAGGAGATACACCACCTCGAATCGCGAGGTATCGTCGACCGCGACCGGCGCACCGAGCGCGAGGTCGAGTATCTGCGCAGCCGTCACATCTATGTGCCCGAGGTGGCCGAGGTGGAGAATCTGCTGATGCTCGAGGGGGTAATCAAGGCTGTGGCCCGGCGCATGAAGCGCAATGCCAACAAGGTGTTCGAGATTGTGAAGAACAACGTCATTCAGCTCTTTGCGCAGGAGATCGAGTCGCAGGCATTGCTGCATACGCGGCACCGCATACGGCGCAATCTGGAGTACAAGATAGACCGTCGGTTCAACGACATAGCTTCGTTTGAAGACCACATCGACCACCTGACCGACGATACCGACGTGCGAGGCTTGTATAACAACATTTGCAATCAATTTCGTACCTTTGTCAAAAATCGGGATTACCGGTCGGTGCTGAAGGTCTATAACCAGAAGTCGATGGTCACCAACAGCAACGTGTGCAACCTGTGCGGCTTGGCCAATAAAGACAAGTATCTGCGGATAATCCTCACGATACTGCGCGACAATCACCCCGAAGCCGAGACGATACGCAGCTCGATACGGGCCTGTTTCAAAATAGACGATCAAGAAGAGAAAGAAGAAAAGAATAATGAATAAGAGTTGGATTTCGGCGGCTCGTCCCCGCACCCTGCCGGCCTCGGCGAGTCCGGTGATAGCCGCTTCGGCCTATGCCTTTTACGACGGATCCTTCCGTTGGGCCCCGGCACTCCTTTGCCTGTTGTTTGCCCTGTTGGCGCAGATTGCCTCCAACATGGCCAACGACTATTTCGATTACGTGAAGGGCAGCGATACGGCCCAGCGGGTAGGCCCTCGCCGGGCTGTAGCCTCGGGCGACATTTCGCCGCGAGCCATGCTCGTGGGCACGTTCCTGGTGTTGGGGTTGGCTTGTCTGGTGGGGCTGGGGCTTGTCTTTTTTGCCGGGTGGTGGCTGATACCCGTGGGTATTGTTATCGCACTCTTTGCACTGGCCTATACGGCAGGGCCCTATCCGTTGGCCTATCACGGGCTGGGCGACCTCACGGTCTTCCTCTTTTTCGGATTGATAGCCGTCAACTTCACCTACTACGTGCAGGCGTTGCATTTCGATATGGCGGTCTTTCTCCTCTCCATTGCCATGGGGTTGCTATCGATCAATATCCTGTTGGTGAACAACTACCGCGACATGGAGGAGGATGCAGCTGCCAACAAGCGCACGACGGTGGTCCTTTTCGGCCGTCCCTTTGCCCGCGGGTGGTACCTGGTCAACGGCTTTGTGGCCGTGGGGCTGGTGTTGCCGTCGCTGCTCCCCTTGGCTCCCTATTACGAAGGGTTGGTTCCCGTGGTGCTGTACCTGATTTTACATGTGACGACTTGGGTAGAGATGGGGCGTCGCCGTGGCGTTGCCTTGAATCCACTATTGGGTGGAACGGCTCGTAATCTGTTGATATTTACGCTATTGATTTCGCTAGTATGGATTTGTAAAAGCGTGTGGTTATGAAGAAGATGCTCCTTCTCGCCTTCGTGGTGGGACTGTCGGTACTGCCCATGTGGGGGCAGTCGTCGGGCATCATGCCTCGCAAGAGAGCTGTGCCCAAAATCTCGACGAGACAGATGGACAAGCCGGCGGTCGACACCGACCCGAGTCCCATTGTACGGGAGGGGAAGGACGATAACGACTCGACGCTTTATGGCGCGTTGCGCTTTTCGCCGCTGGCGGTCGACATGCTGGCCTTCGACAAGCGCATGAGCGATACGCGCGAGAGCTTTCTGCTGCGCAACAATACGCCGTTCAGGCTCTCGCGGGTCGTGCTCCAACTCTTCTACCGCGACCCCGGTGGTCAGATGATCGACTATCGCACCCAGACGGTCGATTGCGACCTTTTGCCCGGGACCACGCGCAAGTGCGAAATCGACAGTTTCGACCGTTCGCGCAACTATTACCATGTCGACTCTCCTCCGACTCGCGTCTCGGGTCGGCCCTTTGTCGTTACCTATAAGGTACTGCGTTACGATATAGTGGTGGAGCCGTAACGCTTTTTGAGCTTTTCTCGTCAACTTTAACGCCCTCTATCCAAGCCAAAGGGCGGGCCTCTTTGTTGTAAGGGAGAACGACGCGACAAACTGTCCGTCGACTTAACGTATAAACTTATTTAGGAGGTAAAGATTATGACACCTGCAAAGCATCAACAAAACTGGCTCCCCGGTATTTTCAACGATTTTTTCGGCAACGAGTGGATTGCCAAGACCAACAGTGCCGCCCCGGCTATCAACATTGTAGAGACCGAGAAGGCCTATGAGGTAGAGATTGCGGCTCCCGGTATTACCAAAGACGATTTTGAAATTACGGTCGATAAAGACAATCATCTGGTAATCACGGTCGAGCGTAAACAAGAGGAAGACGAGAAGAGTAAGAAGGGGCGCTATCTGCGCAGGGAGTTCTCTTATTCTCAATTTCAACAGACCCTCATCTTGCCCGATAATGTCGATACCGATGCCATCGAGGCTTGCCAGAACAACGGCGTGTTGACGGTGAAGATTCCCAAAAAGAGCGCCCCTGCCGTATCGGAGAAGAAGAAAATCGCGGTTAAATAGCCGCCGCTTGGTACGAAGGTACAAAGTTCAGATAATCGAGGAGGTCGTGCCCCGCTTGAGCGGCATGGCCTCTTCGTTTTTTTATACCCTGATTTTTGCCGGGCCCCGATGAGGTATGACTGGTTATCGCCAAGTGAAATTCTTTTTCCGGGAGGCTGAACCTATGATGTTGAAATAGAGGTTTACCCACGGTTGCAAAAACGAGAAGAGGGGCAGGGCAAACGTGTAGCAAGGGGCGTGCAATACTCGGGAGGCACGCCGGTATACCACCGCTTTGATGACAAAAATCGACACCGCGGGCAACAGGGCGATGATGGCTAAGAGCCAGTTGTTCAGGAGCCCCCAGGCCAACAGCAGGATAAACAGGATGTTGAAGGCATAGTCGAACACCTTGCCCAACCCGAATACCGCTTTGGCTGCCGTATGCAGGTATTTCGAGGTGAAGTCGTATTGCAGTTTCAGTTCTTTCCAGGCCCCGTAGTTATCGTGATAGGAGGCTGCCATTTGAGAAGAGGGTGAGAGTTCTACCCGGGTGTTTTCTCGGGTAGCTATCTCATTGATAAATAGGTCGTCGTCGCCATAGTGCAGATGCAAGTGCTTTGAGAAACCCTTGTTCTTGAAGAAGAGCTCTTTGCGATAGGCCAAATTGGAACTCTCGCCCATGTAGGGACGCCCGATGAGGGCAAACGAGAGGTAACGCAGTGTAAAGAGCAATTTGTCGTAGATGTAGTAGCCGAAATCGTGGGGGGCTTTCTCTTTCGATTGCATGGAGGTGTAGCCCAGCACAATGTCGGTGCCCGGTACAAAATTGCGGGCGATGGCGGCCAACCATTGGCTGTCGGGCGGGCAGCAGTTGGCATTGGTGAATACGACGATGTCGTATTGGGCTGCTTTCACTCCGAGCGTGAGAGCTAGTTTTTTGTGGCTCAGGTTGCGCGACCCTTCGGGTACATAGGTGTGGTATAAGTTGTCGTATTGAGTCTGCAGAGCGGTGAGGATGTCTTTCGAGTCGTCGGTCGAGTCGTCGTTGACCACGATAACTTCGAATTGCGGATAATCCTGGTTCAGGATACGGGGCATGAACTGGATAAGGTTCTCGGCATCGTTCTGGGCATAGACGATGACCGATAGGGGCGGGCGTTCGGAAGAATATGAGATTTTACCCTTTTCGCTCTTTTTGTAAAAACGGAACGGGCGATCGAACAGGTAGAATTGATACACTATTTCGATAATCCAAATCAAAGCAAATATCCCGACTCCATATATTTCGGGGAGGGAGAGATTCCAAGAAAAGTTCAAGTCCATAACGTATATCAAAAAGTGTTACAAACGTACATAAACTTTTTCAAACAAGGAGCCTTATGGCCCGTTTAAATCATTTGTAGGAAAAGCGATTGAATTTTTGAAAAGACGGTTAAGATTTTGATAGTAAGAATCTTTTCGAAGATTAAAGAAAATAGGGTAAAAAACTGTTATGAAAACTGTCAAAAGATAAGAGGGGCGATATAATAAACGAGGGGGGTACATCGTTATAAATTAGAATTATTTTCTGGAAATTCCGGGAAGAAAAAAATAGTGTAATGAAAATAAACCGGTTAAGTATTTTTGCCCTTTTGTTGGTGCTCACGTCGTGTGCTACCAATAAGACGACTTATTTTGAAAATTTGGATGCAGAGCAGGTAAGCGGCCAGGTCGATGTAGGTAATTACGAGTTGCGTATTGCCCCCGACGATATGCTTTCTATTACCGTTTCGTCGGTTGTACCCGATGCTGCTGCACCTTACAATTTGCCTGCAGTCTCTTATTCTGAGCCTGGAAAAGAGGAACTTACGATTGTTCCCAATCTGCAGGTGTATACCGTAAGCCGTGATGGTGATATTTATTTCCCGATTGTAGGGCGTATTCACGCTGCCGGAATGACTCGTAACGAGTTGGCCAAATATATCGAAGACAAGATTCGTCCCGAGTTGGAAGATCCCTTTGTGCTGGTACAGTTTATGAACTTCAAAGTCGTTGTATTGGGCGAGGTGAAGAATCCGGGACAAATACCGGTGCAAACCGAACGGGTGTCGGTTCTCGATGCCATTGGTGCAGCCGGTGACCTGACTATCTATGGCGAGCGCAAGAATGTACTCCTGATACGCGAAGAGAATGGTAAGCGCATATTCCATCGTTTCGACTTGACCGACAAGTCGTTGTTCGAGTCGCCCTATTTCTATTTGAAGCAAAACGATGTAGTCTATGTCATGCCCAACCGGGCCCAGCGCAACAACTCGGATTATAACCAGTTGGCTTCGTATCGAATCTCGGTAGCCGGTACGGTAGTGAGTGCAATTTCGGTATTGGCTTCGTTGGCCATAGCGCTGTTCATTAAATAAAAAGAAAATATCCCGTTTATGGAAGAAAATTATACCTCCGAAAGAAGAAACGATAGTGTCGATGTCGTAGCCTTGTGGCGTGCGATTTGCAGGAAATGGTACCTCTTTGTCGGTTCTGTAGTGGTGTGCGTGGCCTTGGTCGCATGCTATCTAAAGATAGCCAAGCCACAATACGAAGTGTTGGCCGATATTCTGGTCAATGAAGATGAGAAAAAAGGGAGTAGTGGTAGTTTGTCGTCTTTGATGTCTGGGGTATCGGGCGGTGGTTTCTCTCTGGATGGTATGATAGGCGGAGGTTCGGTAAACGATGAGATTCTGGTGATTTCGTCTCATACCATCATTCGCGAAATGGTGCAGCGCTTGGAGTTGAACAAGGTATATACGAGCAAGAAGAATTTTTTCAGCAAGACCGAGTATTATGGCAATTCGCCTATTACGGTCGATGTACCCGAGTCGATGTTGGATACTCTGGTCTCCGGATTTGTTGTGAAAGTGCAGACCGACAAGTCGAGTGATAAGATCAAGGTGGTGCTGAAGCGGGGATTCTTTGAAACTTTGGCAGAGGCCGAAGCTACCTCGTTCCCGGTAAAAGTCGATTATGGAGAGGGGATAGTCATTGATAAGACTCCCTATTATACACCTGGGAAAAAGTTGGACTTTGTGGCTCATGTCAATGGGTACGATGTGCAGGCTGAGCTTTTATCGAAACGTCTTGAAATTGATTTGTCGGATAAAAAAGCCAATGGCATCTCTTTGAAAATCGAAGATTCGAATCGACGTAGAGGACAAGACATACTCGACACTCTCATTGAGTGTTATAACGAGGATGCCGTGCTGAATAAAAACCTGAAAGCAGAAAACATGCTGGCCTTTATCGATGATCGTTTGATAACGGTCGAGAACGAGTTGCATGAGGCCGAGCGGGTTATCGAACAGTATAAACGGGAAAACGACCTCTCGGATATTAACTCTGAGGCCAAAATTATTCTTGAGGCCAACAGCCAGTATCGCAAACTGTTGCTCGAGGCCGAGACGCAATACTCGATTATCTCGATGGTAGATAGTTTCTTGAATAGGCCCGAAAACAAATATTCGTTGGTGCCGGTTACAACCGGTCTTCCCGATAAGGGTGCTGCCGAGGCTATCAACGAGTATAACAAGTTGTTGCTGGAGCGGATGCGTCTGTTGCGTACGGCCAAGGACTCGAACTTGTCGTTGCTTACGCTTACGGCTCAGATTGATGCCATGCGTGAGAATATCTTGAACACGGTATCTAAGGCCAAGGAGAGCTCGGATATAGCTCGTGCCGATTTGAAGAAGCAGGAAGCCGAGTTTAAGAATAGACTTCGTGGATTCCCTGAGCAGGAGAGAGCCTACCTGGATATCAAGCGGAATCAGATGATTAAAAACGAACTGTATACCTTCTTGATGAAACGACGTGAGGAGAATGCCATGACCTTGGCTTCGACCTCGCCCAAATGTCGTATTGTCAATGCGGCGTACAGTAAAAGCAAACCGGTATCACCCCAGTCGTTGCTGTTGCTGGCGATTGCCTTTGGCGTGGGTCTGGTACTACCAGTCATTTATCTTTATGGAAAGAGTATTTTCAACGTCAAGTTTGCTACCCGCAACGACCTGCGCCGTTTGACCAATCTGCCTGTGGCTGGCGAGATAGGGCACAATTTGTCGACCGATTATGTAGTGATGAAGGGTCACAGCAATTCGCCGGTAGCCGAGATGTTCCGTTTGTTGCGCTCCAACTTGCAGTTCATCTTGCCCGGAAATGAAAAGCGGGTACTGTTGGTAACTTCGTCCGAGCCGGGTGAGGGTAAATCGTTTGTCAGCCTCAACCTGGCCTATGCGATTGCCATGACCGGCAAGCGTACGGTCTTGGTCGACCTGGATTTGCGCAGCCCTCAAATTGCCAATTATCTGGGACTGTCATCGGCTTCCGGTTTGATCAATTATTTGGTAGCCAAAAATGGTGCGGATGAGAGTTCGTTGATTCATTCGCAAACCGAGTCGCTCGATGTCATTACGGCCGGACCTGTTCCGCCCAATCCTTCGGAGTTGCTGCTGTCGTCCAAGTTGGACCGTCTGATGAACGATCTGCGGGAACGCTACGACTATGTCATTATCGATACGGCTCCGGTTGAGCGCGTTTCCGATACCTTCTCGTTGACTCGCTTTGCCGATGCTACACTCTACGTTTGCCGGGCAAACCATACACCCAAGAACAGCGTATTCAATGCGATGGATTTTGCCGCAGAAGGTTCGTTGAAAAATGTCATATTTGTACTGAACGACACGGAAGTAAAACACACATACGGATATTCGGAGAAACATACGAGAAGAGGATAAGCCATGGTTTCCTTGAATAAAATATTCTTTGGGCTATTCTTCTTGATGCTCATTGCAGGAGTTTATACCTATCAAATGTTATGGTTCCAAAGCTCCGATGAACTCATTACACTCTTGTTGGCTCTCCTGTGCATGTTGGATTTGTTGGCCAATAAGAATCACCAGCGGTATAAAGGTCTGTTTTTGGTTGTGGGTATAATGTTTTTTTATGTATTGTATTCCCTGTTTTTTGTGCATTACAATACACCTAAGGCAATCATGTACGACTTCTTTATCCAGCTCAAGCCCTTTATTGCTTTTTATGCCGCCTATTCCATGGGTGTGCGGTTCGATGCTTCCCAGAAGCAATTCCTTAAACGATTGTGTGTCTTTCTGAGTGTCTTGATGCTGACGATTATTCTTGCAGGGGCTGGAAAGAAGATCTTTTTCCATGTGGCTTATTATGGTATTATCAGTACGGTTTTATTTTTGATATACTATTACTGTTCCTATCAAAGGCTTACCAAGAGAGATAAGATTGTGATGATGCTTATGCTGGCTGTGGGATTCTTCAGCACCCGTTCCAAATTTTATGGTTTCTTTGTGGTAGCCATGTATATCGTCTTTTGGTATAAACCGGGAATCCTGTCCCGGGTAAAACTGAAACAATGGATTATGATGGCAGTCGTGCTGTGTGCTGTATTGTATGTAGCTTGGGGAAAGATAAATTATTACTTTATCTCTTCCGGACTTTTCTCGGGAGTAGCCAATATGGACGATTCTTTTGCGCGGGCTGTTTTGTATGTGCGAGCACCACAGGTTTTGGCCGATCATTTTTTCTTGGGATCGGGTTTGGCCTCCTATGCGACCTTTTCGTCGGGTGACGTAGGGTATTCTTTGTTGTATAAAGAGTATAATATAGATGAAGTTTGGGGGTTGCTCGAAGGGGATTGTCCTTTTGTCTCTGATACTTTTTTCCCCGAATTGGCCCAATTTGGAATCGTAGGTATTTTTATATTCTTTTATTTTTGGGTATGGGTGTATAAAAAAATAAAAATTTCAGTTGTAGACTCAGATGCCATAGCGCTCTATAAAGGAGGACTGCTGATTATGACGTTCTTATTTATAGAATCGATTGCCGGTAGTGCTTTTTTGCAGGGATCGGGCATTGTCGTAATGATTCTGCTTGGTTTCATGGCGAGAGATGCGGTGGTTATTAAAGAGCACTACGAGTGTTCTGCCAAGCGAATAGGAGAAGTATGAATAGGGCTACGAAGTTTATACATGATATTTTTATTTATGCTATAGGGAATTTAGGCTCTAAGCTTATCACTTTCCTATTGGTCCCGCTGTATACTTATTTTATCTCGCCAGATGATTTTGGATATTACGACATAGTGCTTACGCTCACATTTTTGGCGATGGGGATTATTACCTTCCAATTGCGGGATGGTACATTTAGATTCTTGTTGGACAATGAAGATGAATATACCCGTAGAGGGGTTGTTTCATTTTCGTATAAATTGTTAAGCCAATCATCTTTGGCGGTTTTGTTGGTTGGCATTATCTTTTCTTTTTTTTATGAGATACGCGATTGGGGATGGATTATCGCTTTTGTTATTACACTTTCGCTATATGAAGTTCAGATCCAAATCGTACGAGGCCTTGGACGGAACAAGCAGTTTGTTTTTGCGGGGATTCTTACCGCTTTTCAGATAGGTTTATACAGCCTGATTTTTGTAGCTTGGTTGAAGATGGGTATTGGCGGAATATTCTGTTCCAATATATTGGCACGCTTGGTTTCGATGGTGGTTATCGAATTTCAGACTCGGGTATTTAAACGCTATTTTGTAGTCAGTTTCAAAGATAAGGCTTTGAATCGGGCTCTTTTGAAGTATTCATTACCATTGCTCCCTAATGCCATTTGCTGGTGGCTGTTGGGTAGTTCCAGTCGATTGTTTATAGAGCATTATTTAGGGTTGGAAGCCAATGGTATTTTTGCAGTAGGGATGAAGTTTTCTACGATACTCGAGACGTTTTCGGTAATTGTATATCAAGCTTGGCAGGAGACGGCAATCAAACAATACGAAGCTCCCGATCGAGAGGTTTTTTTCTCTCGAATATTTAATGCGTATAGTGTAATCCTTACGGTGTTGGTTTTGATATTGGTCTTTGTATTGAAGCTTAACTATTCGTGGTTAGTTGATGTCCGTTATCAGGAGAGTCTGCAATATCTTTATCCGATGTTTATTTCGGTTTTCTGTTTTGCTTTGGCTGCATTTTACGATTTGGGCTATCAGTGTTCTAAACGAACGGTCAGAAATCTTCCCGGGGTTGTTGTAACTACCGTTTTGAATTTGATAATGAATTATTTGTTTATACGTATCATGAGTATCTGGGGAATAATTCTCTCTTCGATATTGTCATATCTGTTTATGTTGGGATTCAGAATGGTCGATACGTGGAAGTTTTTCCCGGTAAGAATCTCTTTGGAAATTATTTATCCTGTCTTGTTTTTGGTCGGAGGAGCTGCGTTTTTTTATTGGGTCGATTCGGCTGTATGGCAAATATTTTATGTGATAACAGTAATTATACTCAGTTATTATATCCAGCCTAAAAGTATCAGGCAAGAAGTAAATGAGAAGTTGAAGAGTGTCGTAAAGAAAAAAATGGGAAGTTCGGAATGAATTGACTCAACAAGTTTGTGCCGGGCTTTATATCCATTATCTTTGTATTCAGAAATACGAACTATATGAATATTATCGTCATCAATCCTATACTTTTCACTCCGGAAAAAGAGGTTGTTCCTTTTGTCCAAACAATTAAAGAGACGATGATATATGACCTTTGCATGGCCTATCTTCGTTTGGGGCATTCGGTTACATTGCTTGCTGCTGCTGATTTCAAGCCTGCAAAAGAAGAAGCCTATGATTTTGAAGTGGTCTTTTTGAAGTCGATCTGGAAACGGGTTTTCAAACCCGGATTATTGCCTTTTATGCCAGGGGTGTGGAGCTATTTGCGCAAGCGGCGCCACGAGGTCGATATGGTACTGACGAGCGAGACGTTCTCAATCCCGTCGTTTCTGTCAGCTCTTATCGTACCCTCTAAGACTGTTGTATGGCAAGAGCTTGGGGCTCATAATCGCAAGATGAAAATGTTGCCGTCACGTATTTGGTACAACGTGATAGCCCGTTGCTTTATGCGTAAGGTTTGGGTGATACCTCGGTCGTATGTGTCTCAGCGATTTATAAGTAAGTATATGCCTCGAGTGGGTAGTCCCATAGGCCATGGTATTGTGGTAAAACAGAACTCTATTTCAACGCTTAAGAAAAATCAGTTGCTTACGGTTGGCCGTCTTTTTTGGGAGAAAAATATAATATCTGTAATTCGTAAGGCTGCCGCTTTTTTTTCGAAATATCCACAATACAACGACTATGTGTTGTATGTGGCCGGAGATGGAGGGCTGAGAGACGAGTATCAAGAACAGATAAGGAAGTTAGGCCGTGAACAGCAGATTATTTTGTTGGGGAAATTGCCTCATGAGGAACTTTTCCGTTATTATCGGGAGTCGAAAGCTTCGCTGTTTGACTCATTGCGAGAGCTCAATATGTTGGCTCTTATGGAGTCGGTCGCTATGTCGACCCCGGTAGTGACCAATCGAGTACCTTTCGATAGTGAGGTGGTCGAGAAAGAGCAGTTGGGAATTGCTCGAGATGATTGGGATGAGGACGATATAGCTCGAGTGATAGAGGAGAACGATCGATTTGTAGCAAACTGTAAGAAGTATGCGAAATCGATTACGGTCGATGCTGTGGCGCAGCGTATTATCGATTCTTTTGAACAAGCCTCGAAAGAGAATATCTGATATGGAAAAGACTCGGGATATTGCATTTGACATAGCCAAAGGGATAGGCATTATCCTGGTGGTTGTCGGTCACTATATTCCGGCCGGAGCTCCGAAATGGTATGTCGATTTTATAGATTTTATCTACTATTTCCACATGCCGCTTTTCTTTATCATAGCCGGTTATTTTTACGATCGCTCTACCCGTCGGACAGACTATCTGCCGTTTGTGTGGAGCAAGTTCCAGCGCCTGATGATTCCCTATTTTATTCTCTCGTGGGCTATTGTGGGAACCAAGGTGGGCATAGGCCGTGTGATGCCGGTAGACCATCCGGTGACACTCGATGCGCTGTATCGTGTGTTCTATTTGCCCGAGGCCGGTTATTTCCTGTGGTTCGTGTATGTGCTGTTTCTCACGTTTTGCCTTGCACCTCTCTTCAAGAAAGGCGTAAGGCTCATTATCCTCTCGATAATGGCGTTGGGGTTGTTCTTTTGGGACACGGCGCCACAGAGCTTTTGTATCAGGCAGTTGTGCTCTCATTTGGCCTTCTTCGTGTGGGGCATGTGGGTGGCTCGGTCGGGAGGTTTACAGCTGGCGATGAGGCGGTATCCGCTGTTATGGGGAGTGATTACGATAAGTTTTTCGTTCGCTTATGGCCACGTGCAGTCCGGGGTGCTGGCTACACTCCTTTTATTATCGTTGGGTATTACCGGCAGCTTTATGGTACTTTCGGTTTCGGTCTGGCTTTCTCGTCTGTCAGGACCAGTGTCTCTGTGGCTGAGTCAGGTAGGGGTGATGTCGATGACTATTTACCTTTTTCACACCTGGATTATGGGGGGCGGAAAAGCGATTTTAACACATATATTGTCGGGTGGAAATACAATAGAGTTTGTGCTCTCTGCGTTATTTATAATAGGAGCGGGAATTGTTGGTCCCATTTGTCTCTACAAGTGGGTGTGGACAAAAAACAAGTTTACCGCTCGGATATTTAAATAACCTGAACGCCGCCCATGAATCAAAAGCTACGCATCCTGTTGGTGAATAAGTTTTACTATCCGAGAGGGGGAGATTGCATCAGCATGATCAACCTCGAGGCTTTGTTGCGTCGTATGGGTTATGAGGTTGCTGTCTATGCGATGGCTTATCCGAAAAATTTATCCAGTGATACGGCCCGTTATTTTGCTACCGAAGTCTCCTTCTCGGGTGGGCTGCTGGAGAAATTGAAAGCGGCCAATCGGCTTTTTGGTACGGGCGATATTATACGCTCGTTTCAACGAATCCTCGACGATTTCCGTCCCAACATTGTTCACTTCCATAACATTCACTCCTATCTTTCGCCCATTGTGGTCAAGTTGGCTCACGAGATGGGGTGTCGTGTGGTGTGGACTCTGCACGACTATAAACTGTTGTGCCCCTCGTACAACTGTTTGTGCCACGGCAAAGTTTGTGAAGCTTGCTTTACCGATCTGACTCAAGTGTTGCGACGCAAGTGTATGAAGGGTAGTGCCGTGGCCAGTGCTTTGGCCTATGGCGAAGCGTTGTGGTGGAATCGGCGGAAGTTGCAGCGCTGGGTCGATGCTTTTGTTTGCCCCAGTGCATTTATGGCCCAAAAGATGAGGGCTTGCGGGTATGACTATACCAAACTGGCTGTCATTAACAACTTTCTCGAAAAGGAGAAGTTCGACGTTTTGTCTCAGCCCGAGAAGCCGGAACCGGTTGCTGAGCCGTACTATTGCTATGTGGGGCGCCTCTCCGAAGAGAAGGGTATCCGCCTGCTGCTCGATGCGGCACAGAATTTGCCTTATCCGTTATATGTAGCAGGTGATGGACCTTTGGCTGAAGAATTACGTAGAGCGTATGCTTCGGAGAGAATACATTTCTTGGGCTATCTTTCTCCTCAAGAGGTCGTGCATTTAGTTCGTCAAGCTCGAGCGATGGTAGTCCCGTCGGTTTGTTACGAAAACAACCCATTGAGTATTATCGAGTCGCTGTGCATGGGTACCCCTGTTATTGGTTCGGAAGTGGGCGGTATCCCCGAGTTGATACGCGAGGGCGATGGCACCCTGTTTCGCATGGGCGACAAGGAGGAACTTGAGGAGGCAATCGAGGCTCGCATGTCGGTTGCCGATACCGATCGGCAGGCAATTTCGAAGCGGGCCAGGGCTCGATTTTCGGAAGAGCGTTACTGGCAAGAACTGAAAAAAGTGTATGGAATAGAAGGGTAAATATAAATTTGAAAGACTGGGAAAAAGATTTATCTTTGCACGATATTTGAAAAAAATGAAGATTTCTGCACCTACCGATATAAGCATTATTACCACCTATCGCTGCCCCATGCAGTGCAAGATGTGTAATATCTGGAAGAATCCCACCGATCCCCGGCAAGAAATTCGTCCCGAGGAGTTGGAGGTTTTGCCTCGAGTCAAGTTTATTAACATTACGGGTGGCGAGCCTTTTGTTCGGGAAGATTTGGATAAGATTGTAGAGGTAGCGTTTCGCAAAGCTCCCCGGGTAGTGATTTCTACGTCGGGGTGGTTCGAGAACCGCGTAATCGAGTTGGCCAAGAAGTTCCCCAAAATTGGCATTCGTATCAGCATCGAGGGACTGTCGCAAAAAAACGACGAGTTGCGCGGGCGTCCCGGCGGTTTCGATAAGGGACTTCGTACCCTCTTGAAGTTGAGAGAGATGGGCGTGAAGGATATAGGTTTCGGCATTACGGTATCGAACAACAACTCCGAAGACATGCTTTCGCTCTATCACCTCTCCAAAGCGCTCGATATGGAGTTTGCCACAGCAGCTTTCCATAACTCGTATTATTTCCATAAAGACGACAACGTCATCACCAATCGCGATACGGTGTGTGCCAACTTTGCCCAACTCATCGAGATGCAGATGCGGGAGAAACACCCCAAATCGTGGGCCCGAGCCTTCTTCAACATGGGGCTCATCAACTACATCGAGGGCAACCGTCGTTTGCTGCCCTGTGAGGCCGGTCTGATGAATTGCTTTATCGACCCGTATGGCGAGGTCTATCCCTGCAACGGACTGGAGTCGAAATATTGGAAAGAGGGCATGGGCAACATCCGGAAGGCCGGCTCGTTCGACGAAATCTGGAACAGCGAGCAGGCACAGCATGTGCGCGAACTGGTACGGCGGTGCCCCAAGAATTGCTGGATGGTCGGTACCGTTTCGCCGGTGATGAAAAAGCTCTCTTACGTGCGTCACCCCATGGGGTGGATACTCAAGAATAAAATGCGTTCGCTGCTGGGCAAACCGGTCTGCATCGACAAGAAGTGGTACGATGTGGGTCAGGATCCCCGACAGGGAAACCTCAATAGGCCCGAATAGGGCAGAAAGGATAGTCGTGGCGATGAAGATAGTCGTGGCCGGTACGCGTGGAATCCCCGATATTCAGGGCGGGGTGGAGACCCATTGCGAGGAGCTGTATCCCCGCTTGGCTGCCATGGGCCACGACGTGACGGTAGTACGTCGTTCGTGCTACGTGACTCCGCAAAACAAAATCACTACGTATAAAGGCGTTCGCCTGAAAGACACCTATGCACCCCGCAAGAAGAGTATCGAGGCCATTGTCCATACATTCCTGGCTATTCTCTATGCCCGCCGGGTGCATGCCGACGTGCTGCATATCCACGCCATCGGGCCGTCGTTGCTGGTCCCCTTTGCCCGGTTGCTGGGACTGAAGGTGGTGATGACTCACCATGGTCCCGACTATGACCGGCAGAAGTGGAACCGGGTGGCCAAGGCTGTGCTGCGGTTGGGCGAACGTATGGGTGTCAAGTATGCCAACGAGGTGATTGTCATCTCGACCGTCATCGACAATATTCTGCGCGAGAAGTACCATCGCTGCAATGCTCACCTGATTTACAACGGGGTGAATACTCCTGCCATAGCCACGACGACCGACTATATAGCCTCGTTGGGGCTGGAGTCCCATAAATATGTATTGGCCGTAGGGCGGTTTGTCGAGGAGAAGGGGTTCGACCTGCTCATCCGGGCATTCGACCAGATACCTCACGAGGGGTACAAACTGGTGATTGCGGGTGATGCCGACCACGAAGACCACTATTCGACCACGCTGAAACAGCTGGCTCGGGAGCGGGGGGTGGTGCTTACCGGCTTTATTCGGGGAGCCAAGCTGAACGAACTCTTTTCGCAAGCCCGCCTCTTTGTGTTGCCTTCGTTTCACGAGGGGTTGCCCATCGTACTGCTCGAGGCTTTGAGCTATCACCTGCCGGTGCTGGTCAGCGATATTCCCGCCAACCGCCTCTCCTGTCTCCCGGCCGACGATTTTTTCGCAACGGGCGATATTCGCTCGCTTGCCGAAGCGCTTGCCCGCAAGTTGGCACAGACCGATACCCGTTGCCAATACGACCTCACTCCGTATAACTGGGACTACATAGCTACCCAGGTCGATGCCGTGTATCATCGGCTGTGAATCTTCAACCGAAAAAGACAATGCTATCCTACTAAAAAGTCGGCCCGATTTCGAACCATATCGGGCCTGTTTTGTTTTTGAGGTATAACATATCACAAAACAATCAAAAACAGAACGATTATGAAAAAACTAATCCCGATTCTTTTTGTCGTGGCAGCCATTACTGCTTGTCAGAAAGAGCCCAGCCTCTCCAAGCTGGATGACGATTATGTGGTGTTTACCGATTATGACAAATCGGCCAGCTTCGGCGACTATCTTACCTACTACATGCCCGATAGTGTGCTGCTGATTACCGATAGCGAAAAAGCCACCTACTGGACCAACGACGAGGCCAACTATATTCTCGAGACCTTTGCCGAGAATATGGCAGCCCGAGGCTTTATGCTGGTCGACTCCAAGGAGGAGGCCGACCTGGGTCTGCAGGTCAGCTACATCGAGGATGTGCACTATTTTGTCAACTATCCCAGTCCCAACTGGTGGTGGGGATACCCCGGCTATTGGGGTCCCGGCTACTGGGGGCCCTACTGGAGCAGTTGGTATTATCCCTATCCGGTAGTATACAGTTATAGCGTGAACTCCTTCCTGGCCGAGCTGGTCGACCTGACCGACCAGACCACGACAAGCAAGCGGTTGCCGGTGCTGTGGGATACCTATATGGCCGGTTTGCAGAGCAGCTCTCCCCGGGTGAACCAGACTTTGGTTATCCGAGCCATCGATCAGGCTTTCAACCAGTCGCCCTATTTGACCAATCAATAACGTGACTACCCATTTTGTATATCCAATAAAAACAGAAATCGAATTATGAAAACTATTAAACACATATCGTTATGGGTGGTAGCTGCTGCTTTTATGGTGGTTGTGCCGACCCGTGGAAACGCGCAAACCGTTTCGAAAACCTATTTCAATGTCGATTGGCAATTCAATGCCCCGATGGGAAACAGCTATGCCGATAAGGCGAGCGGATGGGGTATGAACTTCGAGGGTGGATATTACGTGATGCCCCACATGGCCATCGGTGCTTATATCGCCTACCATACCAACAACAAGTATATCGACCGGCAGACACTGGCCTTGAGCTCCAGTTCGGCACTGACAACCGACCAACAGCACTCGCTGTTTCAACTGCCTTTCGGTCTTTTGGCCAAATATCGCTTCACGACCAGCGGCATGTTCGAGCCCTATATGACGGTAAAGATGGGTGCCAATTACAGCCGCATGTCGTCCTACATGCAGGCCTGGGAGCTCTATCACGATACCTGGGGATTTGCCGTCTCGCCCGAGATAGGTATCAGTATCTTTCCCAGTCCCAACTATCGGTATGGACTGCACCTGGCCATGTATTACAACTATGCCACCAACAAGAGCAAGGTGCTGACCTACGAAATCGACGGACGCAGCAATCTGGGTTTCCGCGTAGGTATCTCGTTCTAATCGGTTAACATTATATCCTCTGTGAATCGATCGGGGGAGGGGGTGCATCGGCATGCACTTTCTCTCCCGATTTTGTTAAATAAAGCGTAGCCGATTGCCCCATAACGATATATATATTACTTTTGTGCCGGTCGGAGGAGGGGCTGTCTCCTCTCCGTCGTTACCGTAACAACAGTATTTAGAAAATTTATTCATGATGTATCGTCGTTTTTGGGGCGTACTGCTCACTGCGCTTATGTGGATGGTGGGAGGTTCGTTTCACACTTTTGCTCAATATTCGATGGACTACGCGGTGTCGATGGTCGGTAATGCCGGTAGTGGCACCTTTGCTCCCTATTTTTTGTCGGCTAACAAGCATGGTTTGGTAACTCACAGTAAGAGCGGTTATTTGCGAGCCGCCTTGTCGCGCGACATCGATATGAGCAAGCGCTTCTCCTATGAGTTCGGTGTCGATTTGGTAGGGATGCTTTCGTCTACTTCGCCGGTGGCCTATTACGATGTAAATCAGGGTCTCTTGGAACGTCGTCCCCGGGTCTCCTCGTTCCGCATTCAACAACTGTATGCCGGCATCAAATATCGCAAGATTTTCATCTCGGCCGGGAATCGCGAGTTGACCGACCCGGTTGTCAACTTCGAGTTGAGTTCCGGCGGTTTGGTCTGGTCGGGCAATGCCCGTCCTATTCCTCAGGTGCGGGCCGGCTTTATCGACTTTGTCGACATCCCCTATACGAAAGGGTGGGTACAGATCAAAGGTGACATCGCCTATGGTAAATTCATGGACAGCGATTATGCCCGGGAGCATTACAACTATTACAACTGGTATATCACTACCGGAGCCTTGTATCACCACAAGTCGATTTCGTTCCGTACCAATCCCGACAAACCTTTTGTGGTGACTATCGGTGCCGAGTTGGCTGCCCAGTTCGGAGGGACTCGTCGCTATTATGACAAGGGGGTACTGATTGACTCGCTTACGATGAAAAGCCCCACGCGACTGAAAGATTTCCTGCAGGTTCTGGTTCCGACCTCGGGTGACGGCAGTACCAATCAGGGCGATCAGGCCTATTACTATGGCAACCACGTGGGGCAGTGGAACCTGTCGGCACAGTATACCTTTAAGGACAAATCGTCTATCCGGGGATATTTCGAATGGTATTACGACGATGCTTCGGGCATGGGCAAGCTCAACGGCTGGGATGGCTTGTGGGGTATCGAGTACAAGAGCGGTCGTGAGAACTGGCTCTCCGACGTGGTGGTCGAGTATGTCGACTTTACCAATCAGGGCGGCCCCTTGAACTGGTGCCCGACCGATTATGCAAGTCCGGTATTGACGACCGAAGCAACAGGCTATGACGACTATTACAACAATTACTTCTATAATGGTTGGACTCATTACGGGCAGTCCAACGGTACCCCGATGGCCAAATCGACCTTGTATAATACCGATGGTTATCTGAAGTATAAGTTTAATCGTATGCGTGGGGTACACGTAGGGGCCATGGGATATATTACCCCCGAGTGGCGATACAAAGTGTTGGCTTCGTACCGGACTTCGTGGGGGTCGTTGCAGCTCCCGCTGGCCGATACCCAGCACGATTTGTCGGGATTGCTCGAGTGTCATTACACGCCTGCGAAACTCGCGGGGTGGAGTTTCTCGTTGTCGCTGGCCGGCGACAAGGGCAAGCTGTATGGCGACAACTGGGGTGTTGCTATTGGAATCAAGAAGAGTGGAATTTTAACGATTGGGAAATGAAAGGAATAATAGATATAGTACGCCGCGTTTTATTGGGCGTTTTATTGGTTGTAGCCGTCACTTCGTGTACGCAGAACGATGGATATATAGGTCCTATTTTTGGCAAGTGGCAGCTCACCGAGATGTGGGAGGGGCAAACGATGACTCCTCACGACAGCATTTACTATAATTTTCAGACAGATATTATAATGTTACAACTCGTCCATCGAAATGGAATAGAGAATACAACCGAAAATTTTTATGGAAATTATGTACAAGAGAATGGCGAGTTACGCTTTAGTATTGTAGAGCCTTCGTGGTTCCCTGCCGTATTCCCGCCTGTATTCAATTTGAAGCCGATGGGCATCGACAATGTGAATGTGTTTCACATCGAGACGTTGAACTCGTCGAAGATGGTGCTCACGCGAGGCGAAGACGAGCGCTTTGTCTTCCGCAAATTCTGATTGTAATTGTTTTTTTACAGATAGCGGATTTCCCGGTTTTCGGTATCGTCGGGGAGTTGTTGGGGATAGATTTTGACAAAACCCGAACGTGGGTCGAAAAGGTCGCCCAGGTTTTTGGTCTTGTTGCCCCAAAAGACGATACCGTTCAGATCGGTTGTCAGACGGGCCGAATAACGCTTGGGCTTGATGAGAATCGAGCCTGTCAGCCGGTGCTTGTAGAGCCATACGAAGCAGGTGTTAGCTTCCACGCCGCGAGTCAAATATCCCACGACTGTACCCATGGGTGTCTCGGTTCGGACCGACGACTCCAATTTGACAATGCGATGGGTGAAGATTTCGGAAAATCTCACATCCTTGAAACGCTCGATCGATACTCGCTCTCCGGTCTCGGTCATCAGCCATATACCTTCCCAATTATCGATAGGGGCCGTATCGAAGTAGTGTCGGGCACTGGCCTCGCTGTACCCTTCGAGAATGAAGCTGCGATAGGGCGGTTTGTCGTCGTAGCGGCACTCTTCGTCGGCTATCGACGAGGAGCTCAGGAGAAATCCCGCACACACCAGAAGCCAGGCCGCCGCTTTCATCAGAACTTGTAGTTAAATCCGAAACTGAGTAACTCTTTCAACTGGAAGTGCCCCAAGTCTTTGTTCAAGGCCAACGCATCGTCGTAGCGCAGGTGCACAAACAGTCGCGTCGAGAAGAAGCGGTTGAGTATGAAGTCGAACGTATTTTCCCAGTCGCCCTGCACATGGTCGTAGCTGGTAAAGTAGAAGAGGCGGCAGGTCCACACCATGTTGTGGTAGAACTCCCACTTGATGCGACCCTCGAACGACGAACCGTATTGGTTCATGCTCTTGCCCGATTTGATGCCGAAGCTACTGGGGTCCATATCGTTGTCGATGATGAACTGCAGGTTGTAGGAGAGGGGCGAGAGCGATATCGACGTCTCGAACTGTTTCTTGTCGTTCTTGTACTGGTACGACATACCTAAACCGATATTCAACTCGGCCGGCGACAGGAAGGCGGCCACCTTGTCGTTGGTGTTGGCCGTATAGCTCGAGAGGAACTGGGTCTTGAAGTTGAGGGTGGCCGTGTAGTACCATTTGTTGTAAGCCTTGAGACCGAATTTCGAGTTAATCTGGAACAGGTCCTCGCTCACACGCACCGAGCGCAGCGTGTCTTCGGGGGCGCTGTTGATATTCAAACGCCATTGCACCAGGTTCTCGAACAGGATGCGCTGCTCTTTGGGGTCGTTGTATTTGATGGAGAACTGTTGGTCGCTCAGCAGGTTCACGTTGCTGGTTCCGCCCTGATACCAGTTCTCCGATACATAGACCTGCGAGAACTGTATGGCCGACTGGAAGTTGACGACCCAGCGTTTCAGCTTTATCTTCTCCTTGCCCACATCGTTTTTGATGATAAGCGGTTTCTCCTTAATCGAGAGTACATGTTTCACCGGGTCGTTTTCGATGATGTATTGCTTGGGAACCTCGGGCAGATTGTCGAGGTTGTAGTGAATCATCTTCGGATAGTTGACAATCACATAGTTCTGTGCCATTTCGCGAGTCTTCTCCCGCTCAATCTCCCGTTGCAGCCACTGGTCGTTTACGGTGAGCGAACGGGGCTTGAAGGGGTTGTTGTCAGCCTCCGGCAGATGTTGCAGCGGGGTCGACATCTGTTCCTTGAATACGATGGGAAGGAACAGCGGGTTCACCGGAATTTCGTTCGAACCCTGTGCCGCCTTTATGCTGTCGGCATATTCGAGCATTCGCAGCATCTTGATGACCGGCAACATCTGTTCGGTCGTGTCGGTCTCCATCAACGAGAGCAGCCTCTTGTCGGCCTCTTGCTGGTATTGTATCGAGTCAAAGGGAGTAACCTGTGCAGGCCGTGCTGCCAGGCTGTCGGCTACAAGGGTGGTATCGGCCGGCAAGGGCTGAGCGGCACTGGCCGTACTGTCGGCGGGAGCTACGGTTGTGGCCGATAAACCGGTTACAGAAAGAATACCGATAAGAAGTGTGGTCATTCGTGAACCCATAGAGTCGTATATATTTTGTCGTTTGTAAATCCATGTCTCGGAGCATGAAACCCCGGCAGGACATTTTCCTCTTGTTAAATTATTTTACAAAGATAGCAAAAGGTGAGCGACAAGCAAAAATGCTAGCATTATTTGCTTGGCCGAACCGCCATCTTTCTTCGTGTAACAAAGATAGTGAAAGGTGAGAGCAGAAAAAATAAGCTCGCTTGATTTTTTATGCCGAACCGAATCCTATTTTATGAAAAGATAGCAAAAGGAGAGCGCAGAGACAAAAGAAAACGTAGTTTTCAATTTTGATTTTGCCGAACCGCGCCTGTCTATCCAAAGATAGCGAAAAGCGTGCGGAGTGGCAAAAAGGAAACCGGGTTTTCTCATCTGCAAATAATTCTCCGGTACATTATGCAGGTATGTAGATTATTTTTCTTAATTTTGTGCCCCGTAGTGTAAATACATAAAACCATATTTTATCGTGGAAACTAAATATATATTCGTTACGGGAGGTGTAACCTCGTCGTTGGGAAAAGGTATTATTTCGGCCTCTTTGGCCCGGTTGCTTTTGGCTCGTGGATATAAGGTGACGATTCAGAAATTCGACCCCTATATCAACATCGACCCGGGTACGCTGAACCCTTATGAACATGGAGAATGTTATGTGACGGTCGACGGCCATGAAGCCGACTTGGACCTGGGCCACTACGAGCGGTTCACCAATACGCCCACGACCCGGGCCAACAACATCACGACCGGCCGCATCTATCAGAATGTGATCGACAAGGAACGCCGTGGCGATTATTTAGGAAAAACGGTACAAATCATTCCGCACATCACCGACGAAATCAAACGCAACATCAAGTTGCTGGGCTCGAAAAACCAGTTCGACTTTGTGATTACCGAAATCGGCGGTACGGTGGGCGACATCGAGTCGTTGCCCTATCTCGAGAGCGTGCGTCAGTTGCGTTGGGAGTTGGGCAAGAACTGTGTGTGCATACACCTCACCTATGTGCCCTATATCGCTGCTGCCAAAGAGTTGAAGACCAAACCTACCCAGCACTCGGTAAAACAGTTGCAGGAGGTAGGTATCCAGCCCGATATTCTGGTGCTGCGTACCGAGCACGACCTTTCGCTGAACCTGCGCAAGAAGGTGGCCCTCTTCTGTAATGTAGACCCGGCTGCCGTCATCCAGTCGATCGATGTACCCACGATTTACGAAGTGCCTTTGAAGATGCACCAGCAGCATCTCGACGAGCTCGTGCTCACCAAGACCGGCCTGCCCATCAATGGCGAGCCCCATTTGGAGCCGTGGATGAACTTCCTCCACCGCATGAAAAATGCCACCGAAACGGTTCGTATCGGTCTGGTGGGTAAGTATGTCGAGTTGCCCGATGCCTACAAGTCCATCAACGAGTCGCTCTTCCAGGCCGCTACCTACAACGACCGCAAGCTCGATTTGCAATACATCCACTCCGAGAAGCTGAACAGCGGCAATGTCGACGCCATGCTCTCGTCGCTCGACGGTGTGATTATCGCTCCGGGGTTCGGACAACGCGGTATCGAAGGCAAGTTCGTAGCCCTCAAGTATGCCCGTGAGCACGATATACCTACCTTTGGTATCTGCCTGGGTATGCAGTGCATGGTCATCGAGTATGCCCGCGACGTGATGGGGCTGACCGATGCCAACTCGACCGAGATGGATGTAACCACCAAACACAACGTCATCGACCTGATGGAGGAGCAGAAGAGCATCACCAACATGGGCGGAACCATGCGTCTGGGTGCCTACGACTGCGTGCTGGCCGAGGATTCGATTGCCGCCAAGGCCTATGGTACCACTCACATCCGTGAGCGTCACCGCCACCGTTTCGAGTTCAACAACGAGTATCGCCAGGCCTTCGAGGATGCCGGCATGCGTTGTGTGGGCGAAAACCCCGAAACTCACCTGGTCGAGGTGGTCGAGGTTCCCTCGTTACGCTGGTATGTAGGTGTGCAATATCACCCCGAGTACAACAGCACCGTGCTCAATCCCAATCCCATTTTCGTCGATTTCATCAAAGCCGCAATCTCGAAAAAATAAATTTTTAGTAATCTCAAAACCGAAGAATGGACAAGAACACGATTTTAGGTCTTGTACTGATGGTAGTGGTCGTGCTGCTCTTCTCGTGGTGGATGCAGCCATCGCCCGAGCAGTTGGAAGCTCAACGTCGGTACAACGACTCTATTGCTGCCGTCGAGGCAGAACGTATGGCCGAGGCCGCTGAGGCAGCCGCTCCGGCTCAAACCGATACCCTCTCGCCCGAGATGGCCGACTCGCTCAAGCAGGCCGGTCTGGTGGCTCAGTTTGGCGAATTTGCTCCCTGTGCCGAGGGTACCGAAGAGTTTACGACTCTCTCGAACAACAAGGTGACCCTGAAGTTTTCGAACAAGGGCGGCCGCCTCTACGAGGCCGTGCTCAACGATTATATGGCCTACGACTCGACGCAGGTGACTCTCTTCACCGGCAACGAAAACGACTATGGCTTCATCGTGCGCACCAATGCCCGGGTAATCGATACCCGCGACCTCTACTTCGAGCCGGTAGTCAACGACAGTACCGTAGACATGACGCTGACACTGGCCAACGGCAGCCGGCTGGGTATCCGCTACACCTTGCCCGAAGACAGCTATATGCTCAAGATGGACATCTGGCAGAAGGATATGGACCGGGTCATCCCCTCGAGCGTGGTCTACTGGGATTTCATCTGGGACCAGACGATGCGTCGTCAGGAGCAGGGACGTATGTTCGAGGAGCGTAACAGTGCCCTCTATTACAAGTTTGCCGGCGACGACGTAGAGCACCTGAGCGAATCGGGCAGCGACGACGAGAAGGCGACCACCAGTCTCAAATGGATCGGTTTCAAAAACCAGTTCTTCTCGACCGCCTTCATTGCTGACGGCAAGTTCAACGACGGAGCCTTCACTTCGGAGTCTTTCAAAGAGGGTAAGTACCTGAAGCGTTTCCACGCCGAGAGCACCATCGACTACGACTCGAAAGAGCCGCAGGTGGCCGGTTTCAACATCTTCCTGGGACCCAACTCGTACCCCCTGTTGTCGTCGTATGACGACGGCCGTTCGGGCGACCAGACCCTCGACCTCGACAAACTCGTGCCGCTGGGCTACAAGTTCTTCCGCTGGATCAACACCCTTATCGTCATCCCGGTCTTCACCTTCCTCGGCAAGTTCTTCAGCAACTACGGTGTCATCATTCTGTTGTTGACGATTTTCATCAAACTCGTCCTCTTCCCCTTCACCTACAAGTCGTACAAGTCGCAGGCCCGCATGCGGGTACTGGCTCCGCAAATCAAGGAGATTAACGACAAGTACCCGGGGCAGGAGAATGCCATGGAGCGTCAGCGACTCACGATGGACCTGTACAGCAAGGCGGGTGTCAACCCCATGGGTGGCTGTCTGCCGCTGCTGTTGCAGATGCCTATCCTCATTGCCATGTTCACCTTCTTCCCCTCGTCTATCGAGCTGCGAGGTGAATCGTTCCTGTGGGCCAAAGACCTTTCGACCTACGATGCCATCGTAAGTTGGGATACCTACATACCGCTCATCACGCCTTACTTCGGCAACCACATCAGCCTTTTCTGTCTGTTGATGACCATCACCAACTTGATTTATACCAAAATCAACATGCAGAACACGGCCGGCCAACAACAGATGCCCGGTATGAAATTCATGATGTACCTCATGCCCATCATGTTCCTGGTATTCTTCAACAACTATTCGGCCGGTTTGAGCTACTACTACTTCCTCTCGTTGTTGATTACCATTATTCAAACCTACGCTTTCCGTAAGTGTATCAACGAAGAGAAGGTATTGGCCGAGCTGAAAGAGAACCAGAAGAAGCCCCGTAAGAAGAGCGGTTTCATGGCTCGCCTCGAAGAGGCTCAACGCCAGCAGCAGGCTGCCCTGCGCGAGCAACAGAAACAACGTGCCAAACAGCAACGTCGCCGTTAAGCCGTTTTAGATATTTTATATGAGAGAGGCGCTCTCCCGAGTAGGGGGCGCCTCTTTTTTTTCGTTATGACTATTGAAGTATAGTATAGAATAGCCATGCGATTGAAAAAGTTCATTTGTCTCTTTACCACAGTTTTGAGCCTTTCGCCGCTTGCGGCGCAAGAGGTTGTCTCCAACCATTCGGTTTCGGTCGAACTGGCCGGATTGATGTATGCCTATGAGTGCCCGCTGGGCGACCGGTTTTCGCTCGTGACCCGGGTCGGAACTCAGGCCGGCATCCAATATGCGTCGTATAGCAGCTTTTGGGGCGAGCGGGAACACCGCTGGAGCGTGGGCCTCTATCCGGTCTTCTCGGTGGAACCGCGCTACTATTACAACCTCTCGAAACGCTACGAGGCCGGGAAAAATGCGCTCAAGAACAGCGGCGGATTCCTCTCCTGCAATCTGCAATACGATCTGCCGCCCTATTATCGCCGGCATGTCGATAACTCGGGAGGTTTCGTGATGACTCCATTTTGGGGATTCCGTCGGGTGTGGTACCGTCACCTGCTGTTTGAACTGGGCGGGGGGCTGAACCTCGCCTCGACCGATTTCAAGAGCGTGTCGGTAGGCCCGGCCTTCAACGTGCGGCTGGGGTATCTTTTTTAGTCAGTCATTTACAGACATACTTTGACAGCCTGGCCCGAGGTGACTACGATATAGGTTTGCCCGGGTTGGGAGTTTGTTATTGTTGTGCAGCCGCTCTCTGCCACCGTGCTTTGGATAAGCCGTCCCTTGAGGTCATATACGGCAATGGATTGGCCCGGAGCGACACCCTCGACCTGAATAAGATTGTTGCTGGCAAAGATGCGGATTCCGTCGTCTGTTGCCGGCTCTACGGTCGAGGCGCCCCGCCGGTAAATCTTGTAGGCCGCCATGCCGTTGTTGGGTGCCAGCAAGTAGACGATGGCATAGTCGTCGACATACTCCACGCACAGCGGGGTGGTGAGGTTGGCATTGGCTCCACGTCCCATGGCCGGGGTGGTGTTGCCGATAACAGTAGCTTGTGCCAGTCCGCCGGTGATGTTGAATACTTTGAGAATGCCTACCTTATTCTCGGCCGAGACGAAAATCTCTTTCCCGCCTAATGTGAAGCATACGGCACTCGAAGCATCGGTGGCCGGTCTCTCTTCGCCGAACTCACCGATTACTTCGCCGTTGAGGTTGTAGAGTTTGCGGGGGCAGTATTGTCCGGTGATGAAGAACGAACTCGCATCGCGGATGACCGCTTGCGAAGCGGGGGCCGTCATGCCGTGACCCGGTATGACGCGAGGCTCGCCAAACGTACCGTTGGCAAAGGGTATGATAGCTGCCATTCCCGAGTTCCCGGCTGTGGCCAGATAGCCCCCTTCGGCCGAATAGAAGGCTCCGGTGGCAGCCAGATAGTCGGCCTCGCCCAATCCCGGTACGGGCAGGGCAAACTGTTGTACGATGCTTCCCTGTTCCCGGTCGCACTGTGCGATATAAAGTGTATCGGAATTGCCACCGGTACCACCCAGCAGCATGGCTCCGTCGTCGGTAATGGCCAGTCCGCTCATCTTGCGGCCCGAAAGTCCGGTGTCGTGTTCTGCGATGAGGGAGCCGTCGGTTCCGTCGACTACCACGAAGCGGCCCGTCTCGCGGTTGGGTATGTAGAGTCTCCCCTCATAAACACCCATTGCGTTTTGTCCTTCGGTCGTGAGGTAGGAGAGTTCGCTTTTCCGTTTCGACCAGAGCGACGAAATACCCACCGAGATGTCGGCCGTGATGTCCGATAGCTTGAAGTAGTCGGTCGTCATCATGTCGCACCCGTAGTCGTAGTAGGTGAGGAAGTTGCTCTCCGAGTTGACGGTCCACACGTTTACCTTCAGTCCCGCATCGTGAAACTGCTTGACGGCCTTCTCGTCGAAATAGCCTATTTGTATGTCTACGTCGAATCCCTGTTCGACACACCAGTCGAAGTGGTTGGCCCAGTATTGGCCGGTGAGGAATTGTATCTGTATCTCGGAGTAGTTGCTGCGAATGTATTCGAGGCATCCTCTCATCGACGAGAGTATCACCGCCTTCTCGGCAAGACCCTTTTCCCGGATGAGGCCGATGAGACCGGGTATCTTTGAAAAGTCGTTGTTGCCCGATTCGTTGGAGTGTATGCCGGTGCACCATTTCAGTTCGATTACGGGGAAGCAGTCGTACTGGTTGCAGATGTCGAGATACTCGGCCAGCGTGCAGAGTCGGCCGGTATAGGCCACCCCGCCGCGGGTCTGGCTCAACTCCAACTCCTGAAGCGAGGCGAGGGTAGAGCCCTCGATCGAGACCGAATGGCCCAGGCGAGACAAATCGTCGTCGTGCGAGATTACATATTCGCCGTCGGCCGTAATCTTGATGTCACACTCCAGGCCGTCGTATCCGGCCCGGGCTCCGTTGACAAAGGCTTCGGCCGTGTTTTCCACGCCCCAATAGCTGCCCCGGTGGCCCACCAGTTGCGGCTGGGCCTGCAACAGGCTCGGGGTCAGAGCCAGGCAGGAGAGGGCGATGAGAATCTTTTTCATGGAATGCAGGTTTTTTGGTTTGTTCAAAAATAATAAAATTTTTATATACAATATTAAAAAGCCGGGTAAGTCTTCTTACACACCCCGGGGATGGTCGAGTTACGTTTGTATGTGGCTATGGAGGATGTTACGGAATAAATGGTCGGCCGGGTGCACATCGTTCTAGGAAAGATGCCGAATGGTGGAAAAAACGAGAGAGGCCTCCGTTCCCAGCCGGGAATACGGAGGCCTCTCGCTATATAAACTAAACCTATGGCTCGATCAGTTGTTTTCGGGGCGCAGTTTGCGCACGGTAACACCGGCTTGCCACATTTCGCTGTCGCGCAACTCCTTCAGCTCCTTGTTCAACCCTTCGCGGTATCCCTCCTTGCTGTTGGCGTCGATCGAGCGTTGAGCCTCGTTACCCTTGGCTACCTCGTCATACAGCTCTTCGAATACCGGTTTGGTGGCGTCGCGGAAACGCTTCCACCAGTCGAGGGCTCCCCGTTGGGCCGTGGTCGAGCAGTTGGCATACATCCAGTCCATACCGTTCTCGGCGATGAGGGGCATGAGCGACTGGGTAAGCTCCTCGACGGTTTCGTTGAAGGCTTCCGAGGGGCTGTGACCGTGAGCCCGCAGGGTGTCGTACTGGGCGGCAAAAATACCCTGGATGGCCCCCATGAGGGTACCGCGCTCGCCGGTGAGGTCGGAGTAAACCTCGCGTTTGAAGGTGGTCTCGAACAGATAGCCCGAGCCGACCCCGATACCCAGAGCCAATACTTTCTCCTTGGCGTGCCCGGTCGCATCCTGGAATACGGCGTAGCTCGAGTTGAGGCCGCGGCCTTGCAGGAACATGCGGCGCAGACTCGTACCCGACCCCTTGGGGGCTACCAGTACCACGTCGACATCGGCGGGAGGCACGATGCCTGTACGCTCTTTGTAGGTGATGGCAAAGCCGTGCGAGAAGTAGAGCGTCTTGCCCGGCGTGAGGTGTTTTTTCACCTGCGGCCACACCTCGATTTGTGCGGCGTCGGAGAGCAGGTATTCGATAATCGTACCCCGTTTGCAAGCCTCTTCGATTTCGAAGAGCGTTTCGCCGGGTACCCAGCCGTCGGCTACCGCCTTGTCCCAGGTCTTGGAATTTTTACGCTGGCCCACAATTACCTTGAAGCCGTTGTCGCGCAGGTTCATGCTCTGTCCCGGGCCCTGCACGCCATACCCGATAACGGCGATTGTCTCGTTCTTGAGTACTTCTCTTGCTTTCTCCAAAGGAAACTCTTCGCGGGTAACTACGTTCTCGTCAACACCGCCAAAATTCATGATTGCCATGTTCTTTTACGTTTTGAGGTTATGGAATTTGTATTTATCTGTTTTCAAAAATGATTCGTCCTTTGCAATAGACGGTCTGGTCGTTGCGTATCTCGAGGGCGAAGTTGTCGGGCGCCTCCTCGGCTTTGAGCAGTTGCAGCGGGGTGCCGTAACGGGCCTCGTTGGCATAGCTGATTTCGAAGCGGTGCACCTGCTGGCGGTCGTAGCGCTCGAGGTCGAAGAGGTCGAGCAGATGCTCGATATACTTCACGCTGTTGACGTGCCGGTTGAGGTCGATGTCGATGTATCCCACGCGATGCGTGGCGGGATGGTCGTCGTGCACGTCGCGCACTCGCGACTGCTTGTCGATGGGGCAGGGACGGTCGGTGATGTTGCGGGCGATGTAGTCGAGCTGGCTGAGGTCGACCGATGCCCGGGTCTCCAGGTCGATTACCACCCATATCGTGCGGGCATAGCCGCAGGGGGTTCCGTCGGCCCCGTAGATGGCAAAGTTGCGCGACGAGAAGTGCTTGTTGTACCCCTCGATCCAAGTCTCGAGCGTGTAGCTCTTGTGGATGCGCGGGTAGCGGGTCATCTCGATACTCAGTCGCGAGAGTACCCACACTTGCCGCTGTTTGATGAGGTCGCTGTACCCGATGCCCCACGATTCGGCATGCAGCGTGGCTACCTCGAGTATCCGCTTCACCAGCAGGGGCAAGGGCAGCTCCTGTTGGGCATTGGCCTCGGCCGGTTCTACCGTATAGCTGTGGGTGTAGACCGGCTGGACGGGCGATTCCGAAAGTGCTTGATTCTCTTTCATAGTTGGTTCTGGCGATATTGTTGTTCTTGTAAAAACAGGCTTACGTGCTCGACCGTCGATTTGGTGATGGCCACGCGGCCCGACCGCACGAACTGCATCACCTCGTAGCGGCTCAGCTCCTCGAAGAGGGCTTGGGTTTCGTCGGTATGCCCCGATTTCTCGATGACCGTGTAGGTACGGTTCACCTCCAGGATGCGGGCGTTGTGTTTCCGTATCAGCTCCTCGATACGGCTGTCGTCGAGCAGTTTGTCGGTAGGCACCTTGTAGAGGGCCACCTCTTGGAACACGATTTCGTCGTCGGTGTAGAAGAAGGCCCGCAGCACGTCGATGCGTTTCTCGATCTGCTTGACCAGTTTCTCCATCGTTTCGCGGTCGCTGTATGTGGTGATGGTGAACTTGTGTATTCCCTCGGCGGCCGAGGCCGATACCGACAGGCTCTCGATGTTGAGCTGTCGACGGGTGAAGATAATCGAGATTTGGTTGAGCAGACCCACCTGATTCTCGGAGTAGACGGTTACGGTATATAATGTTTTGTCTGTCATATCGTTATTCATATTTTTCGGTAGCGTTGAGCATGATGTGGGTTACACAGGCTCCGGCGGGAGTCATGGGGAATACCATACCGTCGGGGTCTATTTGTACGTCGAGCAGGTAGGAGCCGCGGTGAGAGAGCATCCGTTCGATGGCATCGTCGAGCTCCTCGCGGGTGGCTACCCGTTCGCCGTCTATGCCGTAGGCTGCGGCTATCATTGTAAAGTCGGGGTTGAGCATGGGGGTCTCGGAGTAGCGGTGGTCGAAGAAGAGGGCCTGCCACTGCCGCACCATGCCCAGAAAGTTGTTGTTGAGGATGATGATTTTCACATCGATGCCGTATTGCATGATGGTGCCCAGTTCCTGGATGGTCATCTGTATGCCCCCGTCGCCGGTAAAGAAGCAGACGGTGCGGTCGGGGTTGCCTATCTTGGCGCCGATGGCTGCCGGCAGACCGAATCCCATCGTGCCCAGACCGCCCGAGGTGACGAGGCTGCGCGGGTGCTTGAACCGGTAGTAGCGGGCCGACAGCATCTGATTCTGGCCCACGTCGGTTACCAGAATGCTCTCGTTGCCGGTCGCCTCCGATACCTTGCGGGCCACCTCGCCCATGTTCATGAGCGGCTTTTGCGGGTGTATCTCGGGCTCGATGACCTTGACGCGCTCCGCCTCTTCGCAGGGGACAAACGACTCGAGCCACTCGGTGTGTCGGGCCGGTTCCACCTTCGGGAGCAGGGCCTGCAGCACGGCCCGGGCGTCGCCCAGTACCGACACGTCGCACTTCACGTTTTTGTTGAACTCCGAGGGGTCTATGTCGATGTGGATGATACGGGCCTGTCGGGCATACTGGTTCACGTCGCCCGTTACCCGGTCGTCGAAGCGCATGCCTATGGCGATGAGCAGGTCGCATTCGTTGGTCTTGATATTGGCGGCCACGCTGCCGTGCATGCCCAGCATGCCCTTGTAGAGCGGGTGGTCGGTGGGGATGGCCGAGAGGCCCAGCAGGGTGCAGCCCACGGGAATGTCGGCCTTTTCGGCCAGAGCGGCCAGTTCGGCTTCGGCCTGGGCGATAATCACGCCCTGTCCGGCCAGGATAAGGGGTTTGCGGGCCTGGTTGATGAGGCGGGCGGCTTCATCGATTTCGGCCGGCTTGATGGCCGGGTAGGGGTTGTAGCTGCGGATGAACTGGCAGGGCTGGTAGTCGAAGTCGGTCAATCCCGTCTGGGCATCTTTGGCGAAGTCGAGCACTACCGGGCCGGGGCGTCCGTTGCCGGCAATGTAGAAGGCGCGGGCCACGGCCCAGGCAATCTCGTCGCTGCGGCGTATCTGGTAGCTCCATTTGGTGACCGGCTGGGTGATGCCCACCACGTCGGTCTCCTGGAAGGCGTCGGAGCCCAGCAGCGACGAACCTACCTGCCCCGTGATGACGATGAGCGGCGTGCTGTCCATCATGGCATCCGACAGGCCGGTGATGATGTTGGTCGCCGCCGGTCCCGAGGTGACCAGCACGACACCCGTCTTGCCCGATACCCGGGCGTAGCCCTGGGCGGCGTGGGTGGCGCCCTGCTCGTGGCGCACGAGTATGTGGTTTATCTGGTCGCGATAGTCGTAAAGTACGTCGAATACCGGCATGATGGCTCCGCCCGGATACCCGAAAATATATTCTGTCTGTTCTGCAATCAAGGCTCTGATGAGTGCTTCTGCTCCGCGTATTTTTTCTGTTGCCATAATCGTTTCGTAGATTTTAGAGGGGGGATTAGATGAGTCGAACGGCACCTTTGTCGGCCGAGCTGACCAGGGCCGCATAGGCCTGCAGGGCTTTCGATACGGTGCGTTGCCGTTGCCGGGGGGTGAAGGCCGCCTGGCCTCGCGCCAGCTCTTCGGCGCGCCGCCGTTCCAGTTCGGCATCGTCGACCAGCAGCTCGATGCTTCGGTTGGGGATGTCTATCTCGATGAGGTCGCCGTCGCGTACGAGACCAATATTGCCTCCCGCCGCAGCCTCGGGCGAAATGTGGCCGATCGACAGTCCCGAGGTGCCGCCCGAGAAGCGTCCGTCGGTAATGAGGGCGCAGGCTCTGCCCAGGTGTTTCGACTTGATGTAGGAGGTGGGGTAGAGCATCTCCTGCATGCCGGGGCCACCCTTGGGGCCTTCGTAGGTAATCACCACCACGTCGCCGCTTTCGACCCGACCGCCGAGTATCCCTTCGCAAGCCTCTTCCTGCGACTCGAATACTTTGGCCCGGCCCTTGAAGTGGAATATCTTTTCGTCGACACCGGCCGTCTTGACGATGCAGCCGTCCCGGGCGATGTTGCCGAAGAGCACGGCCAGGCCGCCGTCTTTGACATAGGCGTGCTCGAAGTCACGAATACAACCCGTGCTGCGGTCGGTATCGAGGTTGTTGTAGTAGTTCTCTTGCGAGCCCAGTACCAGGTTGAAGCGGTTGCCCGGTGCGCTGTGCCACACCTGTTTGGCCTTGGTCGGACATACGCCGCCACGTATGGCATAGGCTTCGATGGCCTCGGCCAGCGTGTGGCGGTCGACCCGGTGCACCGAGGTATCGATGAGTCCCTCGTCGGCCAGGATAGCCAGAATCGAGAGGATACCGCCGGCCCGGTTCACATCCTGTATGTGGTAGTGTGAGTTGGGGGCCACCTTGCAGAGTACCGGCGACTTGCGCGACAGCCGGTCGATGTCGCTTATCGTGAAGTCGACACCCGCCTCGCGGGCGATGGCCAGCAGGTGCAGCACGGTGTTGGTCGAGCCGCCCATGGCGATGTCGAGCGTCATGGCGTTGAGGAAGGCCGCGCGGGTAGCTATCGAGCGGGGCAGCACGCTCTCGTCGCCGTCGCGGTAGTAGGCCTGGCAGTTTTCGACAATCTGTCGGGCCGCTTCGACGAAGAGCCGTTCGCGGTTGCGGTGCGTGGCCACGATGGTGCCGTTGCCCGGAAGGGCTAGCCCGATGGCTTCGTTGAGGCAGTTCATGGAGTTGGCGGTAAACATGCCCGAGCAGGAGCCGCAGGTGGGGCAAGCCGCATGTTCCACGCGGCGCACCTGCTCGTCGTCGATGCTCTCGTCGGCCGATTCGACCATGGCGTCGATCAGGTCGAGGCCCCGTCCGTCGAGGTGTCCGGCCTCCATGGGACCGCCCGATACGAAGAGGGTGGGGATATTCAGCCGCATGGCAGCCATGAGCATGCCCGGCGTTATCTTGTCGCAGTTGCTGATGCACACCATGGCGTCGGCCTTGTGTGCGTTGACCATGTACTCCACGCTGTCGGCGATGAGGTCGCGCGAGGGGAGCGAATAGAGCATGCCGTCGTGTCCCATGGCTATACCGTCGTCGATGGCGATGGTGTTGAATTCGGCGGCAAAGCACCCCAGTTTCTCAATCTCCTTTTTGACCGTCTGTCCGATTTCGTGCAGGTGTACATGCCCCGGGACAAACTGGGTGAACGAGTTGACTATGGCAATGATGGGGCGTCCCATCTGCTCGGCCTTCATACCGTTGGCCCGCCACAGGGCCCGGGCTCCGGCCATTCGCCTGCCGGCCGTACTGGTTGTGCTTCGTAACTGATGTTTCATCGTATCTACTGTTTACAAAAAAAAGAAAAACCTTTCCGCGCAGGTGGAAAGGTTTTACAATTACTCTTGATTGTTTATAACTATGAATTGAAGTAACTACATACGCCTTTCCACCTTACCGACTCACGACAATAAGTTCGCTAATAATAATCGATAGAGAAATGACATGTAGTATCATAATCATCATGCTGTGTGATTAAATGGTATTGCAAATGTAAAACTCTTTCGTGAAATAAGCAAAAGTTTTGAAAGAAAATTTGTGGTTGAAATTTAATTTTGCTTTTGTTTTGCTTGTTTTTGCAACAAGAAGATATATAATAATGTGTCTTTGCCAAAACTCCTCAACCGGAGTGTAGCCCTCGGTTGTGCATCTCGCCGGCAAATAGAGGGGATTTGAAAAAATAAAGTGTATATTTGCAGTGCCTTATTACGATAACGAGATAGGTATAAAATCCATATAATTCGGGGAACCTTGAGAATGCGACGTTTCATAACAGCCTGTGGAGTAGCCATCGCCTGTGGGGTGTTGGTGGCGTGCAGTCCTACCCGTCATGTCCCCGACGGCAGCTATCTGCTCGACCATGTGAAGATAGAGACCGATGCGAAGGAGGTGAAACCCTCGGATCTGAAGTCGTATCTGCGACAGGAGCCCAACCACCGGATGTTCGGCCTGTTTCGTTTCACGCTGGGGCTCTACAACCTCTCGGGCAACGACTCGACCAAGTGGTTCAACCGCTGGGTGAGAAATGCCGGAACCCCGCCCGTCATCTACGACCCGATGCTGATGGAGAACTCGCGCCTGCAGATGGAGAAGGCGATGTTCAACAAGGGCTATATGTCTGCCCGGGTCGAGGCCGATACCACTTCGCGAGGCAAGCGCATGGATGTGGTCTATCGCGTGTCGGCCAATACGCCGCACTATATAGCCAATGTCGATTATCACATTGCCAACGATACTCTGTCGCGGCTGATCGAGCGGCGGTTCTCGAACCATTCGCTCTTGAAGAAGGGCGACAACTTCGACCGGAACGTGCTCGACGAGGAGCGGCAGCGCATCTCCGACATCTTGCGGCGCGACGGTTTCTATGCCTTCAACAAGGAGCTCATCACCTATACGGCCGATACCGCCGACCACTCCAAGGCGGTGAACCTGACGCTGAACATACGGCCCGATTCGATGGTCAACACGTCGGGTTATCGACCTTACGAGCGCTACTACATGCGCAAAATCTATTTCGTGCTCTCCTACGACCCTACGGCTACCGATGCTATCGATGTCTCCAACGCCGGGGAGTACAAAAACTACTATTTCATCGAGGGCGATCACCCCTATATACGTCGCGAGACACTGGTCGAAAACTGCTTTATCCGGCCGGGGCTCCTCTTCAGCAGCCGCGATGTCGACAACACCTATACCGCTTTCGGCCGGTTGCACATTGTCAAGTATGTCAATATCCGTTTCGAATCGGCCGGTCGAAGTGTCGAGGGGCGTAACGAGCTCGACTGCTATATTCTGCTCAGCGAGGACAAGCCTCAGTCGGTTTCGCTCGAGGTCGAGGGTACCAATTCGGAGGGAGACCTGGGGTTTGCCGTGGGGGCCACCTACGAGCACCGCAACATCTTCAAGGGTTCCGAGACCTTTTCGACCAAGGTGCGCGGGGCCTACGAGAGTCTCTCGGGCGACTTGAGCGGACTCATCAACGACCGCTACACCGAGCTGGGGGGCGAGGTGGGCATCACCTACCCGAAGTTTCTCTTTCCCTTTCTGCGCACCGATTTCCGTCGGCGCATGAAGGCCAGCACCGAGTACAGCGTGAACTTCAACTTCCAGCAGCGGCCCGAGTATACCCGTGTCATCTGGGGCACGGCCTGGAAATACAAGTGGACGACCAATCGCGGATTCTTCCGCCACAACTACGACCTGCTGGATATAAACTACGTCTATCTGCCCCACAAGACCGACGACTTCCTCGAGACCATCGCCCCCGACAACCCGCTGTTGCGGTATAGTTACGAGGATCACTTCATCATGCGCATGGGGTATACCTTCTATTGTTCGAACCTGAACCCCTCCAATCCCGTGCAGCGTCGCACCAACGTCTATACGCTGCGGGCTGCCGGGGAGGTGGCCGGCAACGTGCTCAACGCCTTTTCGCGGCTCACCTCGAAGTCGCAGCCGACCGACGGTTACAAGATATTCGGCATCCGCTATTCGCAGTATGCCAAGTTCGATTTCGATTACAGCTTTACCCACCTGATCGATGACCGCAACTCGGTGGCTTTTCACGTGGGGGGCGGTATCGGTATTCCGTACGGCAACTCCGATATTCTGCCTTTTGAGAAACGCTACTACTCGGGTGGTGCCAACAGTGTGCGGGGGTGGTCGGTGCGTACGTTGGGTCCCGGTAGCTATAATGGCAACAACCTGGTGTCGGAGTTTATCAACCAGTGCGGCGACATCCGGCTCGACATGAATCTCGAGTATCGGGCCAAACTTTTCTGGAAAGTCGAGTTAGGCGCCTTTATCGATGCCGGCAACATCTGGACCATTCGCAACTACGAGGCGCAGCCCGGCGGGCAGTTCCGGCTCGACTCGTTCTATAAAGAGATTGCGTTGGCCTATGGTCTGGGCATTCGTCTCGACTTCAGCTACTTCCTCTTGCGGTTCGACTTGGGTATGAAAGCCTATAACCCGGCTGCTGGACAGGAGCATTGGGCCATTGCTTCGCAGAATTTCAAGCGCGACTCGGCCTTTCACTTCACGGTGGGGTATCCCTTCTGATGCACGGGCTTGGGGGTGTAGCTAAAAAAAGTAGATTCTTATATTTGGAATATCGCGAAATATCCCTAACTTTGCAGCACTTTTCTATGAAAGGTCGGTTGAGTAGCTCAGCTGGATAGAGCAACAGCCTTCTAAGCTGTGGGTCTTGGGTTCGAATCCCAACTCAATCACCTCAAGGGAGCAAGCATTTCGTTTGCTCCCTTTTTTTATGGCCCAATCTTCAAAGCCCCCGGGTGGCAGGCTGGTATTGCCTGTACAAGGGGTTTGGCATCGCATTCGGGCGATATGTTCAATCGGGAATAGAAGTAGTGGGGTAATGTGCTTTTTCGTGAGGCGTATGTATAGCGCATGCAGCGGCCATTGATAGGTGTGCCGGTTGCCGTTACGTGTGGGGTGTTGTGTTTGATAAGAGGCGTAGAGTGGCGGTTATGCGCCCAGCGAGTCACACTCGTCGCTGCCACCGCCCACGCTGCCCACTTTTACCTGTTTGCTCGACTTGAATACCAACATGTCGGCCACCAGGTAGTTGAATACACCCGAGATGAGCAGGGCGGCGAGATTACAGTAGACTACATTCCACTCGAATATCTTCTGGAAGATGAGAAGGAATACCATCTTGATCAGGAATCCTGCACCCGACGAAAGATTGAATACCAGGAATCTGAGGCAGAAATCGCGTGTGGAGCGATGTCCCAGACGACTTTTCCAAATCCAGAAGTAGGAGCACATGAAGTTGCTCAGTACGGCAAATTCGAAGCTGATGGTGGGTGAGAGTATGTATTTGCCGAAATAGCTGGTGAATATGAAGTGGTCGCATATCCATAGCACGAAGGTGTCGACCCCTGTACCAAACAGGCGGCTGACCACGAATTGCAGATAGATGCGTAGTTTCAATATTCCGGCTTTCACGACCTTTTCGCTTCGTTACTTATTTCTGGAAGGGTTTCAACGGGTCTTGCTGCGACAGGGCGCGGCGGTCGGTTACGAATTGCACGAGCCAGGCGATGAAGAGGAAGCAGGCGATGAAGAGGCCGGCTACATCGAACAAGCCCAGTGTCTGGCCGCCGATAGTCCATTTGATATCTTCGAGCGAAGTATATATGAATATGGTGTTAATCAAGATGATAACCAGTCGCAATTCGGTGGGGCCCAGTTTACCGTAGGTAAGCAGGAATTTGCCTTTGACGATGGTCGAGATATAGGTATAAATCGAGAGCACCAGATAACCGGCCAGTACCAGCATGGCTACATCGAGGCGGAACATCGGCGACAAACCGGCACCGATACACATGATGCAGATGGTGATGGCATCGAGCGAGTGGTCGATAAAGAATCCGTAGACCGGGCGTTGCGTATTGCGCACACGTGCCAGCGTGCCGTCGAGGCTGTCGCCGTACCAGTTGATGAACAGACCCAGTGACGAAAGCCACAAGTAATTCTTATCGATATGTGCCAGTATAAAACCGACTGCGCAGATGACTGCACCCAGCAGACCCGTATAGGTGAGGAAGTCCGACGTAACCCACGAGGGCTGACGTTGAGCCAACCAAACTAATGCTTTTTTCTCTGCTGCATTGAGCAGAGAGGTCTGAATCCTTTCTGATGTTTCTTTCCCCATATCCTAAATTTTGTACAAAAGTACAGATTATTTGGAAAACCGAGTAAAAAAAATCCATGAATTTACGGGGGTGTGTAAAAGATTTGAAATTTCTGTTTCGGTTCGGTGAAGCTCTCTGGCAAGGCTTTTGTCAATTTAGGACCAAAGTCCCTTGTCATCGGCATTCTGTGAGATTCTGGCTAATCGTTTTTATATGAGAAGATTATCGTTTCGGCGGTTTGGGCATGCGGCAAGCAATAACCTTTTGTTATGGAAAGTAAAAAAGAATGATAATCAAAATCGGGTTTTACTTGTTATCTTTGTTACACGAATAAAGGATACACTTGGCATAGTCAAACTGGAAAACTTCGGTTTTCTTTTGCTTCTGCACGGCTCTTTACCTATATTCGTCATGTAGTTCAAATACGAAATACAGAACTTAAAATAAAAACGATTATGGAATTTTTGACAAACGAGAAATTGACGATCGTCGGCGCAGCCGGCATGATCGGTTCGAACATGGCTCAAACGGCCTTGATGATGCACTTGACTCCCAATGTATGTTTGTACGACCCGTATGCTCCGGCTCTCGAAGGGGTAGCCGAGGAGTTGCGTCACTGTGCTTTCAAAGGGGTGAACCTGACCTATACGAGCGATGTGAAAGAGGCTCTTACGGGTGCTGCTTACGTGGTATCGTCGGGTGGTGCTGCCCGTAAAGCCGGTATGACTCGTGAAGACTTGCTCAAGGGTAATGCCGAGATTGCTGCCGAATTTGGTAAAAACCTGCGTGCCTATTGCCCCGATGTGAAACATGTTGTCGTTATCTTCAACCCGGCCGATATTACGGGCCTCATCGTTCTGCTCTATTCGGGTCTGAAACCTTCGCAGGTATCGACGCTTGCCGCTCTCGACAGCACCCGTCTGCAAAGCGAACTGGCCAAATATTTCCATGCCGTTGCCGACGAAATCGAGAATTGCCGTACCTATGGCGGTCATGGCGAGCAGATGGCTGTCTTTGCCTCGACGACCAAGGTGAAGGGTACGCCGCTCACCGACCTGATCGGTACCGACAAGTTGCCTGCCGAAGATTGGGAGAAGATTCGCCATCAGGTAGTACAAGGCGGTAAACACATTATCGACCTGCGTGGTCGCTCGTCGTTCCAGAGCCCGGCTTACCTCTCGATCGAGATGATTGCCGCCGCCATGGGTGGAAATCCCTTTACCTGGCCGGCCGGTGTGTACCTCTCGGAAGGGAAGTTCAACCACATCCTCATGGCCATGGAGACGATTATCGACCGCAACGGCGTTCACTACAACCCCGTTTACGGTACGCCCGAGGAGGAGAAGGAACTGGAGAACAGTTACAAACACTTGTGCGAACTGCGCGACGAAGTGATTGAAATGGGTATTATCCCGCCCATCGCCGAGTGGCACAAGCTCAATGCCAACATCGACTGATTGCCGGTTTGAGAGAGATAGCCCCGTGTGAGGGGCAAAAACAGAATAGCGGTCTCGAGAATGAACTCGAGGCCGCTATCTGTTTTTATCAAATTGAAGAGGTGTGTTGTGTACCTTTAGCGTCCGAAGTTGAATATCGTGGACGGCGTGTGTTCACGGTCCATGATGACCTTCAGTTCCTCTACCTTGTCGGGGTAGGTGTTGGCCAGGTTATTGTCTTCGTGGGGATCTTCGTCGATGTTGTAGAGCTCGTGGGTAGGATTGCCGTTCTTGATATTCTGGCGTATCAGTTTCCATTCACCGGCTCTCACGGCCTGGCGTCCGTTCTCTTCGTGAAATTCCCAATAGAGGAACTCATGCTGTTGTTGCTCGCCTTTACCGGTGAGGGTAGGGAGTATCGACAAGCCGTCCATGGCCTCGTCGCGCCAGTTGGGACTTTCGCCCAACAGTTCGACGAAGGTTGGCATCATATCCCAGCCGGCAGCCATCAGGTCGGTAATCGAACCGGGTTGAATGGTTCCGGGCCAATAAGCGATGTAGGGTACACGCATACCGCCCTCGTACAAGGCGCGTTTCAATCCTCTTAGCCGCTCTTCGGTGTTGAAGAATGTGGGGTCGGCACCGCCTTCGTTGTGAGGGCCGTTGTCGCTGGTGAAGATGAAGAGGGTCTTCTCGGCGATACCCAGCTCTTCGAGTTTGTCGATGATTTGGCCTACATAGGTATCGAGGCGGGTAATCATGGCAGCGAACTGGGTGCGCGGGTCGGTCGCCGTTCCGTAGTCTCCGTCGCTATACCAGGGTTTGGGCTCCTGGAATTTGCCTTTATACATGTCCACAATGCTGTCTTGCGGCTGGCGCAGCTCGGCATGCGGGATGGTATAGGTGAAGTAGCCGAAGAAGGCTTTATCCTTGTTGTCTTCGATGAACTTCATGGCATGCTCGTGGATGGCATCCTGCGAGTAGCGCCCGTTTTGATACTCCTTGGTCTTGTTGTTCCACAGATATTCGGGGTAGTAGGAGTGGGCCTTGCGCTGGCAGTTGTAGCCGTAGAACACGTCGAAGCCCATGTCGTTGGCTTCGCCACCAGAGCCGGGATAGCCCATGCCCCATTTGCCGAAGCAGCCGGTTACATACCCGTTTTTTTGGAACAAGTTGCCCAAGGTCTCTACGTTCGGGTCGAGCGGTTCCTGCCCTTCGGGCTGAATCTCTTTATTGCCACGGATTTTGGTGTGGCCTGTGTGTTGGCCGGTCATCAACGAGGCTCGCGAGGGGGCACTCACGGCGGTGCTGGCGTAGAATTGGGTGAAGGTCATACCCTGGTTGACGAGCCGGTTGAGGTTGGGAGTCGAAATCATTTGCTGGCCATAGGCCTCGATGTCGCTGTATCCCATGTCGTCGCAGAGCAGGTAGATGACGTTCGGACGTTCGGTCGTGGCTACGGCATCTCTTTCTTGGGCAAAGCACATGCCTGAGGTGAGGAGCAGGCCGCTGGCCGGATATATAAATTTACTGGTATTCATGTTGGTATGTTTGATATTTAGAGTTTGCTGTCGAGAAGTTTGAGTGAGGTGGTCTTTCCTGTTTCCGATTCGATGACTACGATGATGAATCGCTCGGAGTATCGCAGGTCGCCTTCGAAGGTGGTATCGGTTGCCAGATAGTCGCCCAGCAACTGTCCCGAGAGGCTGATGACTCTCACCCGGTTGCGGCCGTCGAGACCGGTTACCGTGAGGTGTCCGTCGTAGAGCCGGGCCCGAGGAGCTACGCTTTGGGTTTCATCGTCGATAGCGGTGGGTGTTTTGATTGACACCTTGTAGAAATACCAGCCCGACCCGGTACCGATACCGGCATTGTACAGCACTACGCTCCACACGCCGTCCTTGGCATTGAGCAGGTAGGAGTTGTCGCCTTCGTATTTGATCGAATAGCTGCCGTTGGCGTTTCCGCTGGGGGCGATTTCAAACCGGTTGCCGGTAGCCGAAGCCGTGAAGTTTACAGTCTCGAGCACTTTCGATCCCGATATGCGCAGGTCGGTGCCACGGTTTACAATATACACCTGATTGTTGCCGGCGTCTTCGAGCCGCCACAGGAACTTGTCGGTTTGGTTGGCCGGCTTCTCTACGCGCAATTCGGTGGTATAGTCGCCTCCGATGTTGGTGTCGTATGCAATATAACGCTCTTTGCGGGTTTCGGAGGTGTGGGCATTCATAATCTGATACCAAATGGGATTCTCGGCCGTGCTCACCTCGGGGGTAGCCAGTTGGGGAACAGCCGCTTCGAATACGGCGATGAGGCTCGTACTCTTGCTCACGGTAAAGGTGTAGACTGCCTCTTCGCTCACGATTTCGCCGCCTTCTTGCCAGCCTTTGAAGTCAATCACGGTTTCAGACTCTTCGTTGATAACGGCCTTGACGGTAACCTGGCTGCCGATTTCGTAGCGGCCGGCTTCGTTTGGTGCTGTTTCGATAAGAGCCGTTCCCAATTCGTTGTTGTTCGAGGTTACGCTGATGAAGCAGTCGGTACGGTCCGAAGCCTCCATCACATAGACTACGAAGTCGTATATGCGTCCCGAAATCGAGGCATCGGCCGACGAGGGGGTGGACGATTCGACTCTTATCCGCACGCGGGTCTTACCCAATGCAGCCGTCTCGGGGATGGTGATGGGTTGCACGAAACTGCGGGTCGAGGCGTTTACTTGTGCCGTTTGCGACTCTTTTTCATATATACCGTTGCGGTCCCAGTCGGTATAAGCCGTGATTACGTAGCTCGACGGGTCGACCGACATCGTGGCATTGAGTTCGAAACTTTCGCCGGCAATCAGCAGCGAAGTCTCTTTCGATACGATTGTAAAGTAGCTGCTTGGGGCACTCGATTTGACATATCCCAGCGGATAGATAATGGCATTGCCCGAGGTGGTAGCCGAGGTGATGTATCCGCCATTGGCCGAGCCTGCCGGCATTTGGTAGATGGGGCTGTTTTCGCTGATGCGTCCCAGACGGACCATTGTTTCGAAAGGATCCGACGTGATGTAGCTGTCGGCTGTCGTATCGGCTGCCGCTATCGGTAAGGCCGAGGCTACAAGAGGAATGATGAATAGGGATTTGAAAAATTTGTTCATGAGGAGTTTCTTTAATTTTTTTTGGGGGGGAGGGTGAGTAGAAACAAAGCGTAGGGGAGGCTTTCCGTTTGTTTTCCTCCCCTACGAGTGTTACTGGATTATTTGATGAACTTGATCATCGTTCCGTCGATGTTGGCTATATATACACCTTGAGCGAGATCCGCTACCGAAACCTCAGGGGTGTTTTCGGCCTGCCATACGATTTGGCCGCCCAGGTTGTAAATGACCACTTTCTTCATTTGGGGAACTACAAGCACCTGTGCCTGACGGTCATAATAGGCGGCTTGGGCTGCAACGGTTTCGATACCCGATGCCGGTGAGATATGGATATTGAAATCATAAGCGATACCATTTCTCAGTTCGTTGAAGAAATCGGTAAATACTTTCGTGTTCCAGTCCTCGGTATAGGGATTGGGGGCCATGTATACGACACGCATGCGATAGGTGCCGTCGGGTGTTCCCTCGGGAATGGCGATGGTTCTTTGCCAACCTTCGGCAACGCTGCCGTTGGGATCGCCAAAGTTGTTGTTCTTGCTGCTGTCGCCCAGCGGCTCGTAAAGCTCGTTTTCACCGGCGAATGTCTTGTCGTTGTTCCAGTCGATGTAGAGAGCCTGACGAGTCCAAACCAGTTCGGGTTCGCACACGTTTTCATTTACAGTGATGTCGCTGTTATATTGTTTCAGTTTCAAGGTGAAAGATTCGAGGCCTTCGGTCAGTTCGATAGGCGTAGAGGTCTTGTCGATAACAGCACCTTCGATTTGGGGGGTATGTACTTCCTTGTATTCGGTGAAGGGCAGTTCTTCCTGACTGTTGCAAGTGAAGAGTTCGTGGCTCTCATCACCTGCTGTATAAGAAGCGGCACCCAGGTAGCGGTTTTGTTGATTCAAGCCTACCTCATAGAAACGAGTCATGATGGGATAGTCTTTTTCTACAAATTCGGCCACGAGATTGATGCTCTCCTCTCCGGCATAGGAGTAGGTGGGGCGGTAGCTGACTGCATTTTCGGTACCCTCTTCAACCCAACGGTAAAACATATAGTTCTCGGCGGCCTCTGCTTTTACGGTTACGGCGTCGGTCGAGCCAACCTCTACGCTGTTTTCGTTGCTGCCCTCGATTGAAACAGAGCCTTTGCTGTCATCGCTTGATGCAATGGTGACAGTTTTTTGCACTGCCGGAGAGTAGTCGGTCTCGTAGAAGAACCAGCCCGAGGCTTGGTGTACGCCGGCGGCGTAGATGGTAACGCCGAACTGGGTGCCGCCGTCCATGGCATTCATGAAGGCACGAGCCCCGCTATATCCGATATATTGCAATGCGTATTGGTTGGCAGCACAATCGTTGCTGATACCGGTCGATTGGCTGGTGATTACGTCCCACACCGTACCGGTCTCGTTCATTTCGAGCGGGGTATTTACGTGTGTCGATCCGTCTTCTGCTGTAGCCGAAGTGGGAACAAATACCCGCTGACCGTTGCTGTTGACCAGATAGGCGTGCGTGCTTGTTCCATCGTTGGCCGACTCCAAGCGCCAGATGAAGGCCTCGGTTACTTGACCTTCGGGAATGCCCGACATGAATTGTTCGGTGCACAATGTGGTGCCGTCCAATTTCAGAAAGCGGTTCTTACGGGTGTTGTCCGAGAGGTGCGACGACATCAGCAGATACCATTTGGGCGAATCGGCGGTGCTGATTTCGGGTACTACGGCTCCATCCAGAGGAGTAACGGCTGCTTCGATGTGATTGGTGGTAAATAAACCTGTTACAAAAAGTAACGATAAAAGTAAATTCTTTTTCATAAAGAGTGTTTTTAATGGATATTTGGTTTTTAAATTTGTTGTTTCATGGTAATCGAAAGCTTGAAAAAACAAAACCTTCGCATAATATTAAACCGGGGGAATCGAGTTATCCCTAATGTGATAAATATATTTTAACAATATTGTCTCGTGTTTTTGTATTTGGTAGCGCATCTATCGATTTATTGGAACTCGTTTGGAGGTAAGAGATGTTTTTCTTCTCTTTTTATTGTGAAAGGTAAATGGATGTGTAGGGCAGAATCTTTGATGTAACTTTGAAACATAATGAAGCTCGTATTGTATTTTTTCTTAAAAAAGTCGTAAATTGCGACGAATTTTTTAATTGTCGAACATGAAAAAATATTTGGTTACCGGCGCAGCCGGCTTCATTGGTGCTAACTTTTTGAAATACTTGTTGAAGAAGTATGGAAACGATATTTATGTGGTAGTTTTGGATAAGCTCACCTATGCCGGCAACTTGGGTACAATCAAGGAGGAGATTGCCGACCCTCGGGTACGATTCATCAGAGGGGATATACGCAATGCCGAATTGGTAGCCAATATTTTTGCCGAGACCGATATAGACTATGTGGTCAACTTTGCGGCCGAGTCGCATGTCGATCGCAGTATCACCAATCCGCAACTCTTCCTGGAGACCAATATTCTGGGGGCCCAGAACATGCTTGACTGCGCCCGCAAGGCGTGGTATCGCGGGAAGGACGCCGAGGGTAAGCCGGTCTATGCCGAAGGGAAGAAGTTCTTGCAGGTGTCGACCGACGAGGTGTATGGTTCGCTGACCAAAGACTACGACGAGCCGCATCCGCTCGAAATTACCGACCCCGACGTGCGCAGGGTAGTAAGCGGCCGTACCGACCTGCACACCTATGGCAAGCACTTCTTTACCGAGACGACGCCGCTCGATCCGCGTTCGCCCTATTCGGCTTCGAAAACCAGTGCCGACCTCTTTGTACGGGCCTATCACGAGACCTATGGCATGCCGGTAAACATTACTCGCTGCTCGAATAACTACGGGCCGTACCACTTCCCCGAGAAATTGATTCCGCTGATTATAAAGAATATCCTGGCCGGCCAGAAACTTCCCGTTTATGGCAAGGGCGACAATGTGCGCGACTGGCTCTATGTCGAGGATCATGCCAAGGCTATCGATGCCGTGCTGGAGCACGGCCGCATAGGCGAGGTCTACAACGTGGGCGGTTTCAACGAAGAGAAGAATATCAACATTGTGAAACTGGTGATTTCCATCATTGCCCGCATCATGCGCGAGGAGCCTGAATATCGCAAGGTGCTGAAGACCGATGTCGAGAATATCAACGAAGATTTGATTACCTTCGTGGGCGACCGCCCGGGACACGACATGCGCTACGCCATCGACCCGTCGAAGATTGCCCGCGAGTTGGGCTGGTATCCCGAGACTCCCTTCAAGGTAGGTATCGAGAAGACCGTACGCTGGTACCTCGACCATCAGGACTGGGTCGACGAGGTAGTAAGCGGTGATTATCAAAAATATTACGAACAAATGTATGGCAATCGTTGATTGCCTGTTAGAACAGATATACAATGAAAGGCATAGTATTGGCCGGAGGTTCCGGTACGAGATTGTATCCCATTACGCGGGGTGTGTCGAAACAGATGCTGCCCGTGTATGACAAACCCATGATTTATTATCCCATATCGGTATTGATGCTAGCTGGGATTCGCGAGATACTCATCATCAGCACGCCTACCGACCTGCCCGGGTTCAAGCGGTTGCTGGGCGACGGCAGTCAGTTCGGCGTGAAGTTCGAGTATGCCGAGCAACCTTCGCCCGACGGATTGGCCCAGGCCTTTATCATCGGCGAGCAGTTTATCGGGAACGACACCGTTTGCCTGGTGTTGGGCGACAATATCTTTTATGGGCAGAGCTTTACCCGCATGCTGCGGCAGGCTGTGGCCGAGGCCGACAAGGGCATGGCTACGGTGTTTGGCTATCGGGTGGGAGACCCCGAGCGCTACGGTGTAGTCGAGTTCGACGAGAGCGGACGCGCCATCAGCATCGAGGAGAAACCGGCCAAGCCGCGGTCCAACTATGCCGTGGTGGGGCTCTATTTCTATCCCAACCGGGTAGTCGAGGTGGCCAAGCAGGTGAAACCCTCGGCCCGGGGCGAGTTGGAGATTACCTCGGTAAATCAGGCTTTTCTCGAGTCGCAGGCACTGGGTGTTCAGTTGATGGGGCGTGGTTTTGCCTGGCTGGATACCGGTACGCACGAGTCGCTCTATGAAGCTTCCAACTTCATCGAAACCATCGAGCACCGTCAAGGCCTCAAGGTAGCTTCGCTCGAAGAGGTGGCCTATCGCATGGGATGGATCGACCGGACTCAACTGCTCGAGCTGGCCGAACCGATGAAGAAAAACCAGTATGGACAATATTTGATAAGATTGGCGAACAATGAGCTTTAACCGGGTGCGATTGATCGATTTGCCCAAAGTGGCCGACAAGCGGGGCAACCTGTCGTTTATCGAGAGCGACCGGCACATCCCGTTTGAGATTGCGCGCACCTATTGGCTCTACGACGTGCCGGGCGACGAGCGGCGCAACGGTCACGCCTTTCGGCAGCAAGAGGAGTTCATCGTAGCCCTTTCGGGTAGCTTCGACGTGGTGCTGAACGACGGCACCGAGACGCGGCGCTACCACATGGCCCGCTCGTACTACGGGCTTTATGTGCCTCGTATGATGTGGCGCGAGCTCGATAACTTCTCCACCAACTCGTTGGCGCTGGTGCTTTCGTCGACCCCCTACGATGCCGCCGATTATATCGAAGATTTCGAGGAGTATCGCACGTTGTTGAAAGGAGGTCGAGATGAGTAAACGGGTTTCGGTAGACGATTGCCGCATCATTCAGTTGCCCAAGCACATGCAGGAGAGCGGCAGCATTACGGTGGTGGAGAACAACCGCGAGTTACCCTTTGCCGTGAAGCGGGTCTATTATCTCTACGATGTGCCGGGCGGCGAGGAGCGTGGCGGCCATTCGCACAAGCAGCTGTACGAGTTTCTGGTGGCAGCCGGCGGCTCGTTCGACGTGTTGCTCGACGATGGCGAGCACACCCGCACGGTGACGTTGAATCGTCCCTATTACGGCTTGCTCATCGTGCCGGGTATCTGGCGGGTCCTCAACAACTTTTCGTCGGGCTCGGTGTGTCTGGTGCTGACCTCCGACTATTACGACGAGTCCGATTATGTGCGCGAGTATAACGATTTCAAGCAGATAGACAGTCAAGAATGAAATATCCCCACCTCTCTTTGAAACGGGCCAATGAACCCTATATGGCCGAGATGAAGGCCGTCGCTGCCGAGGTAATCGAGGGCGGCTGGTATATCCGGGGCAAATATGTGTCGCAGCTCGAGGAGCTGTTGTGCCAATACCTGGGTTGCCGCTATGCGGTGGCTACGGGCAACGGGCTCGATGCGCTGCGGTTGATGTTGCGAGCCTATATCGAGAGGGGGGTAATGCAGCCGGGCGACGAGGTTATCGTACCGTCGAACACCTATGTGGCTTCGGTTCTGGCCATAACCGACAACCGACTGGTGCCGGTTTTTGTAGAGCCTTCGGTCGATACCTACAACCTCGACACCTCGCTGATCGAGCAGGCCATTACCCCGCGCACGCGGGCCATCATGGTGGTGCACCTCTATGGCCGGGCCTGTTGGGACGAGACACTGAAGTCGGTAGCTGCCCGTCACGGACTCAAGATTGTCGAGGACAATGCCCAGGCCTTCGGGGCCGTCTCGTCGGTCGCCGGACTGCAAGGTTCGCACCATACCGGGGCGCTGGGCGATGCCGCAGGCGAAAGTTTCTATCCCACCAAAAACCTGGGAGCCCTGGGCGATGCCGGGGCCGTGACTACCGACGACCGCGAGGTGGCCGATGTGGTGCGGGCCTTGGGCAATTACGGCTCGGCCGTGCGCTATGTCAACGAATACAAAGGGGTGAACAGCCGCATGGACGATTTGCAGGCCGCCTTCCTTTTGGTAAAGTTGAAACACCTCGACGAGGAGAACCGCCGTCGGGTCGAGATAGCGCGCCTCTATACCGAGTCGATTGACAACGAGCGGCTCATCCTGCCACAGGCCGGAGAGCCCGGCGAACACATCTGGCACCAGTATGTGGTGCGGTGCACCGAGCGCGACCGGCTGATGCGTTATCTCGAGTCGCAGGGGGTAGGCAGTCTCATTCACTACCCCATACCGCCGCACAAGCAACAGTGCTATCGCGAATACAACCACCTGCATCTGCCGCTGGCCGAAACGCTAGCCCACGAGGTATTGAGCCTGCCCATGTCGTCTTATCTGACCGACGACGATGTGCACGAGATTGCCTCTATCATCAATCGGTTTGCGTAATACCATATCTTTGTTTTTGAATGGGAGGAATACCGTTTGGTGATTCCCTTTCAAGAGTAATATTGACGAATGTAACTCGTCGATTCAAGCCGAAGAAAAAGAAGAATAGAAAGAGGGCAACCCTGTTGAGTCGTAGACTCTGGGGTTGCCCTCTTTTATGGTCTGTGGGGGGAGATTAGCGCACGCAGACTCTGGTCACTTGGCCGTCGGCCTTTACTACGTAGATGCCGGGCTCTACGGCGATGGATGCCGTGTCGTGCCCAATCCCGTAAATCTTGCCGTCTATGCCATATACCGCTATGTCGTCGGCTCCATCGACCCGAATCACTCTGTGCTCTACCCGGATGGAGATGCTGTCTGCAGAGAGCCCTTCCATGCCGGAGGATACGCTTGCTTCGTATTCGTTCGAAAGTCCCGATTCACCTTCGGCGTATACGGCAGTTACCTGGTAGCGGTGCGAGCCCGTCTCCGACGGGATGCCGGAGAGGTCGTCGACATACTGGGTTTCGGTCAATACCTTATCGTTGAGTCGGATGCCGTCGCGATAGATATTGTAACCTGCAATCGTGTAGCTGGGGGTACCGTATGTGTAGCTGATGTCGTCTACCAGCCAGGCCAGGGTCATGTAGGAGATGTACCGGATGGCAAAGTATTTGGTACCCTCCGGCAGTTCTACTTCTACTTGAGACCACCCCAGATTCGAGGCGTAGGTATCGCCCAGTTTCGTGAAGTCGGCAGGCGTGTTGCCCGTGGTGGAATAGAGTACTTCGAACTGGTCGAAGCCATAGTTGACATTCACCGAGCGGTTCCAGAAACTGATTACCTGTTGAATGCCGGGGAGCTCGGGCGAAATCAGCCAGTCGTCGTTGGCCTTGGTTGTCGAGGCGAAGGCTGCCAGGCATTTGGAACCCGAGTGGGCAAAGTCTGATACCATCGATTGGCTTGCTTCGTCGATACCGTCAATGTCGAATACAATATACGACATGGGTTGTCCCTGATTCTGGAACATGACACCGCCTTCAAGTCCGAATGTGTCGTCGCCGTCCATATCGTAGAAGGTATAGTTGCCGGCCTTCCCGATCGAGAACGACTCGTACCCTTCCAGGTCGTCGGTTACCTGCACGGTCTTGCTCTCCGTGTCGGGTGCCTCCCAGGAGAGGGTGACCCGATTGCCCTCTACCTCTCCATTCAGGGTTACAGTCGGGAGATTAGAGGCGGTAAATTCTACCGTCTTGGCCTCGCTGTCGTTGTTGGAGAGGTCTTCGTCAGCATCGAACGCCGCATGTATTTTGTAGCTGATTGCTTCGGTTTGGGTAACGGGCGGGCATACCGTCATTTCGACCGTCTGCTGGGCCGATACTGCAAGGTGATCGATGGTTTCGGTCTTGACTACCTCGTCGTTGGCAAGCAGTTGTACGGCGATGTGGTCGGCTTCGTAAGTACCGGCGTTGGAGATGGTGGCTGTCACTTGGTTGTCGACGCCCAGAGTCATGGTTGCGGGAGTGGTGAAGTCTGTAACGACCACATCATATCCGGCAAACTCGCGTACCTCGATGTTGTCGAGCAGGAAGTAGTCTTGCTGTGAGCGGGCATTTACATTCACACCCACTTGAACCGTTTGACCTTTGAACTGGGCCAGCGAAACAAATACGCGTTGCCAACCCGTGCCTGCCGAATTGGTATGTATCGGTTCGGTCAGATAATAGGTTTCGCCACTGGGAATGCGCACGGTGGGGGCGAGGTCAAACAGGTCGTCGGTCGTTCCGCAATAGTAGAACGACAGCCCTATCTTGTCACTCTCGGGAATTGCAATCTTGCCCGAGAGCAGCAGGTTGTTCTCCTTGGCCAGGAAGGGCTCGAGGTAGAACATGCCCTGGTCATCGTCTTGCGGCATGCACACCGGCTGGTAGCACGACTGGGCCGTGCTCCAGTATGCCCCTTCGTTCATCCACACATGTTGGAGCAGTGCCTCGGGACACGACTCCTTGAATGGAACCTGATAGGCCTCGCCTACGGGTATCATCGAGGTGTAGCCGTTGACGGGGTTGCGGCCGACACGGTTCTCGGCGAAAATATAGAATATGGCCAGAGCCTGTTCCTCATCGGCCGGTGTTTCAATCGTGGTAGTCCAGCCCTTTCTGGCATCTTCGGCCGTGAGTCCGGTGGCCACAATCTGCTCGTTGATGTCGACCATTGTATAAGTAATCAGGTCGCTGTTGATGGAGTCGCCGTCTACATCTTGTGCCAGGGGATTCCAGGTGACCGTCACCTCTCCGGGAGTAGTGGCACTCTCCGTGATTTTGCAGTCGGTAGGGGTGGCAGGCAGTTTCAGACCGGCATAGGCATCTTGGTCATAGGGTATGCCCGCTCCAGATTCGTTCGAGGCTACGATGGTGTAGTGAACGGTTGTCTCTTTGCCCACTTCGTCTTTGAAGGAGAGGGGAGCGCCGGGTGATACGTTGGTGAATTGTTTCACCATTTCGCCGTCTCGGGTTACGGTTACGGATGTGATGGAGGCGAGTTGGTTGCCGGCGATGTTCTTGTCGGGGGCATTGAGGCTGACGTCGATAGCTGCCGATCCGTCGGGTTGGGCCGTGAATTTTACGTTTTCAACAATGGCCGGTGCCGTGTCGGGGATAGGAGCTTCGATGGTGAAGTTGTCGATGTAGATGGCTCCCATGTTTATCTTGGACAAGCAGTGGATACCGATGTAGTAGGTACCCGTTGTTTCGGGAGCGATGACAGCGTAGTAGGTGCGATAGGTGGCATCGGTCAGTTCTACGGTATCGATGAGTGCGGTTACCAGGGCATCCACGTTGGCCTGAGTTCCCATCTTGACCTCAAAGTGATCTTTGTAGTTAGCCTCACCTCGTGCATCGATGGCCAGGCGATAGGCTTTGCCTGCTTCCAGTTTTACGGGGGCCGACACTAACCAGTCGTTCATGTCGTTCTGCCAGCTGTACCCGATGTATGCACAGCCCGACTCGTTCCAGCCCCACGTGTTGAAGTCGTCGTTCGAGTCGATAACGGTGAAGGGGAGGAAGTCGTCGCCGGTTGCAAATGCGTTGGTATATGGCGGCATGATGCTACCCATTACTACGGCATTGGATTTGGTCTCGTTCGAGGTTACCCCTTCGAACTCGGCCACTACCTTATAGGTATATATCGAGAGCTTCTCGGGTGCGGCTACGGCGTCGGTGCATTGTGTGGCGGCGATGTGGCTGGCAACGACCGATTCCTCCACGCCGTTGTTGTAGCGAACTACCGTATAGGTCACCCGGCTTGCGTCGAAATAGCCGTTGTTCTCAGAGGTGGTCACGGCATCCCAGCTGATGTCGAATGTACCCTCTTGGTAAGCGATAGTCACGGTTGCGGGAGCGTATGGTTTGTCGGGGCCCACCCACAGGTTCACTTTGTTGCTCGAGGGAGAGTCGCCCACGCTATTGCTCACAAGCACGGTGAATTTGTACATGCCTGCTTCGGCCACTTGAACCGGTACGTCGATTGCCGCACCGGGAGCAGCCTGGCCGTGAGCTATCTCTTCGTCGTTTGCCCGGATGCTGTAGGGCAGGTCGCCCGTGAGGCTGCCGCCGGCAAACGTCTGGACGGGCATGGTGAATGTGGCGTTTCCGCTCAGAGAGCCGTCGGTGAACGATACGGCCAGGTCGGTAACCGCAGCCGGTGCGCCATCTTCGGCAAGCGGAGCGATGAGGTGCATGCCGCATACCTCGCCCTGCAAGTCGCAGATTTTGGCCACGGCATAGGCGTTGTTGAAGTCGATCGAGTAGAGAGCGGTCTCGGTGTCGGTACAGGATGCGTAGTAGAGAATCTCCGTTTTGCTGTCATAGGCAGCTGAAGTAAGGTAGTTCGACACGATGCCCGTGTTGGCAAGTGGGGTCTCTTCGCCCGTACTTTTATTGATTTCTACCAGGCGTCCGTCGCCATAGATTCCGTATAGCGCCTTGGCATCGCATGCCAGTGCGATATAGGGCTCGTCGAGCGAGCAGATGGTGCCGGTCCGTTTCACGGGAGTCAGACTCATTTTGCCCAACTCGTATCCGCTCAGGTCCTGTTTGTAGAAGCAGCCGTATATGTCGCTGCCGTCGGAGGTCATACACTCGGCCATCAGGTTGAAGTCGGCCTGGTAGTTTTGTTCGAGCAGCGACCAGTCATCTATGTCGAACAGCCGGTAGTATGCGCCGTATACCTGCCCCATGTACTGGTCCATGAAGCAGCAGATGTATTTGCCGTCCAGGGCGGCACCGCCATTGCTCGCATTCAGGGTATAGTCGGTTTTGATGGCGGTCAGCCCGTTTGCTTGTATCGAGTAGATGCCCACGTCGAGACCTGCGTTGCTCTGGACTACCGACCCGATGAGGTTGGGCATCGTTACCGTCTGTGCGGCGGGTATCTTTTTGAGTGAAAAGGCGGTGGAGGCAATGTTGTTTGGCGCTGTTGCCCGGTTGCCTCGAATGGTGTTGACACTTCGATGCTTGAAGTGGGCCTTTACTTCGCGTGGTTTCTGGATAGTCGTTTGTGCATTTTGTTTCACAACGGCATGGTGCGATGTGACTGCCGGTGCCGGAAGTATCAGACACCACAATGCAGCTAGCACTGCTAAAAGTTTGAATTTTTTAGGCATAATGTTGTGCGTTAAAATTATAAAATGTCTATTCAATGTGATGATTTGATGTGTAAAAGTAATGCTTTTTGATAAAATGTGGAATAGTTTGTAATAAATATGATAGATTTTCTTGCTTTTTGATGGTGATGTGTTTAAAAGGGAATCGCCTCTCCACACCGGTGCGGAGAGGCGATTCTTGAGTTTGTCGGATGGTACGAGTGTCGTGTTACCACTCCTGTTTCAGCGCGTTGATGGCTGCCTCGTAGTTAGGTTCGTGGGTGATTTCGGGCACGAGTTCTTCGTAGATTACCCGGCCGGTTTCGTCGATAACCACTACGGCTCGGGCCAGCAGGCAGGCCAGGGGACCGTTGACCATCTCGACTCCATACTCCCTGCCAAATTCGGGTGAGCGGAAGGCCGAGGCGGCGATGAGGTTCTCGATGCCCTCGGTCGAGCAGAAGCGCGACTGGGCAAAGGGGAGGTCTTTCGACACGGCTACGACGGTGGTGTTGTCGAGCGAGGCCGCCAGTTGGTTGAACTTGCGTACCGAGGTGGCGCAGACGGCGGTGTCGAGGCTGGGGAAGATGTTCAGGACGATGCGTCGTCCCTTTAGCTCTTCGCTGCGCAGTTCGGTCAGGTCGCCGCGGGTGAGGGTGAACTGGGGAGCGATGCTCCCGACTTGAGGCAGTTTGCCGTAGGTATGTACGGGGGTGCCTTTGAATGCTGTTGTTTCCATTGTAGTGAATGTATAAATGATTTTTAATGTGGAGGTTGTTTCGACGGGTGGCGCATCTGTCGGATGGCCAGTTCCAGCTCCTCGGCCAGCGAGGGGGTGTAGCCTACCTTGACCCAGCGAATTCTCCCATCGGGGTCGAGTAGAAAGAGGGTGGGGTAGCCGGTCACGCCGTAGGTGGTAGCGGTTTTCGCCGCGTGTTTCAGTACGATGGCTCCGGCCGGATTGGGGGTAGCCTCGGGTTCCCGGTCGGCGTAGAGCAGTACCGGGGTCAGATTTTCTTGCTGCGAAATCGCCTCGACCGTCTGTCGCACCGGGGTGCAAAACTGGCCTTGGGTATCGAGGAACAGCAGCAGGGTCTCCTGCCCCTTCAGGTGGTCGGAGGTGAAGCGGCGCTCACTCCAGGGCAGGTCGAACCGGGGGGCCTGTTGTCCCACGCGGTCGCTGGCGGCATAGCTCCCTTCGCGAAAGAGGTGGAACACCTCGTTGTAGGCGTGTAGCAGATGCTCTTCGCCGAAGTGGTCGGGAGAGAAACGGGTATCGGTACGGCTCGGGCCATACCTCACCACAACCGTTTGCGAACCCAGATGGCCGGGATTGTTCTCGGTCTCGCGGTAGAGAGGCAGTCCGGTAGTGGGGTCGAAGGTATAGAGTATGGTGCAGGCCACCTCGCCCCGCATCGAGTCGGTCACCAGTATGGCGTGGCAGCGTTCTCCCTGCACCGTCGTGTCGGGGAAGAAGAGCACCCGGCAGTCGGGTTTCGCCCGAAATTCGTTCAGTTGCCGGGCCATCTCAGCCGGGAAGAGTTCGGCAAACAACCCCGAGCGGTGCACCCCGAGATTGCGGCCCCGTGGAACAAAGGGCTCGGGGTTTTCGTCGTGGTGATACTCCCGCAGCCGGTTGCGGTCGAATCGAAAGCTGTGACCCGAGGCATACGCCGCAAAGTTGCGATAGTGGCAGGTGTCGTTCTCGGCCTTGTAATCAATGAGGTAACTGTACCCGCACAAGGTATCGGCCGGCTCCCTGCGGTAGTCGAGTCGGGCGCGGTATTCGATTTCAGAGTCGGTGATGGGCAGCGTCACCCGGTAGGTAAACGAGCTCTGGTAGTTCGACGTCGTGTCGAGTCGGGCGATTAGGTCGTCCATATCCGCCTGAGCTTGAGCAAGCGCGATGCCCGCCGACAGTGCAAGGAGGAGGACCCGAAGGCGATGGTGTGTCATAGTCGTGATGATGATTGGTCTGTCCCGGCTATAACAATCGCAACGGGTGGTTGGTTCGATGAGATTTGTTAATTCTCTGTGTGGGTTAAAAATTACGAATCATACCGAGAGCCATTTGGTTGTGGCCTCGAGCGAGAGACCCCGCTGACGGGCATACCGCTCGCGCTGGTCGGGGGCGATGTGGCCGATGTGGAAATAGCGGGCATCGGGGTGAGCCAGGTAGAGCCCGGCGGTCGAGGCGTTGGGATACATGGCCCCGTTTTCGGTGAGGGTAATCTCTATCTCTCCGAGGTCGAGTGCCCGGTCCCAGTCGAAGAAGAGCGAGTGGTCGGGCAGTGAGGGGTAGCCTGCGGCCGGGCGTATGCCGCGGTAGTTTCCGGCCAGGAGAGCCGGCAGACCGAGAGCGGGTTCGTCGGGAGCATATCCCCACAGTTTGCGCCGCACCTTCAGGTGCAGCCACTCCGAAGCGGCTTCGGCCAGGCGGTCGGCCAGCGATTGCAACAGCAGGGCGTTGTAGTCGTCGCCGGCGAGGCGCAGCCGTTCGATGCGTCGCTGTATGTCGCCGCCGGCCGTGACGGCAAAGAGTCCGGCATAGTCGGGGGCTCCGGTCTGCTCGGGGCGTACAAAGTCGCTCAGGGCATAGTAGCAGGCATCGGCTTCGGGCTTGCGTACCTGTTGGCGCAGGCAGGGAATTTCGAGCAGGTCGCCCTCGGGCAGGTGCAGACGTATGAGGTTGTCGCGGTTCGATGCTTCGGTCAGCAGATAGACCCCTCGGGGCGAATCGTTGTTTTCGCGTTCGAGGATGTCGAGCAGTCGGTTGGCCTCCTTGTAGAGTTGCATTGCTTCGGTGGCTTTGGCCCGCTCGGCCGTGGGGAATGCGGCGAGCCAGGCGGCCCGGCAGTGGTCGCAGCCCCGCATGTCAGCTATGGCGGCATATTGTGCTCCTATCTTCCACACGGCAAAGAAGGCCCGCCAGTTGATGTAGGGGCGAATCTCGGTGATGGTGGGGGCAATCGTGTGGCGGCCCAACTCCCGGGGACGCGGCGCAACGTAGTGGGCCCAGTCGATGCGGGGAGCCCGCTGTTCGGCCTCGGCCAGGGGCAGGGTGTCGGCCGGTTTCTGCGAACGGCGCAGAGCCTCCTGCTCGGCTTGCAGCGAGACGATGAAGCTCTGGCGGGTCTGCGGGTTGAGCAGTTGTGCGGCGATGAGCGGATTTTGCGAGGCGTCGCCGGCGTGGACGACGGGCCCGCTGTACCGCGGGGCTATCTTCACGGCGGTATGCAGCCGCGAGGTGGTGGCCCCGCCGATGATGACCGGGGTGCGCAAGCCGGCCTTCTCCATCTCGGCCACGACGTGACCCATCTCTTCGAGCGAGGGGGTGATGAGCCCGCTCAGCCCCACGAAGTCGGCCTTTTCGGCAATGGCCCGTTCGACAATGCGTTCGGCCGGGACCATTACGCCCAGGTCTATCACCTCGAAGTTGTTGCAGGCGAGGATGACGCCGACGATGTTTTTGCCGATGTCGTGCACGTCGCCCTTGACGGTGGCGATGATGAATTTGCCCCGTTTCGCCGTCTCGCCCGTGCGGGCATTCTCCTGTTCGATGAGGGGTTGCAGGATGGCCACGGCCTGCTTCATGGTGCGGGCACTCTTGACCACCTGGGGCAGGAACATCTTTCCCTCGCCGAAGAGCTGGCCCACGCGGTTCATCCCCTCCATGAGGGGCTGTTCGATGACGGCGATGGCCGACCCGTATTGGGCCACCGCTTCGGCCAGGTCGCTCTCGAGGTGGGTCGACAACCCTTTGACAAGCGCCTGTCGCAGCCGGTCGGCTACGGGTACACTTGTGCGTTCCTGCGGTTCGGTCCTATTCGGTTTGTCGGCCTCCTCCCGGTGCCGGGCGGCAAAGTCGATGAGCCGTTCGGTCGCATCGGGGCGGCGGTTCAGCACCACATCCTCGATGAGCGTGAGGGTCTCGGCAGGCAGGTCGTCGTAGGTCACCGAGGTGGCCGGGTTGACGATGGCCATGTCGAGCCCTTGGGCAATGGCGTGGTAGAGGAAGACGGCGTGCATCGCCTCGCGTATGTAGTTGTTACCCCGGAAGGAGAAGGAGAGGTTGCTCACCCCGCCGCTCACCTTGGCCTCGGGTAGGTGCTGGTGAATCCAGGCCGTGGCGCGGATGAAGTCGACGGCGTAGTTGTCGTGGCTCTCGATGCCGGTGGCTATGGCCAGCACATTGGGGTCGAAGATGATGTCGCAGGGAGCCATGCCTGCTACCTCGGTGAGCAGCCGGTAGGCTCGGGCACAAACCTCGATTTTGCGTTCATAGGTATCGGCCTGCCCCTGTTCGTCGAAGGCCATCACCACCACAGCCGCCCCCATCCGTTTGATTTCGCGGGCGTGTTGCAGAAAGAGCTCTTCACCCTCCTTGAGGCTGATGGAGTTGACAATCGCCTTGCCTTGCAGGCATTTGAGAGCCGCCGAGATGACCTCCCATTTCGACGAGTCGATCATGACGGGTACCCGGTAGATGTCGGGGTCGGAGACGATGAGGTTCAGGAAGTTGACCATCTCGTCGCGGGCGTCGAGCATGGCGTCGTCCATGTTGATGTCGATGACCTGTGCTCCCGCCTCGACCTGCTGGCGGGCGATGTCGAGCGCCTCGGCGTAGTTCTTTTCGTGAATGAGCCGCAGGAATTTGCGCGAGCCGGCTACGTTGCATCGCTCGCCGATGTTTACGAAGTTGGTCTCGCGCGAGACTACCAGGTCGTCGAGTCCGCTCAAGTGCAGCCTATGGTCGCGGGGAGCCGGACGACGGGGCGCAGCCCCGGCCACGAGTTCGCGATAGGCCGCAATGTGTTCGGGGGTGGTTCCGCAGCAACCGCCCACGATGTTGACCAGCCCCTCGTCGATAAACTCTTTGATTTGTACGGCCATCGACTGGGGTGTTTCGTCGTATTCGCCCAACTGGTTGGGCAGTCCCGCGTTGGGATAGGCGCTCACGTAGCAGGGGGCCATGGCCGCCAGGCGTTGCAGCCAGGGCTTCATGTCGCGGGCCCCGAACGAGCAGTTGAGTCCCACGGCCAGCAGGGAGGCGTGCGATACCGAGGTGAGGAACGCCTCGAGGGTTTGCCCCGAGAGGGTGCGGCCGCTTTCGGTAACGGTGACCGAGAGCACCACGGGCACCTCGCGACCCGCCGACTCCATGGCCTGCCGCGCAGCCCACAGGGCGGCTTTGGCATTGAGGGTGTCGAAGATGGTCTCGACGAGCAGCAGGTCTACGCCTCCCTCGACGAGCGCCTCCATCTGTTCGCGATAGGCTGCGGCAAGGGTGTCGAAATGGAGGCTGCGCAGGGCGGGATTCTCCACGTCGGGCGACATGGAGCAGCTCTTGTTCGTAGGTCCTACCGACCCCGCTACGAAGCGCGGTTTCTCGGCAGTCGAGTAGTCGTCGGCCGCTTGGCGGGCCAGACGGGCAGCAGCGAAATTGATTTCGCGCACGGCCCCTTCGAGCCGATAGTCGGCCATCGATATGGCGTTGGCATTGAAGCTGTTGGTCTCGATAATATCGGCCCCGGCCTCGAGGTAGGCCCGGTGTATCTCGTCGATGATGTGCGGTGCGGTGAGGCAGAGCAGGTCGTTGTTGCCCTTCAGCTCCACGTCGGTGTGGGCAAAGCGTTCGCCCCGGAACTCCCGTTCGCCGAGTCCGTAGCGTTGTATCATGGTTCCCATGGCTCCGTCGAGCACGAGAATGCGTTGGTCGAGTAGTTGTTTCAGAGTAGTCATATCATGTAGAGGTATGGCGTGAATACAAAAAAGGGCAGGATTGGAAATCCCCGTGTACAAAGGTAACGCTAATTATCGTTTGGCCTCTCGAAATAATCTCTTCTTTGGGGTGGGTGATGTGGTGAAATATTCTGTTTTTCGCCCGACAGAGCAGAGGAAACAAACAAATATTCTGCCAATAATGGAGATAATATGTAGCTGAGGACCGGGGCGGGAGCTGATGCGACGCGGGTCGGACGCTATTTCTTGGGCAAAGGTTTCCCGTTCGAGACCTTGTCGGGGTTCTTGCTGATGAAGTCCTTCCAGCTGTTGTAGCTCTTGGGCTCCTGAGGCCGGTTGGTCTGGTAGAAGTGGCAGAGGGCGGCCGCCAGACCGTCGGTAGCATCGAGCTGGGGCAGCATGTTCTCCTCGGGGATGTGGAGGATGCGTTGCAGCATGGCGGCCACCTGCTCTTTCGAGGCACCGCCGTTGCCGGTAATCGACATCTTTATTTTCAGGGGGGCATATTCGGTGATGGGAATATCGCGCGAGAGGGCGGCCGCCATGGCTACCCCCTGGGCGCGGCCCAGTTTGAGCATCGACTGCACGTTCTTGCCGAAGAAGGGAGCCTCGATGGCCATCTCGTCGGGCAGATATTGCTCAATGAGGCCCAGCACCCGGTCGAAGATGCGCCGCAAACGCAGGTAGTGGCTCTCGAACTTGTTGAGCTGAATCACCCCCAGCGCCACCACCTCGGGCTTGTTCTTGACTACGCGCAAGATGCCGTAGCCCATCACGTTGGTGCCGGGGTCGATGCCTATGATTACTCGGTCGTTCTCGGGTGTCATTTACAAGTCGATTACTTCGAGCAAGGTGCTGAATCCCAAAACCTGATCGCCAAACCGTTTTTGCATCTCGGCAAGCAGCGCCTCGCCGCACTCCTCGTGCCAGCGTTCCAGCGATTCGGTATCGGGCGATTTGAACTGGAGCGAGAGGCTGGTGCCTTCGTCTTCGTTATCGGCAAAGATGCGGGTCAGTTGCGGCTCCCGCAGCAGGCCGTGCTCCACGACGGTAGGGATATACGACTCTTTCAGCCAGTCGATAAACTCGTCTTTGCGAGCATTGTCGGCATGATAGGTGGTGTTGAAGATAATCATCTCGAACGGTTTTTGAACGGTTATATCAGTTACAAAGGTAAGAAGATTTTGCGAAAGTCGTATGGAGATGGATGTCTCATTTGTCATTGTGCTTTTCTATTTATATATTTGTAGAATCTGTTATTTGTCCAACCTATAAGTGCTTTAATCCTTATGAAATCGATTGACTCCAACTGGCTTTATGCCGTAGCCTCTTTTGCGGTAGTGGGTAGTTTGGCTTCGTGCCAGAACACCAAGAGGGAGGCGCTACGCCCCAATATCATCTATATTATGACCGACGACCATACGGCTCAAATGATGAGTTGCTATGATACCCGCTATATCGAGACTCCCAATCTCGACCGCATCGCTCGCGACGGCGTGCGGTTTACCAACAGCTTCGTGACCAACTCGCTGAGCGGTCCCAGCCGGGCTTGCATGATTACCGGCAAGTTCAGTCATAAAAACGGTTTTACCGACAACACTACCTGCCGGTTCGACAGCTCGCAGCAAACCATGCCCAAACTGTTGCGGCAGGCCGGTTACCAGACGGCTATCGTGGGCAAATGGCACCTCGAGTCGTTGCCTACGGGTTTCGATTTCTGGGAGATTCTGCCGGGACAGGGCGACTATTACAACCCCGATTTCATTACACAGAACAACGATACGGTGCGCAAGCACGGCTATGTGACCAACATCATTACCGACGAGAGCCTCGACTGGCTGCAAAACAAGCGCGACAAGTCGAAACCTTTCTGCCTCTTTATCCACCACAAGGCGATTCATCGCAACTGGATGGCCGATACCTGCAACCTCACGCTGTACGAAGACCGTGAGTTCCCTTATCCCGAGACCTTCAACGATACGTATGAGGGCCGTCTGGCCGCTGCGGCTCAAGAGATGAGCATCGCCAAGGACATGGACCTGATTTACGACCTGAAGATGTTGCGCGCCGATAAGGATAGCCGACTGAAATCGCTGTATGAGTCTTTTTACGGACGTATGGATTCGGCCCAGAAGGCTGCCTGGGACAACTTCTATAATCCCATTATCGACAAGTTCTACAAGGACAACCTGCAGGGCGAGGAGCTGGTGCACTGGAAATACCAGCGCTACATGCGCGACTATGCCAAGACGGTGAAGTCGCTCGACGACAATGTGGGCCGGGTGCTCGATTACCTCGAGAAAGAGGGGCTGCTCGACAATACGCTCGTGGTCTATACCTCTGACCAGGGTTTCTACATGGGCGAGCACGGCTGGTTCGACAAGCGCTTCATGTATGAAGAGTCGATGCACACGCCGCTCATCATGCACCTGCCCAAGGGGCTCGACAAACGGGGCGACATTCCTCAGATGGTGCAGAATATCGACTATGCGCCCACCTTCCTCGAACTGGCCGGGGTTACCGTGCCCGACGACATGCAGGGTGAGTCGCTGGTTCCGCTGTTGCGGGGCGAGTCGCCGGCCGACTGGCGCACCTCGATGTACTACCACTTCTACGAGTTCCCTGCCGAGCACATGGTGAAGCGCCACTATGGCGTACGCACCGATCGCTACAAGCTCATCCACTTCTACAACGACATCGACGTGTGGGAGCTCTACGACTTGAAGAACGACCCTTGCGAGATGCACAACATCTACGGGCAGGAGGGTACCGAGGAGATTACCCGTGACCTGAAGAAGGAGCTGAAGCGGCTGCAAATACAATACGACGACCCGATCTTGAACGAGTTTCCCATTAACGAATAAACGAGGGGAGAGCCATGAAAATAAAACTATGGATTGCTTGCGCTCTGGGGTTGAGCCTGCCGGTATGGGCGGGCGAGTCGGTCGGGGCCGAGGCGTTGCCGGTGATACCGGCGCCGATGACATGCAGCGTAGACAGCGGCTATTTCTACTTTACCCCCTCGACAACAATCGGGGTGGAGTGTGAGTCGCAGTTGCAGATGGTCTCGACTTTTGTCGACCGCTTGGGCCGCACGGCCGGTTTTCTGCCGGCCATCGAGGTAGGAGCTCCCGAGCCCGATGTGCGGCTGATGACGGTGCCCTCGATGGCCCCCGAGGCTTATCGGCTCGAGGTGTCTGCCGGGCGGATGACGATAAAGGCGTCGGGCGATGCCGGTTTCTTCTATGCCTTGCAGACGTTGCGTCAGTTGCTCCCGCCCGCCATCGAGGGGGTGGAGCCTGTGGCGCGTAACCTTTGCCGGGTGCCGGCGATGACGATTGACGACGCTCCGCGGTTCGGATATCGGGGGCTGATGATTGACGTGTCGCGCTACTTTATGCCCAAAAAAGATTTGTTGCAGATTATCGAGGCGGCCTCGATACTGAAAATCAACAAGCTGCACTTGCATCTGGTCGACGACAACGGCTGGCGCATCGAGATTAAGAAGTACCCCCGCCTCACGCAGGTGGGAGCCTGGCGCGTGAAGCGCGACGAGCTCTTTCCCAACCGCCGCAACCAGGAGCGGGGCGAGGAGGCTACCGAGGGCGGATACTATACGCAGGACGATATTCGGGAGATTGTGCGCTATGCGGCCGAACGTCAGATCGAGGTAATCCCCGAGATTGAGATGCCGGCCCACACCAATTCGTCGCTGGCTGCCTATCCGCAGTTGGCCTGCCCCGTGGAGGACCGCTTTATCGGGGTGTTGCCGGGCATCGGCGGGAAGAACTCCGAGATTGTCTATTGTGCCGGCAACGACAGCGTGTTTTCGTTTCTCGAGGATGTCATCGACGAGATTGTCGAACTCTTCCCCTCGAAATACATACACCTGGGTGGCGACGAGGCTTCGAAGGTAAACTGGGCACGATGCCCGTTGTGCCAGGCCCGCATGAAGGCCGAGCACATCGACCATATCGAGGAGCTGCAAAGTTACTTTATGACCCGCATGTGCGACTATGTGCGCAGCAAGGGCAAGGAGGTGATGGGCTGGGACGAGCTCACCAACAGTACCCTGCCCGAGGGGGCCATCATCTACGGTTGGCAAGGTTTGGGCAAGGCGGCTCTCAAGGCGGCCGAACAGGGGCATCGGTTTGTGATGACTCCGGCCCGGGTGCTTTATCTCATTCGTTATCAGGGACCCCAGTGGTTCGAGCCGTTTACCTATTTCGGCAACAATACCCTGAAGGATGTCTACCAGTATGAGCCGGTGCAGCAGGATTGGAAACCGGCCTACGAATCGCTGCTGATGGGGGTACAGGCTTCGATGTGGACCGAGTTCTGCAACTCGCCGGCCGATGTGGAGTATCTGCTTTTTCCCCGGTTGCTGGCCTTGGCCGATGTGGCCTGGACTCAAAAGGGCACGAAGGATTGGCCCGGATTCCTCGCCCGGCTCGACCGGGTGTTGCCTCACCTCGAGGCATTGGGCGTGACTTGCGCCCGCTCGATGTACAACATCGACCACCGGGTTACCCCCGAGAAGAAGAGACTGCAGGTAGACCTCTCGTGCATCCGCCCCGATGTGGAGATACGCTACACCTGCGACGGCACGGAGCCGGTGGCCACGTCGCCGCTATACGAAAAACCGTTTACGGTCGATGCCTCCACCTGTGTTCGGGCGGCTACCTTTGCACAAGGTGTGCAGATGGGGAAGACCCTCACCCTGGATATGCAGTGGAATCTGGCTACGGGCAAACGGGAGATAGCCAACAACGGGAGTGCCGGTGTACTCACTAACGGTGTGCGGGGCAGTTTGCGCCATACCGATTCGGAGTGGGTGGGCTGGTACGACCAGGATGCCACGTTTGTGATTGACCTGGGAAAGAAGACCCCGGTGAGCGAGGTGACTCTCGGCTGCATCACCAACTCGGGCATGGCGGTTCACAAGCCTGCCGTAATCAGGCTGTCGGTTTCGAACGACAAGAAGAACTACCGCCCGGTGGGCGAGATTCGCTATTCCCGGGAGGAGATTTTCGAGAACCGCATGGCTATCGAGGATGCCCGTTTCGACAACCTCGGGGTGAAAGCCCGTTATCTGAAGTTCGAGGTGGTGAATCCGGGTCTCTGTCCGGCCGGCGATGTGCGCGAAGGGCAGAAGGTCTGGATGTACTTCGACGAGGTGATGGTGCAATAGTCGCCCGACAGCCCAGGGGATAGCCCTGATACGGCTTCCCGAAGAACAATTTTTTTTGACTTTTACCGCACCCTGCTCTATGCGGGGCAAGGGTGCCATCCATACGATACACAAAACAGAGAAAGAGATGAAATCGATACCTTTGATATTACCTTTGATGGCTCTGCCGCTTCCTTTCGCGAGCCATGCCGCCGAGCGGGAGTCGCAAACGCCCAACGTCATATTCATTTATGCCGATGACATCGGCTATGGCGACTTGAGTTGCAACGGCGCCAAGACCATCAGCACGCCCCACGTCGAACAACTGGCCGCCGAGGGGGTGCGCTTTACCAATGCCCATAGTGCGGCGGCCACCAGTACGCCGGCCCGCTATGCCATGCTCACCGGCGAGTATGCCTGGCGTCGGCAGGGCACGGGCATTGCCGATGGCGATGCCGGTATGATCATACGCCCCGACCGTTACACCTTGGCCGACATGTTTCACGAGGCTGGTTACACGACCGGTGCCATAGGCAAGTGGCATCTGGGGTTGGGCGACAAGAAGGGGACGCAAGACTGGAACGGGCTCATTTCGCCCAACCTGTCGGACATCGGGTTCGACTACTCCTACATCATGGCGGCCACGGGCGACCGCGTGCCCTGCGTGTTTGTGGAGAACGGGCGGGTAGCGAATCTCGACCCCGACGACCCCATCTACGTCAGCTATCAGAAAAATTTTCCTGGCGAACCTACGGGCAAGAACAACCCCGAGTTGCTCACCATGCTCCCTTCGCACGGTCACAACCAGAGTATTGTGAACGGCATTTCTCGCATCGGGTTTATGAAGGGGGGCAAGTCGGCCCTGTGGAAAGACGACCGGATTGCCGATGAGTTGACGGCCAAGGCCATCGACTTCATCGAGCAGCACAAGAACGAGCCCTTCTTCCTCTACTTTGCCACGCAGGATGCTCATGTGCCCCGGGTGCCTGGCCCCCGTTTTGCCGGCAAGTCGGGTATGGGACCGCGAGGCGACGTGCTGCTGCAGTTCGACTGGAGCGTGGGCGAGGTGATGGCTGCGCTGAAGCGGCTGGGTCTCGACGAGAATACGATTGTGATTCTCTCGAGCGACAACGGGCCGGTGGTAGACGACGGTTATCGTGACCAGGCGGTCGAGCTGCTGGGCAACCACAAGCCGGGCGGACCCTTCCGCGGAGGCAAATACAGCCTGTACGAGGCCGGTACCCGCGTGCCGTGCATTCTTCGCTGGACCGGTCATGTGCAACCGGCAGTCTCCGACGCGCTGGTTTGTCAGCTCGACTGGATGGCTTCGCTGGCCTCGCTGCTGGGGGTGTCGATGCCTGCCGGAGCTGCTCCCGACAGCGAGAACTGGCTCGATGCCTGGCTGGGCAAAGACCGTCAAGGGCGCAGCTCGCTGGTCGAGCAGAATGCCCAGAACAACCTCTCGATTATTACCGCCGACTGGAAATACCTCGAACCGGGCGAGGGTAGCCCCTACAACAGCAACGTGGGTATCGAGACCGGTAACAGCCCCGACCCTCAGCTTTACGACATGCGCAGCGATAAGGGCGAGACGAAAAACGTGGCTGCCCAATATCCGGCCGTTGTCGAGGAACTGGCCCGCAAGCTGGCCGAAATCAAGGACGGTCGGGTAGGGCTCCCGCTGGAGTGAGGATGTGTGAAGGTAACTTTTTTTGAAATCTATACTTTTTTGAAACGATGAAGAGAACAATATGGACGGGCCTCTGCCTCGCTTGTCTGACGGCAGCGACCATGCAGGCCCAACAGAACCAGCCCGAGTGGCAAAGCCAATATGCCACGGGACTGAACAAACTGACCCCGCATGCCTATGTGTGGCCTTATGCGGCGGGCGATGTCGAGGCTATTCGCGAGCAGGCCTGTGAGTCGTCGCCCTACTACATGAGTCTGAACGGAGCCTGGCGGTTCAACTGGGTGCGCAACCCCGACACGCGGCCGGTCGACTTCTACCGCCCCGACTACTACGTGGGCAACTGGAACGAGATAGAGGTGCCCGGCAACTGGGAGCGTCAGGGATACGGTACGGCCATCTATGTGAACGAGTCGTACGAGTTCGACGACCCCATGTTCAATTTCAAGAAAAATCCGCCCCTGGTGCCTTACGCCGAAAACGAGGTGGGCTCGTATCGCCGCACCTTCACCGTGCCCGACTCGTGGGCCGGGCGTCGCATCGTGCTCTGTTTCGAGGGGGCCGCGTCGTTCTACTACGTGTGGCTCAACGGTGAGCTGCTGGGCTACAACCAGGACTCCAAGACCCCGGCCGAGTGGGATGTGACCGACCGCGTGAAACCGGGCGAGAACGTGCTGGCCGTCGAGGTCTATCGCTGGAGTGCGGGTTCGTATCTCGAGTGTCAGGATATGTGGCGGTTGAGCGGCATCGAGCGCGATGTCTATCTGTACAGCACGCCGCAGCAGTATATTGCCGACTACAAGGTGGTGTCGCCGCTCGACCGGCAGGACTACCGGGATGGCGAGTTGTCGCTGGCCGTGCATGTGGGCGGAGTCGGCGGGATTGAAAAGCCTACCGTGGCCTACGAGTTGTACGATGCCGACAACCGGCTGGTGGTGCGCGATACCCGCGAGGTGTCGGCCGACAGTATCGTGAGCTTCGAGCAGGTGATACCCGATGCTCACCCCTGGAGCGCCGAGCAGCCCTATCTCTATACGTTGGTTGTGAATCTGAAGGACGAGGCCGGACGGGTGGTCGAGACGACCGGTTGCCCGGTGGGCTTCAAGACCTCGGAGGTCAAGGAGGGCCGCTTCTGCATCAACGGGGTGCCCGTCCTGGTCAAGGGGGTGAACCGTCACGAGTTCTCCGATCGCGGCCGCACCGTGAGCAAGGAGTTGATGCTGAAAGATATACAGCTGATGAAGCAGAACAACATCAATACGGTGCGTTGCGCCCACTATCCCAACAACCCCTATTGGTACTACCTGTGCGACCGCTACGGACTCTATGTCATCGACGAGGCCAACATCGAGTCGCACGGCATGGGTTACGGCCCGGCTACGCTGGCCAAGGATACCACCTGGCTCAAGGCTCACATGGACCGCACGCGGCGCATGTACGAGCGGAGCAAGAACCACCCTTCGATCTCCATCTGGTCGCTGGGCAACGAGGCCGGCAACGGGGTCAACTTCGAACACACCTATCGCTGGCTCAAGTCGGTCGAGACCAACCGCCCCGTGCAGTACGAGCGCGCCGAGCAGAACTTCAATACCGACATCTATTGCCGCATGTACCGCAGCATCGACGAGATAAAGGCCTATCTGGCCCAGCCCGACATCTACCGCCCCTTCATCCTGTGTGAGTATGCCCACGCCATGGGCAACAGCGAGGGCGGTCTGCAGGACTACTGGAAGGTGTTCGAGTCGGAGCCGATGGCTCAGGGCGGTTGCATCTGGGACTGGGTAGACCAGTCGTTCCGCGAGGTCGATGCCAACGGCCGCTGGTACTGGAGCTACGGTGGCGACTACGGCCCCGAGGGGATACCCTCGTTCGGCAGCTTCTGCTGCAACGGTCTGGTCAATGCCGCCCGCGAGCCGCACCCCCATCTCCATGCCGTCAAGCATGTTTACCAATACATCAAGTCGACCCTCACCGATGCCGACAACCTCACCGTCACGGTGAAAAACTGGCACGACTTTACCGACCTCGACGCCTATACCCTGCACTGGAACGTGACGGCCGACAACGGTACCGTCGTGGCCCGGGGCGAGCAGGTGGTTGCCTGCGCTCCGCACCAGACGGTCGATGTCGCCTTGGGTCGTGTGGCACTGCCCCGCGACGCCCGAGAGGCCTACCTCAACCTCAGTTGGACCCCCAATCACGCTACGGCCTTTGTCCAGACGACCGACGAGGTGGCCTACGACCAGTTCGTGCTCGAGGCCAATCCGCGCTACGAGGCCAAAATCGATCTGCCTTCGGGTCGGTCGCTGAAACGCGACGGCTACACCTGGAGCAACGACCGGGTATCGGCCACCGTATCGCCCGAGACCGGCGCCCTGACCTCCTATCGCTACAACGGCACCGAGATGATAGCCTCGCCCCTGGTGCTCTCGCTCTACCGTCCCTTGACCGAGAACGACAAGAAGGACAAGACCAGCGGCCAGTTGTGGGCGAAGGCCGGCCTCTCGTCGGTATCGCAGCGGGTCACCTCGATCGAGCCGGGCAAGAACGGATGCGAGGTGGCCATTGCCCTCACCAATGCACAAGGCCAATCGATAGGAGAGGGCACACTCACCTACGCCTTCGACCGCAAGGGGGTGTTGACGGTACACACCACATTCACCCCCGACACCACGGTGGTGAAGTCGTTGCCCCGCGTGGGCCTCACCTTCGGGATGCCGGCCGGGAACTGCCGTCGGGTAACCTATCTGGGCCGGGGCGATATGGAGACCTACGTCGACCGCCTCGCCGGCAAGATAGCCCTTTACGAGACCAGCCCCGACGAGATGTTCCACTGCTATGTAGTGCCCCAGGCCACCGGCAACCGCACCGATACCCGTTGGGCAACCTTCGGCAGCGAGGCCGGTAACGGCTGGAGAGTCACGGCCGATGCTTCCTTCCAGTTCAGCGCCACGCCCTACACCGATGCCTGCATCGATGCCGCCACCCACGTAAACGAGTTGCATGCCGACGGTACGGTCACCGTTCACCTCGATGCTGCCCAAACCGGGGTAGGTACCGCCACCTGTGGCCCCGGCATATTGCCCGCCTACCGGTTGCCGCTCGACACCTATCGGTTCGATTTCACCTTTGTCCCGGTGATAAAATAGCATAAAAGCAAGAATAAGAGAGAAACGTAAAAGATTTCATCTCCTTGCGAGCGGGGCGGATGTTCACTACATTCGCTCCGCTTTTTTCTATGGTCTATTTTTTTCGGGATATAACTCTTTGAAGATGAGGCGCTCGATTTTAAATGCAGAAAAAAGTTGAAAATATCTTTGCACGGTTCGAAAAAAGCGCTTATCTTTGCAGCGCAAATCAGCTCAAGGGGTATTAGCTCATCTGGCTAGAGCGCGACACTGGCAGTGTCGAGGTGAGCGGTTCGAGTCCGCTATACTCCACTTCATTATCTATCTTTCAAAACATATCATTGGGTGAGTTTCTCGTATCGAGGAACTTTTTTTATTGGCATAAAAAGGTAAGATAATGAAAATCAACAGTGTAAAACATTTGAGGTTATGGGCCGTGGCCACATTGTGGCTGCTGGCCGTGTCGGCTTGGGCGCAAGAGCGGGCCGAACAGATACGGGAGCGGTTGTTGGACCGCGAACTGTCGTCGGTAATCGTGGTTGCTCATCGGGCCGACTGGCGCAACTTCCCCGAGAACTCCCTGGCGGCGATACAGAGCGCCATCGATATGGGGGTCGACATGGTCGAACTCGATTTGCAGCGCACCCGCGACGGCAAGTTGATTTTGATGCACGACGACACGCTCGACCGCACCACAACCGGCAGAGGCAAGGTAGGGGAGTGGACGCTCGACTCGATACGCACCCTGTACCTGAAAAACGGGTGCGGCATCAGGACCCGTCACCGGGTACCCACCCTCGAGGAGGCCTTGCGGCTGGCCCGGGGAAAAGTCATGATCAACCTCGACAAGGCCGACCGCTACTTCGACCAGGTGTACGAGCTGCTCGAAAAGACAGGAACCACCCGCCAGATTGTGATGAAGGGGAGCCGTCCCGCCGCCGAAGTCAGAGCCCTCTACGGCAAATACCTCGACCGGGTCATCTATATGCCGGTGGTCAACCTCGACAAACCGGGAGCCCGGGAGCAGGTAGAAGCGTTTGTCCGCGCCATGCAGCCGGCCGCATTCGAACTGCTGTATGCCCGTGACGACAATCCGCTGCCCCGTCAGCTGGCCCGTTCGCTCCGAGGCAAGTCGCTCATCTGGTACAACCTCTTGTGGGACACCCTCGCTGGCGGACACGACGATGACCGTGCGCTTTCGGCACCCGACCGGGAGTATGGCTGCCTTGTCGACTCGCTGGGCTGCCGCATCTTGCAGACCGACCGCCCCGCCTTCCTGCTCGACTACCTGCGCCGCCGGGGTCTGCACGAGTGAGGGCCGTGGCATCGCATTTTGCCCGCGGCATATGCCGCGGGGGAGCAAAGCCGTTTCATCTGGGACGAGGCGTCTAATTTCTCCCGTAAATGGTATTTTTTTTGTAAAAGTTGTTACCTTTACTCCAAATATCCCATTTGTGAGTATCTATGGCAGCAATGAATACAGCCGATATAGGCTTTGAGAAGGAGATTTGGAAGGCAGCCGACAAGATGCGCGGCAATATCGACGCGTCGGAGTACAAGTCGGGGATCAACGTAAAAACCTGAGGGATTCATAAGATTAAGCATAAATTTTAGCTAGTCTGAACAAGAAGAACGCCTTATCCTTTACTCCTCTGAACTGCGAACGGAAGCTCTTTATTTTGGCATTGAAGGATTCAGAAGCCGCGTTTGTGGAACGCCTCTCAAAGAAGTTAATGCCGGGATGGATGTTACGACTGTTGGGGACCAGTTGACGATTTCAAATTCCGTTACAAGTACTCTCGCAGAATTCTCGACAAGGCAGAAAACATATCATATATCTTTGGAGAACCAGAAGAGGTATGGCGGCCCAAAAAGACCGAATCGGCTTCTTTGGATATTCCGGCAGATGGTGACTGGGATGCCGTACTCGATCTCTACGAAGAGTGTGTCGACGAATATGTGGCTGCGGTCAAAAAGGCGGCCTCGGGAGATTTGTCAGCAGCTGTGTCGTATGCAAAGATAGCCCAAAAGGCGACTGAACTCTCTGAGAAACTGTCTGGGGTAAATGACGAACTGACTCCGAAACAACAGAAAAGATATGTTAGCATACTCAACAAGATGACCGAGATGGCTAATAGGGAATAGCTTTAATTCCATAAATTTCAGAAGAGGGTCTTACCCTCAATTCCTTGGGGCTGTGTCGTAATGTACGATACAGCCCTTTTTCGCAGGGTCTCCATCTGGATTTTCGATTGGCAGACAGTATGGAGGGACTCTTGTATGTTTTTTTTGAAGTATGTCGGGCATCATGTTTCTCGTTTTGCATGAGGTGCAACCGAAAAAAAGTGATAACTTTACGGCTGAATTTTTGAGGGAAACGTAAAAAGCGTTCGGAAATTATCTCGTTTTCAGAATCTGGTAAATTCTTAACACACAGAGATAATGACAACTGGACGCTCACGCTTGTTATACAACGGGCGTGAGCTTGTCGTTTGTCTTGTGTGTGGGTTTACCAGAGCCTTGAAAACGGATGGACGATGCAGCTTACGCCCTTTTTGTATAACCGCTGCCGGAGCGTCGGCGGCATAACGATAGGGATGAGGTATGACGAGTATCGTAGCGTGTAAATTGTTTTCGGCTTTGGGGTGCTGGTTGTGGAGTGTGGTGCTGCCTTGGTCTGCCGGATGGGAGGCAAGCCGTAGTCTCGAGATTACATCGTGGCAGATTACCGTCGAAGGTCGGTGCTGGAGTTTTCGGCTTGCCGACGACGGAGACCGGTCGTGCACCTTTTGTCTGGAGGTCGAGGGGGCGGGTTGGACCGTAACGGTTCAGCATTGAATCTGGCGGAGTGTATTTGTAGCTGGTTAAAAATAGCTGAAACAGGGGGAGGAGGTTTTTATTCTTCTCTCACTTTTTGCTATCTTTAAATAAGATAGGAGTCGGTTCGGGATAATTAACCTTGAAAACTGTGTTTTCGGTTTGCCTCTCCGCTCACCTTTTACTATCTTTACGCCTCGAAAATAAAAAAAGAACGAGATATGAAGAAAATCAGAGCTGCCATAGTAGGATATGGCAATATAGGCCACTTTGTATTGGAGGCCTTGCAGGTGGCACCCGACTTTGAGATTGCGGGTGTGGTACGTCGTAGGGTAACCGATATTCCCCGGGAGTTGGCGGACTATCGGGTGGTGACGTCGCTCGACGAATTGGAGGGGGTGGATGTGGCTATCCTCTGCACGCCTACCCGCGAGGTGGAGCATTATGCCCTGAAGGCTCTCGAGAAGGGTATCCGCACGGTCGACAGTTTCGATATTCACACCCAGATAGGCGACTTGCGCAAGACGCTCGACGCCCAGGCCAAGGCTCACGACTCGGTGGCCATCATTTCGGCCGGCTGGGACCCGGGCACCGACTCGGTGGTGCGTGCCCTCATGGAGGCTTGCGCACCCAAGGGGGTTACCTATACCAACTTCGGCCCCGGCATGAGCATGGGTCACACGGTGGCCGTGAAGGCTATCGCCGGCGTGAAGGCTGCCCTGTCGATGACTATCCCCCTGGGTACGGGCATCCATCGCCGCATGGTCTACATCGAACTCGAGGAGGGTTACCAGTTTGACGAGGTGGCCCGTGCCATCAAGAGCGACGACTACTTTGCCCACGACGAGACGCACGTGATGCAGGTCGAGAGTGTCGATGCCCTCAAGGATATGGGCCACGGTGTGAACATGGTGCGCAAGGGTGTTTCGGGCAAGACGCAGAACCAGCGTTTCGAGTTCGACATGAGCATCAACAACCCGGCCCTGACGGCGCAGATTCTGGTGGGTACGGCCCGTGCCGCCATGTTGCAGCGCCCTGGTTGCTACACGCTTATCGAGATACCGATGATCGATTTGCTCTATGGCGACCGCGACGAGCTGGTGCGCCGGTTGGTATGATGTGACGAAAGAATCGGGGCGGAAGATTCCCGTTTTCGCCGACAAATATGTATCTTTGTCCCTGTCTGTGTGTTTGCACGGGCAGGGCATTGTTTTTTACGAAGGTTATGATTACTGATTTTATCACTTGGACTGCCAACCCGGCACTGTTCGACGGGGTTATTCAGCTTCGTTGGTACGGGCTCTTTTTCGCGATTGGTTTCATCGTAGGGTATAGCCTGATGGACCGCATGTATCGCCACGAGCAGTTGAATGTGAAGTGGCTCGATTCGCTCTTTATCTATGTGGTGGTGGCTATGGTCATCGGGGCGCGGTTGGGGCATTGCCTGTTTTATGAATGGGACCTCTATTCGCAGCACCCGATCGAGATTCTGAAAATCTGGAAAGGCGGCTTGGCCAGTCATGGCGGTGCAATCGGTATTCTCATAGCCATCTGGATTTACTCGCGCCGGGTGACGCATCGCAGCATGCTCTTTACGCTCGACCGTCTGGTGGTGCCGGTGGCTCTGGTGGCGGCCTTTATCCGCACGGGCAACCTGATGAATCACGAGATTTACGGGCACGAGACTTCGCTGCCGTGGGGCTTCCGCTTCATTGAGAATCTGCCGGAGTGGATGGCCGGTGCGCCTCCCGTATTTTCGGCTCCGTCGCATCCGACACAGATTTACGAGGCCCTGTGCTATCTGCTGCTCTTCGGGCTGTTGCTCTACATGTATTGGCGTCGCAATGCCGAGGAGCGCGAGGGGCTCATCTTCGGTACCTTCCTCATCGGTACCTTCCTGTCGCGATTCCTGATCGAGTTTATCAAGAACGACCAGGTGGCCTTCGAGGCTTCGATGTCGTTGAACATGGGGCAGTGGCTCAGCATCCCGTTTGTCATTGGCGGGGTGTGGCTGGTGGTGCGGGCCATGCAGCGTCCGCGACTCCCTATCAAGTATGCACCGGCCAAGGCCAAAGGCAAGGGCAAGCGATAGAGGCGGCGGTATGCCGGGTGAGTGTATGGCCCGGTTCAGAACCGACGTTGAATGAATTTTTTTTGAAGAGAGAGGCGTCATTTATATGATCGACGAAGAGTTGTTCCCGGTAATCGGGGGCAGCTCTTTGTCTGTTTTTTTGGGGGGGGAAAGTCTGTTTTTAGAGGAAAAGGTTTGGAGGTTGTCGTGCGGGCGGTTTATGACCCGAGGTCCATGCGGAGGATATGGAGACGAAACACCGAGGCCCTGCCTCCTGCTCGTAGCAGAGTGGGGCAGGGCCTCGGTGTATGGTGTGGGCCCGGTGGCCGGGCGAGGTGTCAATAGTCGTATTCGAGCGAGAAGTCGTCGATGAAGAGCACGCTGCCGTCGCCACCCGTGAAGTAGTCGCCGTATTTGCTGGCCGAAGCTACCACAATGATGTAGGAGGGGATGCGTGAGGTATCGCGGTACTCGAGTTCGAGGGTGAAGGGGGTATATTCCGGAACCGACTCTCCCGATGAAATCTCGGCATAGGCAATCACGTGCGGGTCGTTCTTGTCGAACACCTTGCGGTCGCTGGGTTTGGTGCGAATCTCTACCGGGTCGCTCCAGTCGCCCAGGGCGATGTATATCTGGCAGGTGTCGGGTTGTCCCATGAGGGCGGTCAGGTCGCTGTTGGTCTTGTTGATGGGCACCGTGGTGTACTTGAAGTATCCCTTCAGACGAGTGGGCCGCTGGGTGAAGGGTTTGCCGAAGTTGAGCACACCGTTGGAGCCGTCGGTACGCAGGTAGTTGCCCACGTACATGTTGCCGGCTGCCAGTTTGCCCAGCGAGCCGATACCCACGAATTTGGTGGCCAGTTTGGCCGCTTGCCCGGTACCCGACCAAGTATCGTCGGTGGGCTGGGTGTTGCTGTCGCCGAGTGTTGTTGCCCCCTTGTTGCCGGTATCCCAGAAGTTCTCGCTACCCTCGGGCCAGGGGTTCCATACCTTGCCGTCCAGGTTCCAGTAGTCGAAACTGCCGTTGGGCAGTTCGGCTGCCGAGCCGGTGGTGAAGGTCACCTCGTTGCCCGTGAGGTCGCCCGATACGGCGCGGCACACATAGGTGGTGTTGGCCTTGAGGTGAATCATGCGGGCCGTGAACGAGCCTTTGTCGTGGGTGATATAGGAGTCGGGTACCCGTTCCCAGGTTTCGGCGGTAGCCTCTTTGATTTCGAATCCGTTCTGAGCCCCCTCCTTGCCGCTGCCATGCAGCCAGGCCACATTGGTCCAGGCATCGACCCCGTCGGTCGACACTTCGCTTTCAGTGGGTACGACGTAGAGAGTCCACTCTTCCATGATGTCGTGGTAGGTGATGATTACCTTTTGGTATCCCAGCGAGAAGTCGGAGATATTCTCGATTTGGGGCGAGTAGGTGGTAATCCCCTCGGGACCCAGCACCAGTTCGGTGATGTGGATTTTCGAGAGGTCGGCATCCTTGTTTACATAGGCGACAGCCCGGTGATTGTAGGCGTCGAATACCGGGGCACCGATTTGCCCCTCGACGCTGAAGGCGCGCGCGATGTTTTGGGCCGCCTGTATGGTCCAGGTGTAGTCCTGGTAAATGGAGAGGGTAATCGAATAGTCGTGAGTGAGGTCGATGGTCGAGTCGGCCGGTAGAGTAGAGGTGGCTCCTTCGGTTACGGAGAGCGACTCGATGCGTACCCGCCGCATGTCTACGGTGTCGGCCAGTTCTATCCGCACGGTCTGGGTGGCGTTGTCGATGGTAGCCGCACCCACCTGACCTTGGGCGGAAATGGCAAGAATCTGAGCCTTGATGCGGGGGTAGGGGATGTCGTTCTGGATGCACGATGCCAATAGCAACGCGCAGAACAACGGGATTATGTAGCTTATCTTTTTTCGCATGACTTTCATTCTATATGTGCAGGCACATGCCTATGTTGATGTTGAAGAGGTTGAGCTTGAAGTCGGCCCCGCTCGAGCGTCGGCTACCCGTCTCTACGTTGTTGGTGGTCTGTTTGATGGTGCCGTAGCGCAGACCGGCTACCCCGAAGGAGACGCTGGTGCTGATGTTGTTCATGATGAACACGCAGAAGCCCGGGTTCAACCCCAGTTTGATTTCCGAAGTGGTCGTTTTGGTGTTGCGCAGGTTTTCGTCGGTACCCCGCACGAAACGGTTGGAGCCGCTCGAGAAGGCCAGCTCGGTTTCGTTGAAGAAGCCGAACCGCTTGTTGCGGTCGATACCGATGTAGGCCCGGTGGAATATCGAGGCCGAGAAGGTCTCGCCCAGATAGCGCATGTCGCTCAGGTTGAACTGCATATCCTCGTCGATGTCGATGCTGAGGTTGTCGAGGTTGGCGCTCAGGTGACTGTATCCCAGTTTGATACCGATACACTCGTTGTCTTTGATGAAGTATCCGATAAAGGGGTTGAGCGTGGTGATGTTGCCCTTGAAGTTGAAATCCTTGACAAAAATCAGCAGGTTGTTGTCTTTGCTGTCAAACTCGCCGTGCGAGAGGGTGAGACCCATAATCCACTGCTTCTTGGGTATGAAGAGGTAGTTTTTCAGTCCGCGTTTGTACTTTTTGCGATTGAACCCGCGTTTTTCCACGATGGTATCGGGTTCGGTCGGCGTCGTTGCGGCGACAAGCGAGGCGGCAGGTACCTCTTGTTGCACGGGGTAGGCTACGGCCGTCGAGTCGAGCTCTTGAGCGTGGAGCAGCGATTGACCGGGGAGCATGAAGCCTATGGCGATGAGTATGTATTTCCAGTTTTTCATAAATAAAAAGCGATACCTAATCCCAGAGAGAAGATGTTTACTTTGAAGTTGGCCAGGTTTTGCGACCGTTTACCGGTGTAGACCTGGTCGGTCGTTTGGGTCACGTGGCTGTAATTGAAACCCAGCACACCCACATTCACCTCGATGGCGGTGTAGTCGTTGATAAAGGCCATGAGCCCCGGTGCGATGCCAATCTTGAAGTTGAACGACCGCTCGTAGGTGCCGGTGAGCGCGTCGCCCGAGCCGTTTACCATCTTCGACTCGCCACCGCCCAGGTTGAGCTGCAGTTCGTTGAAGAGGCCGAACCGGTTGCTGTTGCCTATGCTGATGTAGTTGCGCATGATGGCCATGCCCGAGTAGGTGTGGCTGAGGCTGTAGACGTTGTTGACATCGAAGTTGAGGTCGTCGCCCAGTTGTATCGAGGCGCTGTTGAGCTTGGTGAGGCTGCGCTCGTAGGCAAAGCGGCCGCCCAGGCCCAGGTTGTCCTTGACAATGTAGCAGAGCATGGGGCTTATCTTGAAGTTGTAGCCTATGCCGTCGATGTTCTCGATGACGAGGAACTGGTAGTTGTTGTTGCTGTACTCCGAGTAGGAGATCGAGTTGCCCACAACCCATTGTCCCTTGGGTATGAAGGTGTTCAGCACGATGCCCCGGTCGAATTCCTCGGCCCGCGAGAGGCCGGGAATCAACAGGAACAGCGCGAGTATGGGATAGATAAGTTTATTCATAAATCAATTCTAAGTCGTCGATCCACATGGTGCTGCCGGTACTTCCGGTGAAGTAGTCGCCATATTTGCTGGCCGAGGCCACGAGCACGATATAGCTGGGTATACGGTCGAGCGAACGGTAGTCGAGCGGTATTTCAAATTCGAGCAGGCCGCCGTCGGTTCCTTGGGTCTCGCCGGTGAGGTCCCATTCGCCGTAGGCGATAATCTTCTCGTCGTTTTTATTGAATAGGTTCTTGTCTTTGGTGGTGATGCGCACCGGGGCATCCCAGTCGCCGACTGCGATATAGATGTTACCGATGTCGGTCGAGCCTTTGGGCAAATCGTTGGTCTCGGAGTAGTCGACGCTTCCCGGGGTGTACTTGATATGGCCTTTCAGCTTGGCCGGACGTGAGGTAAAGGGGCGCCCGAAATCGAGGATGCCGTTGGTTCCGTCGGTTCCCACATATTGCCCGGCAAAGAGATTGCCGGCTGCAAATTTGCCTATGCCCAGGAAACTTACAAATTGCGATTTCAGTTTCACCGAATATTTACCGCTGTTTTTGTAGGTCTCGTCGGGGGTGGTTACATTTACATTCAGGGTAGCCGACCCGTGGTTTCCGCTGTCCCAGAACATTTCTTCATTGGGCCCGTATAATACCATGACCTTCGAGAGGGTTTGCCAGTTCTCGAAACTGCTGTTGGGCAGGGGAGTAGCCGCTTCGGTGGTAAAGGTGGCAGTCTTGACCGATGCTTGTGCCCCGGCGACAGCCTGGTATTCATAGGTCGTACCCGGTGTAAGGCCGGTTACCTCGGCCGACAGGGCCGAGCCCGAACGGTTGGCGGCCACCGATGTCCAGTCTTTGGTCCCTGTCCGGCGGTACTGGAAGGTGAGCGGCTCGGCAGTCTCTTTCACCACGTTGCCTCGCAGGGTAGCCCGGCATGCCCAGATGTCGGCCCGTTCGGGGTCGACGGTCACGACGATGGCATCCGACACGATAATCGACAGAGTGGCGGTATTGTCCTTGCCGGCAGCATCGAGGGCCTTGATGGTGAAGGTATATTCGTCGCTCGGGAGTGACTTGACGAAACTCTCCGAGAGGGTAATCTTGGCGTTGGAGAGGTCTTTCACCTCCTGATAGGTGTGCTTGCACGAGATGCCCCGCGATTCGAATTCGGTAGCCGGCGAGCCGTCGGCTGCCAGGAAATCGACCGAGTCGGTGGGGAATCCCAAAGCGGTGAGTTTGTCGCACGAAAACCATACCCGTTGCAGCCGGGTAGCGGCATTGACCCATACGGCTGTTTGGCTGCCGCCGTTGGTCTCGTAGTAGAGCGTCTCGGTCAGGTCGAACTTGTCGCCGACAATTTGCGGCCGCTGTGTGATGACCACGTTGTGGGTCGAGTCGACCGTCGACTCGTTTACCTTCACGTCGAGGAAAGTACCGCCCGTAGCTGCACTCTCGGCGTTGTAGCTGAAGGAGAAGGCATATTTGGTGGCCGGCAGCACATCTTCGACCACACCCGACAGGGTGTAGCTGCTGCCGTCGGTCTTCTTGCCTTCGAAGCTCCAGGCCAGGTCACGCTCCTTGCCGTTGAAGAGGTAGTAGCCTACCGAGTCGGCGGTAGCTTCGGTAAAGTAGAGTTCGCCGTTGGTGGTAAATATCTTGACCTTGCAGTCGGTCACCACCTCGTTCAGGCCCGGGTCGAAAGCTACGGTAGCCAAGGTGTTGGCCACGGTGCAGGTGACGCTGGCCGTGGTGATTTCGCCGCTTCGCACGTCGAAGTCGGTCGAGCCCGTGTAGTAGGGGGTGTTGAATGCCGCAGGCACCGAGTCGCCGGCCAGTACGAACACATGGTATTGACCGCTGGCGAGGTTGAGGGTTTCGGGGATAGGTGTCGTGGCATCGTAGTAGCGGACGAGTCCTTTGCTGCTGTAAATGCGCGTTTGCATGGAGTTGTAGATGCCTGCGTCGACCGACCGCGTGACAACGGCCACGTCGTCCGAGACACGCACGCTCAGTCGCACCGAGCCTTCGCCCAGTGCCATATCCTCCTCTTTACAGGCGGTAAAGAGGAGCAGGAAGAGGAGCGTACCAGCCAAATATCTCTTTATATTGTATCTCATATCATTCGGTTACAAGGATTAACGATTCGGTTGTGGTGCCTTGTGCATCGGTCGCCTTGATGATGAAGTTGTGTGTACCGGCACCCAGCAGACCGAGCAGCGGCATGAAGTCGCTGATGTCGAAGGTTACTTTCGCTTGGTTCAGCACATTGCCTTCGGTGGGGAATCCCAGTCCTTCGATGGGCTCTTTCAGGTTGCCCGGGTTCACCAGGTCGAGGTGCGCCGAGAGGCCCATGCCCGAGAGCTCCTCGGGAGTAAGTGTGGGCGAATCGATGTCGACGGTGAGTCCCGTGAGACCGGCCGGGTCGCTGCTGGTGATGTCGACCACCACTTTCAACCCTTCGGTGATAGTGACAGGGGTACCCAGTTGTATGGTTTCACTCGTAATTTGGGGAGCCTCGCCCGGTGTGGGTTCGGGGTCAGGATCGGGGTCGGTGCCCGGGTCTACGGGATTGGGGTCGGGGATAATCTCCTCTTCGATGGTCACGTTGCCCTCGTGGTCAATGGTCTCGCACGAGGCGTCGAGGGTCACCGAGGGAGTTACGCCGCCCGTCTCGCTGCCCGGTTCGGGTCGCTTGATGTCGTAGTGAATCTTGCGCCAGTCGCCGGCCTTGACGTTGTCGACCTGGATGCGGTTCACCTCTTCATACCCGTCGATGGTGCCGGTGAAGGTGGCGATGAGCAGGTTGCTCTCACCGTCGGAGCGGAAGTATCCGGCGCGGGTTTCGGTCTGCGAGAAGTCGAGCGAGCCGGAGCCGATGTCGACCGTCACCTTGCAGTCGTCGCCCATGAACGATTTCAGGTCTTCGGAGTAGGTCACCGTCACCTTGATGTTTTGCAGCGTGCACACTACCGTGTCGAGTTGGGTCACCCGGTTCTCTTCGATGGTGAAGGCCTTGTCGGCATAGTAGTAGGGGTGTTCCCATTCGGCCGGCTGCACGCGGTGCGAGAATACGGCCACGTTGTAGTCGCCCACGTTGAGGGTGACAATCTCGGGCATCTCGCTATATTTCCATTCGAGGGTGTCGGTTCCCTGCGAGGGGTATATTTGCACGGTGAAGTCGCCCGTATCGACGGCCCGGCTCACCGGTGCTTTTTCTATCACTTGTGTGTCGTTGTTGGGTATGGCTCCGAAGGTCGAGAGGTCGAGTGTCCCGGTTTTTCCCGACGGGGTTTCTATACCCAGGTCGTAGGTGAATTTCTCCCGGTCGCACGAGGAGGCGGCCACGGCCAGAACTACGGCCAGAGAGATGCCTAATATATTTCTCATAGGGTTACGCTTTATCTTATTCATAGGTGAAAGTTAAGTTGTCGATGGTAAGGGTTGCACCTCGCGAGGCCGATTCGTACTGGCCGTTCGAGACCGAAGTCTTTATGGCCGCACTCTCTTCGCTCTGGTTGTAAGAGGCGTGGTTCGACGAGGTAATCATGATGCGCAGCGTGGTAGCCTTCTGATTGGTTACCGAATAGGTGACGGGCACCGAGAACTCGGTGTAGTCGGCAGCGACCGAGAGACGAGCCGTGCCGGTGGCAATCACCTTCTGCCCGTTGAGCAGGGTCACGGTCACTACGCCCGTTTCGGTGGGGTCGTTGCCGTCGTTGGCATATTTGTACCACCCTTTCAAGGCCGAGGGGCGCGAGGCGAAGCTCACCCCTTCGGTGTAGGTTTCGCTGCCACCCGAGTAGGAGTAGCTGCCCAGGAACAGCTTGCCGGCCGAGCGGTTGGCTATGTTGGGCACGTTGGTGTTGTAGTAGGTGGTATTGAAGGCACCGCCCGAGGTCCCGGGAGTGGTTCCGTTTTCGTCCCAGGCTACGTTGCGCACCACCATGGCGTTGCTCCCGCTCTGGGCCGTGAGGTCGCGATAGAGGTCGGGCGTCACGGTGTTCATGCCGAAACTGCGGTAGGCATCCCAGGTGAGGGTGGTATTGTAGGTCGAGGGAATGACAAACCACGAGTTCTGGTTGGCAGCCGAGAGGTTGCAGGTCTTGGCGTTGACACTGGCCCAACCCGTAGGCTCCTGTATGGTGAAGCTGCAGGTATTCTGATAGTTGACCGGCCATACCGAGTATTTGCCGCCCTGGTTCATATCGGTTACCGAGATGGTTTGGGCTATCTCTTCGAAGTCGCCGTTGGGCACGGCGGCTGCCGACTCGGTGCGCAGGGTGAGGTCGCCGCTGTAATTGACGTTGTCCTGGCCGCTGTTGCACGAACCTCGCAACTGGTAGCGGGTGTCGGGGTTGAGGCCGGTGATGATGCGGCGGCCCTGGCTCAAGGTCGAGGCGACGGTTTCCCACTGGCCGGTACTGTTGGCAAAGAGCACGGCATAGCGGTCTACGGCCTCTTGATACTGCGAATCTTCGGCAGTGAGTTTGACGGTGGCGCGGCGGGCCCAGATGTCATACTCCTCGGCGGTGATGGTGAAGGCCGGGGTCTTGACCGGTATCGAGATGGTCGAGGTCTTGGCTCCGTTGGCATACGAGCCCTCGACTACGACGGGCTTGTCGGTAGCTTCGATCGAAATCTTTATCTGGTAGAGGTTGCCTTCGCTCGAGACCACGGTCGAGTTGCTGTTTATCTTCGCACCTTCGGCGTTGAGGTAGCTGAATTTCACCTGGTCGATGTAGGCTCCATCGAACTCGACGGGAATCGTAACCGATTTGCTGCCCACGAATACCGGTTCGGGGGTCTGCAAGGCAAAGGTGATGGGTATGCTCTTGACCGACAAGGTGATGGGCGATTCGCTCACCTTGCCATACATGTCTTTGGCCGAGAGGGTGAAGGTGTGCATATCGCTCCCGTCGAGGGTGTGCAGGTGGGTAAAAAGTTCGGCAAAGTCGATGAATCCCATCTTGCTGCCCATCTCGGTAAAGCCTTTCAACTTCAGTCCCAGACGGGAGAGCAGGGCGCGGTTTTCGCTGCTCAGGTTCACCAGGTCTATTTCGCGGGGCCACCCTTCGCTTTCGAGGCAGGCCGACGAGGTGGTGAGTGTGCAGGCGGAGAGGCCGGCCTTGGCTGTGAGCGAGATATTTACCTGCCGGTTGTCGGGGTAGCTGTTCTCTTTCACTTCGAGGGGCGTGCTCGGCTCGAATCCGGCCGGGAGGAACGAGGGGGCCGGGGCTACCATCACCTCGTCGGAGATGTCGATGGCGATAGGCTGTGTCTCGGTTGTTTCGTCAAAGCTGATGCTGAGTTGAGCTTCGCCCGCGGCATTGTCGGCAATATCGAGTTTGATGCGGTAGTGCTGACGCGGTTGCGCATTCTCGATGGCGGCCGGTTCGAAGGTCGACTCGATGCCGTTTTGTTTCTTCAGATAGGTCTGTATGGTTATCTTGCCGGGTTTCACATAGGCGGCACGGGTCTCCTCTTTCTCAAATTTTATATAGTCACCCTCGGCCGCATGTATGGTGGTGGCATAGTCGGCAAAGTATTTCTTGAAGGCATCGGAGTATTCGACCGTCACCTTCACGTTGGCCAGGGTGCAGAGTATATCGACCGGCGTATTCTCGCGATAGCGTACGGCTACGTCGGACTGCCCCAGGTAGTAGGGCTTGTCGAACCCCTCCTCCTCGAGGTTGCCGTAGTAGGCGCTCATGGTGTAGGTGCCTACGGGAATTTTTTCGGCCGGGTCGAAGTCGGCCAGACTGTCCCAGGCGCGGGAAAAACTGCCGTCGGCAGATACCAACTTTAAGGCAAATTCACTGACATCGGGATTGGTGGTTTCGGTAATTTCGGTGGTCGAGCGAGTGACAGGTACTACTTGGTAATCGGCTGAAACTTTTACGTTTATGGAACCGTATCCCGAATCGACCTGATTCTCCTCGTTTGCGCAAGATACTAACAATAGCACGGTTGCGCCACATAAGAAAAGATTCTTTACATTCATGTTTCTCTTTTTTAATTTCCGTCTATTCGCAGATGGATTAAGTGCGTGGGGAATCCCCAGGAATCGCCCTCATACACTTTGAGTATAAGTCGAAAATCGGCTCAAAGATAGTAAAAATTTTGTAGATAGAACAGCCGAACCGAGGTTTTTGTTAGCTTTCGTGGTGTAAATAGGAGAAGTAATGACCTTGAAATGAATGCTTTTTGTGTGTCTCTTGGCTCGAGTGGAGTGCGTTTTGGAGCTCTTTTCTCGACGAAATCGACAGAAAAGAGCGCATAGCTCGAAAAATGTCACTATCTTTACCCCACGAAGATAGGGCGGGGATTGTTCAAAGGCTGAAAACCGAGGGTTTACGCCTCTTTCTGCTCTCGTCTTTTCGTATTTTTTACGGTACAAAAAAAGATATATATGAAAATAGCGGTAGTAGGTACAGGCTATGTAGGTCTCGTTACCGGAACATGTTTTGCCGAAATCGGTGTCGATGTGGTGTGTGTAGACATCGACGCCGAGAAGATAGCCCGCATCGAGCGGGGCGATATTCCCATTTATGAACCTGGACTCGACGAGATGGTTCTCCGCAATATGAAGGCGGGGCGGTTGCGCTTTACCACCGATTTGTCGACTTGTCTCGACGGGGTAGAGATTCTCTTCAGTGCTGTGGGCACGCCGCCCGACGAAGACGGTTCGGCCGACTTGCACTATGTGCTCGACGTGGCCCACACCGTGGGTCGCTACATGAACGACTATCTGGTGGTGGTTACCAAGAGCACCGTGCCGGTGGGTACGGCCCGCAAGGTGAAGGCGGCCATCCAGAGCGAGCTCGACAAGCGGGGCGTGTCGATAGAGTTTGACGTGGCTTCGAACCCCGAGTTCCTCAAGGAGGGTAATGCCATTGCCGACTTCATGCGCCCCGACCGCGTGGTGGTGGGTGTGGAGAACAAACGGGCCGAAGCTTTGATGCAGAAGCTCTACAAGCCGTTTATGATTAACAAATACCGCATTATCATCACCGATATACCTTCGGCCGAGATGATTAAGTATGCTGCCAATGCCATGCTGGCAACCCGTATCAGCTTCATGAACGAAATTGCCTTGTTGTGCGATGAAGTGGGTGCCGATGTGGTTGCGGTGCGCAAAGGCATCGGTGCTGACGATCGCATAGGCAGCCGTTTCCTCTATGCCGGGTGTGGCTACGGGGGCTCGTGTTTCCCCAAGGATGTGAAGGCTCTCATCAGGACCGCCGAAGAGAATGGCTGCCACATGCAGATACTGGAGGCCGTGGAGCGGGTGAACGAGTCGCAGAAGGAGCTGCTCTACCATCGGTTGCACGACTACTTCGGGGGCGATCTGGCGGGCCGCAAGTTTGCCGTGTGGGGGCTCTCGTTCAAACCCGAGACCGATGACATGCGCGAGGCTCCGGCCCTGATTCTGATCGATAGGTTGTGTGCCGCCGGGGCCAGCGTGCGGGTGTACGACCCGGTAGCCATGCCCGAGTGCCGTCGTCGCATAGGCGACCGGGTAGAGTATGCCGAAAATATTTACGGGGCGGTAGCCGACGTCGACGCCTTGCTTATCGTTACCGAGTGGAAAGAGTTCCGCATGCCCGACTGGACTGCCGTGCTTCGTGCCATGAAGTCGCCCGTCATATTCGACGGTCGTAATATTTACGACCCGGCCGAGATGAAGGAGTTGGGTTTTGTCTATCGCAGCATAGGCCGCCCCTTGCATTGAGTTTTTTGTCGATAGCAGAAGTGTAAAAAAAGGTAAGGCAGACATGCGTCCTATCCCGGGACGGATGTCTGCCTTTTTGGTAGTGAAAGGGGCTGGAGCGATATTCGTCCACTCGCAATGGCTGCTCCTCCTTTTACCGTTACGTTGTGGAGAACCTCCCTCCCGGGCGCCCTTTCTGTCTATAATAACATCGTTTGCCGATTTTGGTTCAAAGCCGATGCTTTTTTATAGAAAAAAAGAGACGAGGAGACTATCTGCTCACACCCTTTCGCCTCGAGAAGGTGTAGGGCATACGGTTCATATTTCCCGATAAAATTGTATATTTGCAGAAGTAATACCATATAAAAGAAACAAATAACAGAAAATAGGATTGGATTATGAAAAGATGGATTTTGGCCCTGTGCGGGCTATGTTTATTCGGGAGCAGTGCCCACGCGCAATTTTCGCTGGGCGATTTGTTAAATTCGTCGACGGTCAACAAAGTGGTAGGAGCACTGACCGACAAAGATGCTACACTCACGGTAGCCGATTTGGCCGGTACGTGGCGTTATTCGGCTCCGGCCTGCAAGTTTGAGAGCGACGATCTGTTGAAGTCGGCCGGAGGCGAGGTAGTAGCTTCGAGCCTGAAAGACAAACTGGCTACCTATTATGAGAAGGCCGGCATTACCTCGTCGCGCGTCTCCTTCTCGTTTGCCGATACGACTATGGTGATGAACTACGGCAGTGCCAAACTGAACGGCTATATCGTGAAGGATGAGCCGAGCGGCAAGTTTGTGGTGACCTTTACGCTGGTAGGCGGGCATATCCCGGTGATGGTAATGGATGCCGATATTACCAAGAGCGGCAATACGATGGAGATACTTTTCAATGTCGACAAACTGGTCGATGTGCTGGTTTCGATTGCCTCGAAGACACAGAGCTCTACACTGCAGACCATCAGTAACCTGTTGTCGGAATACGATGGCGTGTTGATGGGATTTGAACTGACAAAGCAGTAGCGCATCCGGCATATCGGTCGGCAGGAACCGTATCGATTTGACTCTGCGGTTTATCTATTTTAACAGCTCTGTGAAAAAAGAGAGGTTAAAAATAGGATTGTTGGAAACAAATTCTTATATTTGTTCTTACAATTTAAACTAAAAAAACACGTAAAATGAAAAAATTAGTTTTAACCTTAGTGCTTGTGTTTGGCATGTTGACAGCCAATGCACAATTTTTTGTGGGTGGTCAATTTGGTTTGACTTACGACGGTGATACCGAAAACACGACATTCCGTATTGCCCCCGAGTTTGGCTATGCGTTTAACGATGCGTGGACCGTTGCCGGATCTATCGGCTATACACACATGGACAACTACAATTCGTTTTACATTGCTCCTTATGCTCGTTGGACCTTCTTCAACCAAGGTATCATAGGGCTGTTGGTCGATGGTGGATTTGGTATCTCTACCGGGAAACACAAAGGTTTCGATTCGGAGACTGGTTTTGAAATCGGTTTTAAACCGGGCTTGGCCTTTAACCTGACCGAGAACTTCTCGTTGGTAGCTCACTATGGCTTCCTGGGTTATCGCGACAAATACAACGGCAACAGCGTTTCGGGTCTGTCGCTGAGCGGCAACGACTTGAGTTTCAGTCTCTACTATAAATTCTGATATTCTATTTCGTGAATCATATGGAGTGCCCGGTTGTGCCGGGCACTTTTTTTGTGTCTGCCGGTCTGGAAACTTCCCTCGGTCTCTGGTCTGCGGAGTAGTGGCCGGGGCAGGCCGAGCCGGTCTTGTTTGGATAAGGAGTATCTCATTAGATTACGGATCTCTATCATCGAGGAATATAAAAAGAAGAGTGTGGTTCCCGATGGAGAGGAACCACACTCTTCTGTATGGTGTGCGACCGATTACGGTCCCGGTTATTTCTTGAGGGCGGCGATGCTCTCTTCGAGCGATTTTATCTTCTCTTCGGCGTCGGCTTTTTTCTTGCGTTCCAGAGCTACGACAGCCTCGGGGGCGTTTTGTACGAAACGTTCGTTGTTGAGTTTGCCCATGACGGTTTTGAGGAATCCTTGGGCGTGTTGCAACTCGCCTTCGAGTTTCTTCAGCTCGGCCTCTACGTCGATGTTGTTGCCCAGCGGTATGGCATACTCGGTGGCGTGTACGCGGAACGAAGCGGCTGCCGGGTCTTTCTCGTCGATGGTCTCGATGGCTTCGAGGTTGGTCATCTTGGCGAGAACACAGTCGTTGGTGTGGTCGTGTGCCCCGATGATTTGCAGGGTGAGGGGTTCTTTGTTGGCAATGCCCTTTTGCAGTCGTACGGTGCGCACCCCGGCTACAATCTGTTTGGTGGTCTCGAAGCGGTCGATGAGAGCGTCGTCGACCGGGTGAGCTTCGGGAATATGGGCATACATGATGCTCTCGCCCTCTTTGCGCTCATAGAGGTGCTGCCACAGTTCTTCGGTGATGAAGGGCATGAAAGGGTGCAGCAGGCGCAGCAATGCGTCGAAATAGGAGAGCGTGGCGTCGTAGGTGGCACGGTCGATGGGCTGTTGATAGCCGGGTTTGATCATTTCGAGGTACCACGACGAGAACTCGTCCCAGAAGAGGCGGTAAACGGCCATGAGCGCCTCGGAGAGGCGGTACTTGCCGAAGAGGTCTTTTACCTCGGCGAGGGTGCGGTTGAGCTGGGCGTCGAACCATTGGACGGCAATTTGTGCCGTTTGCGGCTGTTCGAGGTTGTCGTCGACGTTCCACCCCTTGACCAGACGGAAGGCATTCCAAATCTTGTTGTTGAAATTGCGTCCTTGCTCGCACAGGGCATCGTCGTAGAGTATGTCGTTCCCGGCAGGAGCTGCCAGCATGAGTCCCATGCGCACGCCGTCGGCACCGTAGGTCTTGATTAGTTCGAGGGCGTCGGGCGAGTTGCCGAGCGACTTGGACATCTTTCGGCCTATTTTATCGCGTACGATTCCCGTGAAATAGACGTTTTTGAAAGGCATCTGCCCGGCATATTCATAACCGGCCATAATCATGCGGGCTACCCAGAAGAAGATGATGTCGGGACCCGTTACCAAATCGCTCGTGGGGTAGTAGTATTTCATCTCTTCGTTGTCGGGATTGTTGATACCGTCGAAGAGCGAGATGGGCCACAGCCACGACGAGAACCAGGTGTCGAGGCAATCCTCATCTTGACGCAGGTCGGACAGTTGCAGCGAATCGTCGCCGCTCTTCTCCCGGGCCAGCGACAAGGCCTCTTCGGGGGTTGCAGCCACTACGAATCCGCCTTGGGGCAGGTAGTAGGCCGGGATGCGGTGTCCCCACCACAACTGGCGCGAGATACACCAGTCTTTGATATTTTCCATCCAGTGACGGTAGGTGTTTTTGAACTTGTCGGGGTGGAACTTGATGTCGTTGTTCATCACGGCTTCGAGGGCCGGAGCGGCGAGCTTGTCCATCTTGACGAACCACTGCATCGAGAGTTTAGGTTCGATGACTACGTTGGTACGCTCCGAGTAACCCACCTTGTTGTCATAGTCCTCGATTTTTTCGAGCAGCCCGGCGGCTTGCAGGTCTTTGGCAATCTGTTTGCGCACGTCGAAGCGGTCCATGCCTATGTAGAGGCCGCCGGCCTCGCTGATGGTACCGTTGTCGTTGAAGATGTCGATGGAGGGCAGATTGTATTTCTCGCCCAGCATATAGTCGTTCACGTCGTGTGCAGGGGTTACTTTCAAACAGCCGGTACCGAACTCGATGTCGACATATTCGTCCATGATGATGGGTACGGCGCGGTTGACCAGCGGCACGATTACCTTTTTCCCTTTGAGGTAGGTGTAGCGCGGGTCGTTGGGGTTTACGCACACGGCCGTATCGCCCAAGATGGTTTCGGGGCGGGTCGTGGCCACGATGATGTATTTGTCTTCACCTTCGATGTAGTAGCGCAGGTGGTAGAGTTTGCTGTGCTCTTCCTTGTAGATTACCTCTTCGTCGGAGAGGGCGGTGAGGGCTTTGGGGTCCCAGTTTACCATGCGTACACCGCGGTAGATGAGCCCTTTGTTATAGAGGTCGACAAATACTTTCAGCACGCTTTTGGAGCGGAGATCGTCCATAGTGAAAGCGGTGCGATCCCAGTCGCACGATGCACCCAGTTTCTGGAGCTGTTTCAAGATGATGCCGCCGTGTTCCTCTTTCCATTCCCAGGCATATTTGAGAAATTCCTCACGGGTGAGGTCGCTCTTCTTGATGCCCTGAGCGGCGAGTTTGTTCACCACTTTGGCCTCGGTGGCAATCGAGGCGTGGTCGGTGCCGGGTACCCAGCAGGCGTTCTTGCCTTCCATGCGGGCGCGGCGCACGAGGATATCTTGTATCGTGTTGTTCAACATGTGCCCCATGTGCAGAATACCGGTGACGTTGGGGGGCGGGATGACTACGGTGTAGGGTTCACGACCATCGGGTTTCGACTTGAAGAGCCCGTTTTTCAACCAGTAAGCATACCATTTCTCCTCTACGTCGGCGGGATTGTACTTTGTGGCAAGTTCGTTCATAAAGCGATTCTTTCAGATTTTCTTATTATTGTGGTGAGGTACAGAGGTATCGGCCTCTTGCACCAAGTCGGGTGCAAAAGTATAAAATATTTTCCGAAAAAGAGATTTCTTTGTCTCCAAAGTAGCACCCTCGGCTATCGGTTCAGATGGTTCACGGCCTCTTCGAGTTGTTCGAGTGCTTTTTGCAATACGGCTCGTGGCGAACCTACGTTGAGGCGCATGTGCCCTTTGCCTTCGGGTCCGAACATCTCGCCGTCGTTGAGGGCGAGGCGAGCCTTGTCGACAAAGAGGTCGATGAGGGCGTCGTGGTCGAGACCCAGGCGGGTGCAGTCGAGCCATACGATAAACGAGGCTTGCGGGCGTATCGCTTTGATGGCCGGGATATGCTCCTGCAAGAATTTTTCGACGAAGAGAATGTTTTGTTCTACATAGGCCAGCATCTGCTCGCGCCAGTCGCGGCAATGGTTATAGGCGGATTCTGTGGCGATGGTCGCCATGAAAGTGGGTTCGTTCAACTCGTTGGCGGTGAGCCAATCGAAGAACCTCTTGCGAATCGTCTCGTTGGGCACGATGGCATACGAGCTCACCAGCCCGGCGATGTTGAAGGTCTTGGAGGGTGCTCCGAACGAGATGCTGTTTTGGGCGGCTGTTTCGGATACCGAGGCAAAAGGGTGATGGCAGGCCCCGAAGAGCGGCATGTCGGCGTGTATTTCGTCGGCGATGATGAGTATCTGGTGGCGGGCACAGATTTCGGCCACCCGTTGCAGGGTTTCGAGCGGCCATACCACACCGCCCGGGTTGTGGGGATTGCAGAGAATCAACAGTTTGCATTGCGGGTCGATAATCGATTCGAGGTGCTCGAAATCCATTTCATAGTGGTTGCCGTTCCATTTGAGGGGGTTGTGCACCACCTGCCGTCCGTTGCTTTCGGGCACAGCCATGAATGGGGTGTAGACGGGAGTCTGTATGATGATTTTATCGCCGGGATTGCTGAACACGTTCACGGCAAGTCCTATGCCTTTGACGATACCCGGGATATAGGTAATCCATTCGCGCTTTACCTCCCAGCCGTGCAGGTATTTGATCCAGTCGACAATCGATTGCCAGTAGCTGGCGGGAGCTTCGGCATAGCCGTAAACCGGGTGTTGCAGGCGTCGCACAAGGGCTTCGGTAATCGGGGGAGCTACGGCAAAATCCATATCGGCAATCCACAAGGGAATGAGGTCTTCGCGACCGTATCGCTCGCCCAGCACGTCGGTTTTCATGGCACCGGTGTGATGGCGGTCGATAATTGTGTCAAAGTCATATTGAATGGACATGTTGATATATTGTTTAGGATTAGGTTCTGTCAAAATCCGAGTTCTATCTGGAACCGCAACTGCCAGCGGCTGTAATCCGAGGCGGTGAACTCGTCCTTGTAGTTGTAGGAGAGGTCGGCCTGTACTTTGAGCCGGTGGTCGATGAGGTATTTGGTTACGCCCAGGGTCGACTGGTTGTAACAGCGGTAATTGGTGTAGGGCTGTACCTCTTTGTCGGGCTTGATGGTCGAGTTGCGCAGAGCTATTTCCCAGTTGGAGGGGAACAGGTAGCTGGCCTGCACGTTGAGACCCATGCCGGTGAGGATATATTGCTCGACGGTTTCGCCCGATTTGATGAGGGGCGATGAGGTGCATGTGCGTCCCATGAAATCGGTATAGAAGGCAAAGCCTCGGTATTTGAAGATGAAATCGACGAAATAGGACGAGAGGTTGCGTGCCTGGTCGAAGCGGAGCAGGTCGCCGTTGGAACCTTGGGCTCGCAAGGCCCGGTCGTTGTAGCTGTATGCTCCGGCCAGGAGTATCTTGGGCGTCTGCTCGCGTTCATAGTCGCCCTCCATGGCATCGCCTTTGCCGGTAAAGCGGCCCAGGGGGAAGAACTCTATGCGGCCCGTATAGGCGAGTCCGCTGCCCTTGTTGTTGCCCCAGTTGCGTCCTTCGCCCGTAGTAATCGAGGCTTTGGCTGCCAAATCGAATGATCCGAACAGGTGCTGGTTGTACTCGCCGAAGACACCGAAATCACGGTCGAGGTTGAACTCGGAGTTGACAATCGATCGGTCTACAAACTGCAAGGCGCTCGATGAGTTGATTCGGGCACGGTTGGCACGTATCTTGGTTTGTCCGAAACCGATGTTCCATGTCGCATTGGGCACATAGTAAATCATGGCGTCGCGCACGATGTTGCTGTTGCCGTTGGGCAGGGTTTTCGTGTCGGATGGCGAGAATCCCAGTTGTACGAGATAAGTGAGCTTGGGAGTATAGATGTATCCGTCGAATCGCAGACGCAACCGTTTCACGCGCGCGTCGAGTTCCTGAGCTTCGAATTTTTCGTTGAAATCGACGTCGACCATGTTTTGCATTCGTATCCGCATGGTGAGCTTGTAGCTTTTGTTTTTGGGCTGGAACGAGATACCGTTGCCGACCTCGATGTCGGGCATGTGCATGCGTATCAGTCTCAGCTCGTCGGAGTAGTCGGTATCGGGGAGAGTGATATTGAGCGAGTCGTTTTTGAAAGCCGGAGTTTTGGCGGCCGCCGACCACGAAAGAAGCATGAAAACCAATACCGATAAAAAGAATTTTCGATGAGTCATAATGTTTTGAATTTTTTCATGAGTAAATTTTCATGCAGCAAAAATGGGCTTCAATTTTGAAATCAATTTGAAATACAGACTTTTTTTGGCGAGAGTGGTATAAACTGGCCTGTTGGGGATAATGGAAGGCTGTTGCCTTGGCTACCCGATTGGCTGTGTCTCCCGAATTTTTTCTCTCGGTTTTTCGATGTCTGCCGTTATTGGGCCCAAAAATACAACCTGCGCGGCAATATTCCAAGACGACATCGTTAATTTTAGGAGCCTGCCGATAAAGAAAAAGCCTGTGTCGCAGGGGCGATACAGGCTTTTGTGATGCGCTTGCGGAAGGAGGGGGATTCGAACCCCCGGTACCCATTCGAGTACGTCAGTTTAGCAAACTGGTGGTTTCAGCCACTCACCCATCCTTCCAAAGATGGAGTCGTTGTTGAACAACGTTTTTCCAAACGCAGCGCAAAGATAAGCCGAATATTTGAATCCGCAAATTTTTTCGCACTATTTTATTTCGTGAATATTCGCTATTTTTGTCGTCCCGATATAAAATGTTCATGTAGTATTACCGATTGTTTATGACAAATGTAAAGAAAAAGAGAAGGATAGGAATATTGCTTGGGTCATTGGCGGCTGTGGTGTTTGTGGTGGCATGTGTTGCCTTGTGGGTGGCCAAAGGTTATCTTTACGACCCTGTCGTGAGTAACCGTTCGATGGTGTATGTGCACCGGCAGTGGAGTGCGGCACAGCTCGACAGCGCCTTGTGTGAGGCTTTGGGCGATGAGCATTCGGTGGCTCGGGTGGAGCGTATGCTCTCGGTTTATGAGTTCGATGCGGCCAATCGTGAGGGGGCTTATCGGCTGGAGCCCGGTATGAGTGCCTGGAAGGTGGCTTTGAAACTGTCGCGTGGCAGCCAGAGTCCCGTGCGTGTGACTTTTAATAATGTGCGCACTCTCGACCAGTTGGCCGCTCGTCTGGACGAACAACTCTGTTTCTCGAAGGAGGATTTGCTCGCCTTGTTGCGGAGCGACAGCGTGTGTGCCGCGCTGGGATTCTCACCGGTCACGCTGCCGGCCCTTTTTCTGCCCGATACCTATGAGTTTTATTGGACGGTGACTCCCGAGGCTTTTCTGCAAAAATTGAGCAAGGAGTATGCCCGGTATTGGGAGGGCAGGCGTGAGCAACAGGCCAAGGCTTTGGGCCTGACTCCGATCGAGGTGGCTACGTTGGCCTCGATTGTAGAGGAGGAGACCAACAAGCCCGACGAGATGGGCATTGTGGCCGGTCTCTATATGAACCGGTTGCGTAGAGGTATGCCCTTGCAGGCCGACCCTACGGTGAAATTTGCCTGGGGAGATTTTTCGTTGAAACGTATTCTTAACAAACACTTGACCATCGACTCGCCCTACAACACCTATCGAGTGACGGGGCTCCCCCCCGGCCCGATACGTATCGCCTCGAAGCAAGCTGTCGATGCTGTGTTGAATCACAAGCCCAATCCCTATCTTTATATGTGTGCACGGGAGGATTTCTCGGGCTATCACAATTTTGCCACGAGTTTGGCCGAGCACCAGCGCAATGCCGTGCGTTACCAACGTGAGCTGAATCGCCGGGGCATACGTTGATTTTCTCCGGGCGAGGAGTCGCCGGCCTGTCTTCCACAGATGGGAAAAGAAATTGGTTTAAAATAGCAAAGCCTCGTCTCACGACGGGGCTTTACTACTTGAAATATATCAAAAACAAGAAAGAGGATAATGTTTATTACAGAGATAAACAAAGGATAATATAATACCAATGAAACACACAAAAAACAAGAATATTATCGTATAAATCAAACTCTTTTGAAATCGGTTCCTCGCTTTTCTCTCCCGGGAGCGACGCTTCGCTCTCTTCGGGTGAGGGGCGCTGTGGGGGCCGTTTTCGATAATAAAACAAAGCCGGTGGCAGAAAGGTTTCGTAATGTGTTGGTTTTAACATGTATTAACTTTCTTGCGGTTTCTTCTGCGGGATAGTCGACAGCCGCGTTGGGGTCGTCGTCGATCCCAATAGCCAGTGTGAGCCAATACAATAGCAGGACAATCGCCAGGACTATGCCTGTGACTGTCCGGATTTTTTGTCGTTTTTGCCGTCTGTTTTCCATACGTCGGTGTTACTCGGTTTGTTCAAGTAGAGTAACATCGACGGGCCGAATAAAGTTCGGCGCTTAGAAAGGTAATTTTTCTTCGCCGTTGGCAGGATTCAGGAAATCGGTATTCCCGGGCATGGGAGTCGCACCCGTGGCAGGGGCGCCTCCGGCAGAAGCCGTGTTGAATTTCGAGGAGACCGGGGCGCTGAAATCCGAGAGCCGGGTATCCTCGTCGTAGTTCTGGAACCGGGCCAGGTAGGAAACGAATTTGAGGTTGACGGTATCGGTGGCACCGCTACGGTGCTTGGCGATGATAAACTCGGCCAGCCCCTCGATGCTGTTCCCGTTGGCATCTTCCTTGGAGCGGGTGTAATACTCGGGACGGTGGATAAAGCATACCATATCGGCATCCTGTTCGATGGCTCCCGACTCGCGCAGGTCGGAGAGCTGGGGGCGCTTGGCCTCTTTGCTGTCCTTGTCGTTGCCGCGCGATTCTACGCTACGATTCAACTGCGACAGGGCGATGATGGGTATCTGCAACTCTTTGGCCAGTTGTTTGAGCGATCGCGATATGGTACTTACCTCCTGTTCGCGGCTACCGAACGACATGCCGCTGGCGTTCATCAGCTGCAAGTAGTCGATGATGATGATTTTGATGCCGTGTTCGCGCACCAGTCGGCGGGCTTTTGTACGCAATTCGAATACCGAGAGGCTGGGGGTATCGTCGATGTAGATGGGGGCGTTTTGCACAATTTCAATGCGCGACATGAGGCGTTCCCACTCGATGGGAGTCAGCTGCCCGCTTTTGATTTTGTCGCCTGGAATCTCGCAGGTGTTGATGATGAGACGGTTTACAAGTTGCACATTCGACATCTCGAGCGAGAAGATGGCCACCGGGGTGTTGTAGTTGACAGCCATATTCTTGGCCATGGAGAGAACGAAAGCGGTTTTACCCATGGCCGGGCGGGCGGCGATGATGATGAGGTCGGAGTTTTGCCAGCCCGAGGTGATTTTGTCAATACCGTGAAATCCTGTTTGCAGACCGCTCAAACCGTCGGTACGGTTGGCTGCCACCTGTATCTGTTTGATGGCTTCGCTCACGACGGGGGCAATTTGCACCACATCCTTTTTCAGGTTGCGTTGCGAAATCTCGAAGAGTTTCCCCTCGGCCTCTTGCATGAGGTCGTCGACGTCGTTGGTCTCGTCGAATGCCTTGTTCAGGATTTCGCTCGAAAACTCGATCAGCTCGCGGGCCAGGTATTTCTGGGCCACGATGCGTGCATGATACTCGATGTGTGCCGCCGAGGCCACCCGACCCGTCAGCTCCGAGATGCGCAGGGCACCGCCTACCTCGTCGAGTTTGCCGTCGAGGCGCAATTGCTCGGTGACGGTGAGCATGTCGATAGGGCGCTGCTGGGCACCCAGCTTGGCAATGGCGCTGTAAATGGTCTGGTTGTTGGGGTCGTAGAAGCACTCGGGTTTCAGGATGTCGCACACGGTGGTGTAGGCATCCTTCTCGAGCATGAGGGCTCCCAACACGGCCTCTTCGAGCTCGGTGTCCTGGGGTTGTATCTTGCCCTGTTCCGAGACTTTCGGGGCATAGGTTTTCTTCTGACGGGGGGTATAGTTTCTTCGAGTTTCCATATATCGCTTTCTTTCGAGATGCAAAGGTATATAATCTTTGTGTGCCGAGGTACAGGGCGAGCCAAATCTTATGAAGAAGTTTTCAACAAGAGGGAGTGACAGGCTTGGGCCTGAAGGGGACGATTCGTCTCGCATTCAGGCCCAAGTAGGTATATCGGCAGTGAAATAGTGAGGTTGCAGGTCTCGGCTTTTAGGGCAGGGCGGGGGCTACGTTGGGGAAGCTCTCCATCCGGTCGGCACAGTAGGCTTTGAACGCCTCCCAGTCGTAGTAGGGAGCGTGGTCCGAAGCGATGGGCAACTTCACCTCCTGCTCGTTGAAGAGCACCTTGACCAGCACCCGGCCGGCCGGGTTGCGGTAGAGAATCCACTGGATGTTGGTGGCCATGGGGTTGTATTTGAAATCCTGCCAGCAGTCGGCCACCTTCTCGGGGTCAGACTCGGCCACGGCGGCATTCTCGATGCCGAGCAGAGCCAGCAGGGGAATAGTGTTTTCGCCGTGGGCAAATCGCAGGTTGGCCTCGATGCCGTTGCCGTCGACAGCCGCCTGCGAGGTAGCCAGCATGTCGGCCAGCAGCGGCTTGGCTATGGCCACGGGCAGTCCTTGGCCGTCGGGGTAGTTGGCTTTGCGCAGGTATTGCGAGAGGTTGTTCACGCTCCACAAGTCGTACTTCTCATCCTCGGTAAACCAGGGGAAGAGGTCGATGCCGTAGTCGGTATTGGGCAGAATCATGGCCAGGGCATAGAGGTGCGTCATAAAGGTGACGGGGTTGGGAATCAGCTCTTCCCACCCTTTTTTGAAGGTCTGGTCGATGAGCCGGGTGGGGGTGTGCCGCGTTTGATACTCCTTGAGTACCGATTTCCACGGCCCTTTGGCCAGGTATTGCTTGTAGTCCTTGCTGTTGAAAGGGCGCAAGGTGTTGTCGTAGCCGTTGCTGGGGTCCATGGAGAAATCGGCCTCCGGGGTGTAGCCCCGCATCTCGGCCACGAAGGCCGCCATGCTGGCCATGGAGCGGGGTACGGTAGTCGATTGGGCGATGAGGTTCACACGGCCGTCTTGCGGGGTAAATGCCGGGCGGAAGCGGTTGTACATGCGGCGGGCCATATCACGGTGTTGTTGGGCCCCGAGGGGAGTGAGGTCGCCCCAGCGGTGATTCATGCGCTGGTATATCGAGTCGATTTGACTTTTCAGCAGTTTGCCCTGCGAGGTGAGCATGCCGAGCGAGTCGGCCCGGTTCATGAGTTTGTAAAGGTTGGGCACCAGTGTTTTCGAGTCGTGTGTGCGGGAACCGTGCCGGGCTATGTGGTCGACATGGAAGGGGACGAACCCTTCGGGAGCCGGCGTGTCGGTGGTGTCGTTGCAGTAGTAGGGGGTACCCGTACTGCCGAAGAACTGCGGGTTGCGATGCAGGAAATCGCGGGTCGAGGTTTGCCCGTATGCGAATGACGATAGGGCGAGCAGGAGAGCGCCTGCCGTGAGAATTCTTTTGTTCATCTAAGCACTTTTTGAGTTATGCGGGTAAATTTAGAATAAATTCTGCCGATACTAAAATTTTTTATTCATTTTTAGAATGTGGAAACGGTTCCATTTCCTTTTCGGTTTCAGGCCAAAATGTATTTTTTTGTCTCTTTTCCTGAGAAAAACTTCAGTTTGATTGTCTTGTAAGAGTATTTTTTGCTTCTTTGCATTTATAGCTGCATTGGTGACTTTAATCCATGTCCCGTAAAAATCCGATATACGAAGAAGCTATAAAAGTGGGAAATAGTTATATTAAAAATTTATAGTTTATGACAAGGAAAAAGATTGAAATCGGGGATATTTTTGAAGTCCCTACGGCAATAGGAAATGCATATATCCAATACATGGCCGAAGTGAATCAAGTGACATTGATACGCTTGCTTCCGGGGGTATATCATGAACCCGTCGATTTGGAAAAATTAGTCCAACAGAAAGAACGATATATCTGTTTCGTTCCGTTGGGAATAGCTTTACGAAGAAAATACATTCGCAAAGTCGGCTTTTCCGAAGTCAAAAAGTTCAAAGTCCCTAAATATTTCAAAGAAGTAGAAAAAGTTTGCGGAGAGTTCAAAGGGTGGGAAATTACCAATATTCAAAATAATGAATGGAGATTAGTAAAAAAACTGACAAAAAAGCAAAAAAAATATCCGCCCAGCGGAATCTGGGGTATAGAATTTTTGATAGACCGTATTGAAAAAAACTGGAACCCGGAAACTTGGGAAGACGAAAGAGTATAAATATATACGTTTACAGGCGATTAACTTTAATGAAGTAATCGCCTGTAAATTAAAATAGAAAATGCAACTCAAAAACACAATCGGTTGAGATATCTCAACCGATTGTCAGGCCAAACCACCTACTTTTGTGTTGCAAATGAAAAAGAAAGCGCATTTAACCCGAGAACAAAGGTGTCAAATTTCAGTATTACTGCAAGCCGGACATACCCAAAAAGTAGAAAGCAAAAAGATCAAGGTATGAAAAAGGAGATAAAAGGAGAAAACGTTACAAATAAGAATCTTGTTACCATAAAAATAAAACAACGAAAAGAGCCCATCACTGGCCTTTATGTGAATCATGATAACAATTGGGTCGCTGTTTGGGAAAATACATATGACTATGTCCTCGATGGATATACATTCATCAATCGAGAGTGGATAGACCATTTTCATATCGAAACAGACAGAATAGCAGACTATATATTTTCCAACTCAAAATGGGAGCTCATAAATTCTACGCTTCTATTTCCTCCCGCTCTATTTGATAAAGATAAACTCGTTGAGATATGGCAACACAAAGCTCATAAATTTTGGCTCGGAGAAGTAAAAAATATCAACGAACAATACATAACAATGAGGATTTTAGATAAACAAGCACAATGGATTGAATATAAAAATTTTCCTTTACAGAAGATTCGCTTTTTTCGAGTGAACACTCGTTACTCGTGCGCTTATCAAAAATATATAACGACAGACTCCACAAAAATCCCCCGATTGGAAATCTGGGAAATCAAGGTTAAGAACCACAATGAAATATATAAAGGTGTGGTCGTTCAAGAAAATGAAGAATGGATTATTCTTCACCAAAGTCAGAGAGATTTTAATTTCGACGGATATTTATTTATCAATAAAAATTTCATTAAACAAAAAAATATAGTTTCAACAGATAGAATTTCGGCAAAAATCCTTTCTCTTAACTATTCACCGATGTGGAAATATGAAGGAAAGGGTATAGATTGTACAAATACCATGCACATTTTCAGCACCTTCATGGAGAAAAAAGAAAACATAGCGATAGGATTGGAATCGGACGATTATATCCTTGTCGGAAAAATTTCCAAGCTCAACCGAAAATCCATTGTTCTCAATAAAATTGATGAACAGACGAACTTTATACAATCACAAAGAATCCCCTTTTCCCAAATACGTCTTATCGAATATAAGAACAATTATCTCACCTCACTAAGTAAATATGAGAATCTTTTTGTCTCCATAGATTGATGATAAATTACTACGGGAAAAGCATAAAATTACATGCTATTATTCCCATAACTCATAGAATAAAGGAAGATTAAAAGTAATGATTACATTTAACGATAAAATAATAGAAATGGGATGCGATTTTTGGATCGATACCGAAGAAGATGCTCCCTCGGTCGTAACCCGTATGACCGGTATCCAACCCTCGTGGGCCACTACAAAAGGCGAAATATTCAGAACAAGACCCCACAATACAATACCCAGTAAGGAAATACCCGGGAAGTTCTTTAAACAAAATCTGTGGGAATTATCCGGTACTACCTATTTTGAAAAAGACGACCATCTGATACCTTTCAAATCGATCGATATGCTCGAAATGATAGAGAAACAGAAAAGCTCTTTCCAAAAGATTTTTAGAAACTACAAATACAAATGCCTCCTTCATTTCTGCTATACCAACCGGCATAAACTTCAATTCCGCATTCCGCCTGAACTGTGGAAGCGTATCGCTCCGTACGGATTGTTGGTCGACTTCGACCTGTACCTGCTCAGTAAAAGCAAAAAAAATAACATTAACCGAATCAAGACCGGAACCGAGATGGGCTGCACGCTCTATATCGAGACCGGGAAGAATGACCCGGGTATCGTTACCGAGATGACCGGAGTATCTCCCACCCGTATCAAACGGAAAGGATACCCCGACATACCCTACACCGAGCTCGGCACTCACCCGGTCTTCGATGAGAAAAACGTCTGGTTTTACGATACGTTCGACAACCGAAAAGCATCGAAATATTTCGATCTGGTATATCAATCCACCGAAATATTGGACTTGGTAGAAAGCCGTTTAGAGTCGTTTCGAAAAGTTTTCCGCCGTTTCAAAAACAGCGGATTGATACTCCATTGCAGTATGGGACATTATAACTTCCAGTTCAGAATACGGCCCGACATGTGGCAAAGAATCGCCAAGCTGAATATCCCGGTAGATTTTTATCTATACTACATAAGTACACCTTATTTTGACGATTGAACCATTGGACTCATGGGAACACAGAAGATTGAAATCGGGGATATACAAATGCCTCCTTCATTTCTTTTTTAGAAGAAGGTTGTCCATGTGGGGGAGAATGGTTAATTTCGCCGAGAAACTCGAAAAACAGACAAAACCATGATACGGTTTCCCAATGCAAAAATCAACCTGGGGCTGCGCATCGTTTCGCGTCGCCCCGACGGGTATCACAATCTCGAAACGGTCTTTTATCCCATACAGCTGCAAGATGCGCTGGAGCTGGTGCCGACGTCCGACCCGGCTACGAGCCTCACGCTGTCGGGGATAGTCATCGACGGCGACAGCCGCGACAACCTGGTGATGAAGGCGTGGCGGCGGTTGAGCGAGCGATTCGACCTGCCGCCGGTGTCGATACACCTGCACAAGGCGATACCCTTCGGGGCCGGACTGGGCGGTGGGTCGGCCGATGCTGCCTTTCTGCTGGCGATGGTGCGCGACTATTTCCACCTGCCGCTGAGCGACGAGGAGCTCGACCGCGAGGCGGCCGCTTTGGGTGCCGACTGTCCTTTCTTCCTGCACAACAAGCTGTTGCTGGCCAAGGGGATAGGCGACGAGTTCGAACCGGTAGCTCTCTCGCTGAAAGGGTACCGTCTGGTACTGGTGAAGCCGGCCGTGGCGGTGCCTACGGCGGTGGCCTATTCGCTGGTGACTCCTGCCGAGCCCGATGAACCGGTGAGCGTGACCATTGCGCGGCCGGTGGCCGAGTGGCGCGACCGGCTGGTCAACGATTTCGAGAAGAGTGTCTTTGCCCGCTTCCCCGAGGTGGGGGCTATCAAGGAGAGCCTCTACGAGGCCGGTGCGGTCTACGCCTCGATGTCGGGGTCGGGGTCGTCGGTCTTCGGACTGTTCGACCGGGAGGTCGACCTGGGCGATCGCTATCGCAACTGCTTCGTATGGAGCGGCGCGTGCGAGGTGTAGAGCCTTGACCCGAGAGGAGAACAAGTCTATGATGGATGTAGTGATTGAAACGATAAATGCGTTGTATCCGCTCTCGCCCGAGACGGTGCAGGCCTTGAAGGAGAGCGTGACCGAGTGCCGCTTTCCCCGGCGGTATCAGTTGGTGCGGGCCGGCATCTACTGCAAGTATGCCTACTTTATCGAGCAGGGCATGACGCGCTCGTTCTGGCTGGTCAACGGCGAGGAGATAACCACCTCGTTTTCGTGCGAGGGGGGCATCGTTTTCAGCATGGACGAACTCTACTACGACAAGGTGAGCGAGGAGTATGTCGAGACCCTCGAGGAGGTGGTGGCCTATCGCATTGCGCTGTCGCGGCTGCGCGAGCTGTTCGAGACCAATCTCGAGCTGGCCAACTGGGGGCGCATCATTCACCAGAACGAATACCGGCGGTTGCACCGTTCGCACAAGGAGCGGCTCACCCTCTCGGCCCGCGAGCGGTACGAGGCGTTTCAGCAACAGTTTCCGCAGGTGTGCCAACGGGCCCAACTGGGTTACATCGCCTCGTATCTGGGCATCACGCTCTCGACACTCAGCCGGTTGCGCCGGGCCAAAAAATAGTGGGGGAGTCCCGGCCGTTTTTGATGTAGGTCAAATTTCAAGTGCGGCAACTGCTGTAATTTTGCAGTCGTAGCACGCTGCTACGAAAAACAGAAATTCATCCAGTAGAAAAATTCATCATCATGCAAAACATCTCTTCTGCCGCCTTCTCCGATACCAAACCCCATTACGAACTGCTCGACGGGTTGCGGGGCGTGGCGGCCCTCCTGGTCGTGTGGTACCACGTGTTCGAAGGCTATGCCTTTGCCGGGGGAACCCTTATCGAAGGTATCAATCACGGATACCTGGCTGTCGACTTCTTTTTTATCCTGTCGGGATTCGTCATCGGGTATGCCTACGACGACCGTTGGGGCCGGAGCCTGACGCTGAAAAACTTTTTCAAACGCCGGCTTATCCGCCTGCACCCCATGGTGGTGATGGGGGCGGTGCTGGGAGCCATCACCTTTTGCCTGCAGGGGCGGGTGCAGTGGGACGGTACCCATGTGGCCACCTCGATGGTGATGCTGGCCCTGCTATGTGCCATGTTTTTCATCCCGGCCGTCCCCGGTGCCGGTTACGAGGTGCGGGGCAATGGCGAGATGTTCCCGTTGAACGGCCCCAGCTGGTCGCTCTTCTTCGAATATATCGGTAACCTGCTCTATGCGCTGGTGCTTCACCGGCTCTCGACCCGGGTCCTGACCGGCGTCGTGGTGGTGCTGGGGCTGGCGTTGGCCGGCTTTGCCACCTTCGACGTGTCGGGTTACGGCAACATCGGGGTAGGGTGGACGCTCGACACGGTCAACTTCGTGGGCGGTCTGTTGCGCATGCTCTTCCCCTTCTCGATGGGGCTGCTGCTCTCGCGTCGCTTCAAACCGGTGCGGGTGCGGGGTGCCTTTTGGATTTGCTCACTCGTCTTGCTGGTGCTGTTTCATGTGCCCTATCTGCCCGGGACCGAAAGCTTCAGCCTGAACGGACTGTTCGAGACCGTTTGCATCGTCGCCGTATTCCCGGTATTGATTGTTCTGGGGGCTTCGGGGGCTACTACCGATGCCTTTTCGACCCGGGTGTGCAAGTTTCTGGGCGACATCTCCTATCCGCTCTATATCACCCACTATGCCTTCATGTATCTGTTTTATGCCTGGCTCATCGAGAAGGGTTACTTCACCTTTGGCGAAACTTGGCAGGTGGCCCTGTGCGTGTATGTGTGGAATGTGGCGGTGGCCTACCTTTGCCTGAAACTCTATGACGAACCGGTGCGTCGTTGGTTGAGTCGGAAATTTTTGAAGAAAGGCAAATAATTGCTATTTTTGAACCCGGAAGAGGGGAGCGGTCTCGTGCTGGTGCCGTCTTGACCAATGGAAAACAACAGAAACCAAAAAATATGATGAAGTGTAGCAAAGTATTGACCGCATGGGCTGTCGCGATGTTGGCCTGCGGTAGTGTGTGGGCTCAGGAGGCTGAATTCGATTTGTCGAGTCAGCGTTCCGAGTCGCAGGATGTGTTGGCCGTTCCGGGCAAGAAGCTCGATCACGGCGGTATTGTGGTGAACCCTACGCCGCAGCAGATGACCCTCGACCGGGCGCATGTGCTGGATTTGTCGAAGGGGGTGAACCTCAAGGACCGTCAGGGCCGTTTCTCGGCCGATGTGCCGTTCCTGACCCAGAACAAGAAGGGGGTGAAACTCACCGTCGACTATGGCGAGAAACAGGCCGAACGTAAAGGCGTGAAAGCCATATCGGGAGCCTACTGGCTGTGTGTGAATCAGAAGGGTATCGATATTGTAGGTTACGACGAACGGGGTGCCTTCTACGGCTTGCAGACGTTGCGGCAGTTGCTCGAGAGTCCGGCGGCAGCCGACGGCCGTTTGCCCTATGTCGAGGTTAACGATTACCCCGATTTGAAATATCGTGGTGTGGTCGAGGGCTTTTACGGCACTCCCTGGTCGCATGAGGTACGCATGTCGCTCATCGACTTCTACGGCAAGTTCAAGATGAACAGCTACCTCTACGGTCCCAAAGACGACCCCTATCACAGCTGCCCCAACTGGCGGTTGCCCTATCCCGAGAAGGAGGCCGAGCAGATTAAGGATCTCATCGAGGCCTGCCGCCGCAACCGGGTCGATTTCGTGTGGGCCATTCACCCGGGGCAGGATATTAAATGGAACGAAGAGGATTATCAGAATCTGGTGAATAAGTTTAACTGGATGTACGACCTGGGCGTGCGTGCCTTTGCCCTCTTCTTCGACGACATATCGGGCGAGGGTACCAACCCCGTGAAACAGACCGAACTGCTCAACCGCCTGACGGCCGACTTTGTCAAGGCCAAGGGCGACGTGGCTTACCTCACGGTTTGTCCTACCGACTACTCCAAGCTGTGGGCCAACCCCACACCGCAGGGACCTCTGGCCATTTATGGCAACACGCTCGACCCCTCGGTCGAGGTATTCTGGACCGGCGACGTGGTGTGCAGCGACCTCACGCCCGAGACGATGGAGTGGGTCAACAGCCGCATTAAACGGCCGGCTTACTTCTGGTGGAACTATCCCGTGAACGACTATGTGCGTCACGTCATTCTGCAAGGCCCGGTTTACGGGCTCGATACCACCTTGACGTCCGACGACCTCTGCGGTATCGCCAGCAATCCCATGGAGCATGGCGAGGCTTCGAAGCTGGCCCTTTACGGCGTGGCCGATTATACCTGGAACGTGGCCGACTACAACCCCATCGACAACTGGGAGCGGGGTTTGGGCGAACTGATGCCCGAGGCTCGCGAGGCATACCGCACTTTTGCCATCCACTCGTGCGATACCGAGAACGGCTATCGCCGCGACGAGTCGTGGGAGACCCGTACCTTCCGTCTGGCCGATTGGGACGACGCTGCGGCCGATGCCCTCTGGCAGGAGTTCGACCGGGTAGAGAAAGCCCCCGCTACCATAGAGCGCAACTGTGCCAACCGGGGCCTGGTCAAAGAGTTGACCCCCTGGCTCGTCGAGTTTGAAAAGCTGGGTGCGCGCGGCAAACGGACCATCGAGCTGGCCCGCCTCTATCTCACGGATGGCGACCATGCCGCCTTCTGGAACCTCTATGTGCAAAACCTGATGAGTAGCGACGACCGCGCCGCCTACGAGGCTCACAAGAGCGGAACCATGAAACTGCAACCCTTCTACGAAAATGCCATGGACGATATGGCCCACGGTTTCCTGGCTCGCGTGTGGGGCGAGACGCCCATCTATTACAAGGGCATCGGTACCTTCAGCACAATCAAGACTCCGCAGGCGAAACTGATGCTGGACCACGACACGGCAACCTACTACACGTCGGGTATCGCTCAGAAGGCCGGCGACTGGATGGGCCTCGACCTGGGCAAGATTGAGCCGGTGACCGAACTCTCGATTCGTCAGGGACGCAACTCGGTCGACGATGTCGACTACTTCGACCACGCCGTGGTAGAATATTCGGCCGACGGAAAGACGTGGACGCCCCTCACCGGCGAGTTGAAGCAGCAGTATGTCATCGACTGGCAGGGCGAGCCGGTACAGGCCCGATACATTCGTTTGAAACGGCTCGAGTCGGCCCGCACCAACTATGCCTCGATACGTTCGTTCGAGGTGAATCCGCCTCGTCTCGAGCGGTTGGGCTTTGACCTGAAGGCCGACGACATGCAGCAGGCTCTCTACCTGTTCGACGGCCAGCTGGGCACGAGCTATCGCAACAAGGGTACCATCACCTTCGGGGTGAAACCCGGTGTGGAGGCTTATGCTCTGTTGATGAACAGCCGGAAGGATGGCAAGCCGCTGGCCGTAACGGTGAAGCAGTTGGCCGCCGACGGTTCTACACTGGCCGAGGTGACGGCAACCGAACCCTTCTGCAAGGTTGCTTTGCAGCCCGGTGTTTCGTCCATACAGCTCACGGGCGATGCCGAGATATTCGAAATCGTACCGACCCGGAAATAGGCCGACGACACGCTGTCGCAGATATACGAGGGGCGGCCCGGTGGGGCTGCCCCTTGGTGTTTTATCGGGCACGGGCGTGAGGCTGACAGTCGGGTAGGCCGGGCGTGACAAAAATACAGTCGCTATCGGTTTGGCAGTGTTTTTGATACTATATAAATGCTTGTTGAAGATAATTCTTCGAGGAGGCAGAATATGAATCGTAAAAAAAGAAAAACTAAAAATATGGCTGAAGAGAAAGACCGCGAAAAATCGCAAGTAATTGAGGACGAGGTTCCTGAAAAGAACAAAGAGGAGGCTTGTGAGCAACAGCCCCAGGATGCGGAGAAGGGCGAAACCGAAGCCGCTGCCGAAGAGGGCGAGGTAGATGAGGCTGCCAAATTGTCAGCCGAGCTGGACACGTTGAAAGCGACCATCGAAAAGATGCAGAAAGATTATCTGCTGTTGATGGCCGAGTTTGATAATTTCCGTAAACGGACCTTGCGCGAGAAAGCCGATTTGATTAAGAATGGCGGCGAGAACTGCATGAAGGCTATCCTGCCCGTAATCGACGACTTCGAACGTGGATTGGCCGCTGTGGAAAACAGTAACGATCTGGAAGCCGTGAAAGAGGGTATGAATTTGATATACAACAAATTCAAAACCTATCTCGAACAAAACGGCGTGAAAGAGATTCCCACTCAAGGTGCCGATTTCGATACCGAGTATCACGAGGCCGTGACTACATTCCCGGCTCCCGACCCTGCCCAGAAAGGCAAGGTAATCGATACCGTGCAGAAAGGCTATACGCTTAACGACAAGGTAATTCGTTTTGCCAAGGTAGTAGTGGGTGAATAACGATTTGGAGGGATAGAGAGCAATGGAAAAAAGAGATTATTATGAAGTGCTGGGAGTCGCCAAAAGTGCGACGCCCGAAGAGATAAAGAAGGCATATCGTAAGAAAGCTATTCAATATCACCCCGACAAGAACCCCGGTAACAAGGAGGCCGAAGAGAAATTCAAGGAGGCCGCCGAAGCCTACGAGGTGTTGAGCGATCCCGACAAGCGGGCTCGTTACGACCAGTTCGGGCATCAGGGTGTGGGCGGTGCTGCCGGTGGTGGATTCAGTGGCGGCGGTATGTCCATGGAGGATATATTCTCGCACTTCGGCGATATATTCGGCGGAGGTTTCGGCGGATTCGAAGGCTTTGGCGGCGGCAGCAGTTCACGTGGCGGCCGTCGGCATGTGAACAAAGGGTCGGACCTGCGTGTGAAGGTAAAACTCACCCTCAAGGAGATTGCCACCGGTGTCGAGAAGAAAATCAAGGTGCCCAAATATGTAAGCTGTACCTACTGTAAGGGAACGGGTGCCGAGAACGGAACCGCCTATACCACGTGTACGAAATGTAACGGTTCGGGTGTAGTGACTCGGGTTCAGCAGACATTCCTCGGGGCCATGCAGTCGACGACGACCTGTCCCGATTGCGGTGGCGAGGGACGCATCATCACCAAGAAGTGCCCCCACTGTGCCGGCGAAGGCATCGTGCGCGAGGAGGAGGTCATCACCCTCAACATCCCCGCCGGTGTTTCCGAAGGCATGCAGCTCTCGATGGCCGGCAAGGGTAACGCTGCCCGTCATGGCGGTGTGAACGGCGACCTGCTTATCCTCATTGAAGAGGAGCCGCACCCCGATTTGGTTCGTGACGAGAACGACCTGATATACAACCTGCTGCTCGACCTGCCTACGGCTGTGTTGGGTGGTTCGGTCGATGTACCTACGCTCGACGGCAAAGCCCGTATCAAGGTAGAGCCGGGTACGCAACCGGGCAAGATATTCCGCTTGCGGGGCAAAGGTCTGCCCTCGGTCAACCGTTACGGCGTGGGCGATTTGATAGTGAACGTATCGGTCTACATCCCTGAGAACCTGAATGCGGCCGAGAAGAAACAATTCGAAGAGATGAAAAACTCGTCCAACATGCAACCTACGCTCACGACCAAGCAGCGTATATTCAGCAAGTTGCGCCACATGTTTGAATAATACACATAGGATATGATAAACGAACCGCGCGATACGTCGTCGAGATGTGCCGCGCGGTTTTTTTTGTGCCATGGAGAGACTTGTCTATGCAGGGCGATGGCTATTCAAAGTCGCTTTGCTGTTGTTCCACCTCTTTCAGTTTCAGCCGGTTGAGCTCTTGCTGCAACTTCTCGATGCGTTTTTCGCAGTCGGCCGGGGTTGATTGCCGGGCCTGGCGGGTATCGTCCGACTGGTTTTGTAGCTGTTTCAGCTCCTCGCTGTCGGCAATTATCGGGAGAGCGGGGCGGTGGGAGACAAGGGTCAGTTCGGCCGATACGGGGGTATGTTTGCCCGACCACACGACCGAAGCCCGCACTTTGATTTCGCCCGGCGTCGTCGTAGCTCTTACCAGTACGGGAGCCGTACCCCACAAGACCGGTCGGGGATTGGTGAAGGTCTCTTCGTTGGCTACCAGTTCGCCGGGGCCCTCGATTTCGAATTTTATCTCGTAGTTGTTCAACCGCTTGATGTTGCCGTTGTCATCGGCTACGGCGGCTACCACGGTCAGCAGGTCCGAGCCGTCGGCCGTCAGCTCTACCCGTTCGTCATCGGCCCAGAGCAGCAGACGTGAGGGGCGGCGGCTTGGCATTACCTTGTGGGTGGCCACCACTTTGCCGTCCATCACTCCTTCGGCCAGCAGATACGAGTCGGCATGTTTTCCGTTTCGCGCCAGCTCCTTGTCCTGCATCACGTCGAATGCCCCTTTGAATGTAATCACGGGCGAGGGCATCCCCTCGTGATTCTGGGGTTTGTGGTAAATCCGGGTATTGCCGTTGCCGCCATAGGTGAGCCGCACCTCGTCGCAGTTGCTGTAGACCGTTACATCTTCGGGCGAGAAGGGTGTCATGGCATTGGCAATATAGACCATGGGACCCGTCTCGGCCGGCAGGTCGGGGTTGACTTTAGCCGGACGCTGTGCACAGAACATGTAATACGACAGTTTGGGTTGTCTGAAGGCATCCATGATGCCCCCGTAGAAGGGGTCGGGATGGTAGCCCCGCTGGTGGTCGAACGAGTGCCACAGGCAGCCCCCCACATGTTGTCGGGGATTGCGGTAGAGCACGTCGTAGCAGGTATACTGATAGTCGGTTTTGGCATAGCCTTGAGCCTGTTTGAGCATGGGAGCCTCGCCCCAGGCCCGGTTGACTCGGCTGGGCGAGTTGTGCGAATTCCAGTCGTCGACGTTGTCGCCCCATTCGCGTGTGAAATAGCTGATTTTGGGGTCCAGCGTATCGGTGTTGAAGGCCCCGCCCTTGCCGTTCAGCGGGTGAGTGAAGTGTACGGGGAAATATTGATGGCCGAGAGCCGTCACGTCGCATCCGGCATAACAGTAGGGATAGGGATACTCTTCGTGCAGGATGTTCACGACATTCAGGGCAAAGTCGTCGGGGTACCAGGTTTCGTTGAGGATAGGTTCCCACAGCCATACCGACGGGTGGTTGCGGTCACGCCGCACCATGTTGCGGATGTCGCTGTACACGCGTTGTGCGAAGACCGGCTCCTGATTCCAGAATTGCCATCCCGGTGTGTTGACAATCACGAAGAGACCCAGCTCGTCGCAGGCATCCATAAAGGCGGGGGTCTTGCGGATAGTGGGCGTTGCGGATGACCCGCAGGCCGGCATCGCGCAGCTTTTTGGCGTCGCGCCAGTGCAGGCTGTTGGAGAGGGCGTTGCCGATGACGGCAAAATCCTGGCGGCGGTTGGCGCCGATTAAGGGTTCGGGGTAGGGCTTGCCGTTCAGCCAGAAGCCATCCTCTCCCTTGAACTCGATACTGCGGATACCTATGCGGCAATAGTAGCCGTCGACAGTCTTGCCGTTGGTATCCTGTACATACACGTGCAGTTTGTAGAGGTGGGGCGAGTCGGGCGACCACAGGCGGGGCTGCAGAACTTGACTTTGGCCCAATACCCGGTGGGCTTTCCCTGCGGCCAACGACAGCGTTTTCTCGAGGTCGAAGATGAGTTTGCCGTCGCGGTCATACAACTGCCATACGACCCTCCCGCGGAATATCCGGTTCGACGTGTTGCGTATGTGCGTATCGATATGGACCACGGCCGATTGCTCCGATACCCGATTGTACGAGACAAACAGTCCGCCCGAAGCCTTCTCGTCTTCGTAGTTGGGGTCGGTGATGAATACGGGGTTGTGCACGACGAGCCAGCAATCGCGGTAGATGCCGCCGAAGTAGGCAAAGTCGAGCATCGCCTGTTCTTTGCCGGGAGGATAGGCGGGGGCGTCGCTATTGTCGGCCCACACGGCAATCACGTTGTCTTGACCATATTTCAGATAAGGTGTAATATCGACGATGACCGGCAGGTATCCGCCGTAGTGACTTTGCAGCAGCACGCCGTTGAGCCACACTTTCGATTTGCCCATGATAGCCTCGAAGTGGAGAAACTGCCGTCTCCCTCTCCAGGCCTCGTCGGGAGTAAAGTGCTTGCGATACCACACCTCGCCCTGATAGTTGATGCAGCCGCTGGCCTCGGTAGGCAGATATTCCATTCCATCGGGGAGCGAGACCAGTCGTCAGGAGCGGTCGTCGAAGTCGTTGCGTTCGGCACCTTCGACCGGCCCTTTGTAAAATCGCCAGGCCGGGTTCATGTTGTAGACCTCGCGTCCCGTTTCGGGCAGCGCAAAGAACCCGGCCGTAGAGAACAGCGGTTGGTAGCTTTCGTTACTCCAGGAGGGTAGAATCGAGAAGAGTGCGGCGGCACAAAGCAGCAGAAGTGCAGGGCGTTTTACATGGTGTTTCATGGTCGTGACAAATGAACGGGAGAGCCAGAATACTCGGCGGAGGGTCGGAACATGCCGGCCTTCCCGGTTGAAAATCCAAAAATACACAGAAAGATTGTGACATGAAACGGTTGGGCTGTTATTCTCATCTTGAATTGAGGATTCATGACTGTTCTGAACAAAATCGGAGAGCCGGTTGTATATAGCCTGTGGCTCTCTGTGTTTGGATCGAGGGCTTTGGAAAGGAATTGAAAAGTATGTGGCAACGGTATCTATTGTTGGGTTGTAGTCTGTGTGTCGTGGTGTGTGCCTGGTGTGCACAGACCTATTCGGTAAAGGGTCGAGTGGTTTCGCGCGAAACGGGTGAGGGGGTACCCTTCGTGAGTGTGGGTATCTGGAACTCCTCGCGGGGGACGACGACCGACTCGGTGGGCGGCTATCGCATCGGCAATCTGCCGCCGGGGGCTTATCGGGTGCAGGTGTCGTCGGTGGGGTACAAGACCTATGTGTCGCCCGAGTTCCGTATTACTTCGTATGACTATACGCTCGACATTGGGCTGGAGGAGTCGCAGGTGGCACTGGGCGAGGTGAGTGTGGTGGCGGCTCCGTTTCGCAGTTCGGTCGAGAGTCCCATTGCCCGGCGGGTCATCGGGGTGCAGGAGATTGAGAAGAGCCCGGGGGCCAATCGCGACATTTCGAAGGTGGTCAACTCCTTCCCCGGGGTGGCTACGGTGGCGGGGGGTGGCTATCGCAACGACCTGATGATACGGGGCGGCGGCCCGGCCGAAAACAAGTTTTATCTCGACGGGGTGGAGATTCCCAACATCAACCACTTCAGTACGCAGGGGGCTTCGGGCGGACCGGTGGGGATTATCGATGCCGACCTCATTCGCGAGGTCAATTTCTATACGGGGGCTTTCCCGGTGAACCGGGGTAATGCGCTGAGCTCGGTCTTCGACTTCAAGTTGCTCGACGGTACGCCCGACCGTTATACCTTCAAGGGTACGGTGGGGGCGTCGGAGCTGGCGGTGGGCTCGAAGGGGCACATCGGCAGCCGCACTACCTATGTGGTGTCGGTGCGGCAATCTTATCTGCAACTGCTCTTCTCGTTGCTCGACATGCCGTTTTTGCCCCGGTATACCGATGCGCAGTTCAAGATAAAGACCCGTTTCTCGCAGGCGCACGAGCTCACCGTGCTGGGACTGGGGGCCATTGACGACATGAAGCTGAATACCGAGACCGACCCGGCCGACGAGTCGAAACAGTACCTGCTCAACTACCTGCCGACCATCAAGCAGAACACTTATACGCTGGGGGCAGTCTACAAGCACTATGCGGGAAACCACATTCAGACGGTGGTGTTGAGCCGCAGCTACATGAGTAACAGCAACGTGAAGTATCGCGACAACGACGAGTCGACCGACGAGAACCTGACCTTGCGCCTGAAGTCGGTCGAGACCGAGAACCACCTGCGGCTCGAGAATCGCTCGTTGCTGGGCCCGTTCGACGTGACGGCCGGTCTCAACGCCGACTATGCCGTCTATACCAACCGCACTTTTCAGCGGGCTTTTGCCGAGGTGCCTCGCGAGATTCGCTACTCGACCGACCTGGGGTTGTTCCGCTGGGGGCTTTTTGCCACGGCGGGCTACAAGTCGGCCAACGAGCGGTTCACGGCTTCGCTCGGCTTTCGTCTCGATGCCTGCGACTACTCGTCGTCGATGTCCAATCCGCTTAACCAGTTTTCGCCCCGGCTGGCTCTCTCCTACAATGTGGCGGGTAACATTTACCTGAACGGCAGCATAGGGCGCTACTATCAGTTGCCGGCCTATACGACCATGGGCTATCAGGAGGACGATGTGCTGGTGAACCGCTCGCGGCTCACCTACATCCGTTCCGACCAGGCGGTCGTGGGACTGGAGTATTATATCAACCGGTGGGCCCGCCTTACGGTCGAGGGCTTTTACAAGAAGTATACCCACTCGCCGCTTTCGCTCACCGACAGCATCCCGCTGGCCTGCAAGGGTACCGACTACGGTGTTTCGGGCAACGAGGCGGCCGCCTCGACCGCTCGGGGGCGGGCCTATGGCGTGGAGGTGATGCTTCGCTGGTTGGGGCTGGGACGCTTCACGGCCCTGGCTTCGTACACCTGGTACCGCAGCCAGTTTCAGAATCCCGCTACGGGGCGTTACCTGCCCTCGGCCTGGGACTACCGGCACCTCTTCACGCTATCGGGTACCTATAAACTGCCCAAGAACTGGGATATTGGCATGAAGGTGAGGCTGATGGGTGGAGCTCCCTATACACCTTACGACGAATATGTCTCGTCGCTCATCCCGGCCTGGGATGCCACGGCCCGGCCCTATTACGATTACAGCCGCTACAATACGGGGCGGCTCAAGACCTTCTACGAGGTAGACCTGCGGGTAGACAAGTCGTTCTATTTCAAAGGGGTGATGCTGGGATTCTATATCGATTTGCAGAATGTACTCAACTTCAAGTACGACAATCAGCCGCTCCTGATCAGTACGGGCGAAACCTATGTCGACGACAACGGCACGGAGCGTTACCGCACGAAGTATATCGCCCAGCAGAGCGGAACCATATTGCCTACCTTGGGCATTACGGTGGAGTTCTGACTATTTGCGGGGACGCTTGATGCGGCGGTTTTTGTAGATGGTATCGGTTATCTTCTCGTCGAACGAGATGCCGGCATGCTGCATGAACCGTACCCGGATGGGCAGGTAGTAGAGTGCCTGTTTCACGGAGTCGTCGAGAGCGGCCGAGCGTAATCGGGCGGCATCCTTTTCGGTTGTAACGATGTATTTTTTCGTTCCTTTCATCGACTCGAACCGTTGGGCTATATGAGCCAGGTCGCTGCTCGAGAAGTCGTGGTGGTCGGGGTATTGCAGCTCCTCTTGCGGGGCATGGCATCGAGCCAGATATTGCAGCATGGGCCGCGGGTTGGCTATGCCGGTGAGGACCATCAGTCCGGCCGTAGCGGGCAGATCTTTCAGAGTCAGTTCGCGAGCCGGGGCCTTCTCGGGGAATACCGCCTGCAACTTGCCGTAGTCGAGTGTGGTGAAGTAGAGGTGCTGATAGGGGAAGAGGTGCAGCCACCGCGAGATGATGTTGTATTCGATGGGCTTCATGTCGGCGGGGCATTTGGTCACAATCACGATGTCGGCCCGCGAAAGTTCGTGGCGCGACTCGCGCAGCCGACCGGCCGGCAACAGTTTGTCGAGGTGTAGGGCCCGGTTGTAGTCGGTGAGCACAATCGAGGCCAGCGGCGATACATAGCGGTGCTGGAAAGCATCGTCGAGCAGAATCACGTCGAGGTCGGGTTGCAGCTCTTTCAGTCGCTTGATACCGCGTCGGCGATTGGCATCGACGGCTACTGCGATGCCGGGGAATTTCCGTTTTATCTGGTAAGGCTCGTCGCCTATTTCGCGGGCGGTCGACGAGGCGTCGGCCAGTACGAAGCCCCGGCTCTTGCGTTTGTAGCCCCGGCTGAGCACGGCCACCCGGTATTTGGGTTGCAGCAACTCGATTAAATATTCGATATGGGGAGTCTTGCCGGTGCCACCCACCGCCAGATTCCCCACGGATATGACAGGAATGTCGAACTCTTCGACCGGGAGAATACCCCAGTCGAAGAGTTTGTTCCTGAGACCGACCCCGAAGCCGTACAACCAGCTGAGCGGGATGAGCCAACGATTTATTTTAATCGATTTGCCATACATGAGAATCGGTATCAATAGAGTTCAATATCTTCCATACGATACTGTATGGGGTCGATATTCTTGCATTGTTCCAGAGCTTGTATATACTTGTAGTTTTCACCCAGGTACGAGGCGGCTATGCGAGTCCGCACGTTGGTGTTGAGTTCCGAGAGCAACTGCTCCATGGCCGTCTTTTGAGCCGGGTAGGCGTTGGTCTTGTATTTGTCGAGGTTGGCCTTTTGGGCAGCCCAGGCAATGGCTGCATCGAGGTCGCCCAACTCGTCGACCAATCCTATCTTGAGGGCCGTCTGTCCGTCCCAAACCCGACCTTCGGCAATCTTCTTGATGGCCTCGAGGCTCATGCCGCGGCCCTCGGCACAACGCGAGGTGAAGAGTTCGTAGCCCCGTTCGATGTAGCGTTGCATCTGGTTGCGCTCGTCGGGGGTCATGGCACGGTTGAAGGCACCGAAGTTGCCGTAGCGGTTGGTCTGCACACCGTCGAAGGTGACACCCAGTTTGCCGGTAACCAGTCCGCCGAAGTTGGGAATCATGCCGTAGATGCCAATCGAGCCGGTGAGGGTCGTGGGGTTGGCAAAGATGCGGTCGGCGTTGCACGAGATGTAGTATCCGCCCGAGGCAGCCAGGTCGCCCATCGATACGACAACCGGTTTGCCGGCAGCCTTGATCTCTTCGATGGCGGCCCATATCTGTTCCGATCCGTAGGCGCTACCGCCCGGCGAGTTCACCCGCAGTACCACGGCTTTTATGTTTTCGTCCTTTTGTATCTTGGTGAGCTCCTCTACCAGTTCATCCGAGTGGATGCCGGTAGTCGGGTCGAGGTCGATACCGCCCTCGGCATAAACGATGGCGATTTCGTCTTTGGCCTTGTTCTTTTTCTGTTTGATTGTGGCTACCTCGTTGGCCGAAGCAAAGATGAGGTCGTCGTCGGCATCTATCCCCACTTTGTTCTTGAGGAAGCTGTCCATCTGGGGGCGATACATGAGGGTGTCGACCAGTCCTTTGGCCACCAGCGTTTTGGCGTCGACCGTAATCAGCAGCGTGTCGGCCAGGTTGTTCAGTTGCTCGACGGTGAGGTTGCGGTCTTTCGACAGGTTCTCGAGCAGGTGGTTCCAGATGGGGGTCATGTAGGCCATGGTCTGCTCGCGGTTGGCGTCGCTCATCTGGGTGTTGATGTAGGGTTCTACGGCCGATTTGTAGGTACCTACTTTCAATACCTGCATCTCAATGCCCAGTTTGTCGTAGAGACCTTTCAGGAACATCACCTGGCTGGCCAGACCTCTGAAGTCGATGGCTCCCACGGGGTTCAGCATCACGCTGTCGGCAGCGGCGCTCAACAGGTATTCGCGTTGCGAGTAGGTGTCGGCATAGGCATAGACAAACTTGCCGCTCTCTTTGAAGTCGACCAGTGCACGGTGTATGCGGTCGAGGGTAGCGATGCCTACGTTCAAGCCGCCGGCATCGATGTAGATACCGTCGATATTCTTGTTCTCCTTGGCCGTTTCGATGGCTTTGAGTATGTTGTCGAGACCGTCGCTCTTCTGTTGGTTGCCCAGCAAAAGACCCATGATGTCTTCCTGGCTGCGTTCGGTCACGCTCCCCAGGTCGAGCTTCAGGATGGTATGCGGTTGGGGAGTATATGTCGTTTCGGTCGTAGCCACCATACCGGTGAGTGCTGCAATCGAAAGGAACATCAGCAAGATGCCTGCAATCAATACGCCCAGCACACAGGCGAAGGTTGTAGTGAAAAATTTTTTCATTGTCTTATCGCTTTGTTTAATGTTTTTGTTTCATTCGATTTGACAAAGATAAACTCTTTTTCGGAAGAAAAAGCTCATGAGTCGTTTATCTTCGTCGTTTATTCTATGCAAACATAGATATAAAAATTGAATTTGCAAAGAAAATCAATAAAAAATTATCGTTTTTCGATAAAAATAAATTCTCTTTTTACTCTTCCGGTTGGGTAAAGAATTATTTTTCGGTTCTGTAATGCTTATATATTAGTTTGATAATCAATGTTATGAGCCTGCTTCCTTCCGGCTTATCGCTTGCACAGCAACTTGAAGTCGCAATATTGGCAGTGCGACTCTTCGGTCGTCTGGGTGAAGGGGCGGTCGAGGTCGAAGATTTCGTCGAGGCAGGCCGTGAGGCACCGGTCGAACTCCTCTTCTACGCGAGCGAAGTCGGTGAACAGATCCTTCTCGTAGCGGATGTTCCATTCGAATTTGTCGAACAGGTTGCGTATGATGTAGATGGCCGGGTAGATGGGCGAGGCCGGCCGATAGTTCATCTTGTACAGTTTGCAGTAGAGCAGCACCTGCAGGATGGCTTTGCGGCGTTCGGTGGCCGAGCTGTCGAAGAGCTCTTCGACCGATTTGAAGTCGAGCCGCTCCTTGCCGGTCTTGTAGTCGACGATGCGGATGCGCCCGTTGCACTCGTCCACCCGGTCGATGAACCCCTTCAGTTGTACGGCGCGTTGGCCGCTGATGGGAGCTTCGCCCGTGATGCGCAACTCGGAAGCCCGGTAGACAAACGGGGTGAGCGAGCGGTCCTTCTCGAGGGTCTTGTCGATGAGCTTGAGAATGATTTCGCCCGTGAGGTAGTCGTATCCGGTGAGCGGCCGGGGGTGTTGCGGTGTTTTGTAGTAGTCGCGGGCAAAGCACTCCTCGAGGTAGTGGGTGAGCAGCGGCTTGTCTTTGCGGATGGCGTCGATGTGGTCGGCCGTGACGGTCACCTGCTCGCGGTCGCCCTCGATGCGTTCGTAGATGTGCTGCATCATGCCGTGGTAGATGCTGCCGAAGGTACCGCTGTCGACACTCTCGGCCACCTCGTCGGGGCGTTCGAGCCCCTCGATATATTGCAGGTAGAACTGCAAGGGGCAGTTCAGGTAGCGGTTGATGGCACTGGCCGAGAGGGCACTGTCGCCGCCCGATAGGAAGGCCGCCAGCTTGCGGTCGATGCCGTAGCGGTGCTTGTCGACCGTGATGGTCGTGGGTGAGAAAGTGGCGATGTCGCAGTTGATTTGAATCTCCTGGATGGGCAGGCGATAGTGGTATTTCAGCTGATAGACATAGCGGCTCACCTCGCCGCTCTTGAGGCCGTCGGTACGGCTGTCGTAGAGCAGGAATACCCGTTTGGCCCGGCTTATCATGCGGTAGAAGTAGTAGGCATAGATGCTGTCCTGATGTTCGGTAGTGGCCATGCCGAATCCCCGCCGCAGGTTATAGGGGATGAAAGAGGGGGCCACCTTCTTTACGGGGAAGATGCCCTCGTTCATCGACAGGATGATGAGGTTCTCGAAGTCGAGAGCCCGCGTCTCGAGCACACCCATCACCTGCAATCCCGAGAGCGGTTCGCCCCGGAAGGGAATCGAAATCGAGGCCGCCATCTTGCCCAGCAGGCGGAAGAAGGTGTCGACCCCCATGGCGATACGTTGCTCGGTCATCACGTCGCGCAACCGCTTGATGGTGATGTAGTAGTGATACATGAACTCCCGCTCCACGGCCGAGAATCCTACGGGCGAGTTCTCCTCGTCGGTCGCCTCGGCCGGTTCGTCGGCAGCGGTATCCTGTTGCAGATATTCGAGCAGGCGGGTCAGGTAGTCGGCTGCCTCGTCGGCCGTAGCCGGGATGCGGAACAGCAGCTCGACCAGCGGGTGACGGCCCAGCTCGCCGGGCGAAACGAAAGCCCGGTTGTTGCCGTTGATGAAGGCGGTGATGCGTTGCCCTTCGTCGCCCAGACGGGCGGCGATGAAGCGGTGCCCCAGCAGTTGCTTCACGTCGATGTGGTAGAAACGCGGTTCGCCCTTCGAGAAGCGCACGTGCCGCTGCATCTGGAATATCGAATCCATGAGAGCCGCCACGGTCGTGTGTTGCAACGTGTAGCCCATGGTGATGTTGACCGTCGAGATTTCGGGCGGTATGGAGTAGAGCATGGGGAGCAGCAACTCCTCGTCGGGGAGGACGATGGCCGTGTCGATGGCCCGCTCGGGCGACAGCTGCTTTTCGTCGATGAGCCGTTGCAGAATGTCGGTCGCCTGCTTGGCTTGCCCCACGGCCGACGGCACCGAGATGAGCTCGATGCGGGGCACCTGTTCGATGCGTTCGTCGAGGTCGATTTTCGAGGGGAATCGCCGTTTGTTGTCGTTGAGGAAGAAGGCTGCCTTGTTGTACGGGTCGTGCAGGGTAGGGGCATAGTAGTCCCAATAGAAGTCGCCCAGACCCGTGTCGCGCAGGTACTCCATGAATACCCGTTCGGCCTCGGTGATGGCATTGAATCCCACGAAAACCACCTGCGTGTAGGGCAGGTCGAGCTCCTCCTTGCGGCGGCAACGCTCGGCCACGTCGCGGAAAATCATCCCCTCGTAGGCCTTGTTCTGGCTGGCCAGGTCGTCTCGCAGTCGGGTGTAGAGCTCGAAAAGGATCTGCCACAGTTGGATGAACTGCTGCTTGTTCTCGCTCTCGGTCGAGGGGAAGAAGAGGTGCCCCCAGAAGCGTTTGATGATGGCAATCTGCTCGTCGGTGAGGTAAAACTCGTCGATTTCTTTCAGGTCGTGGATGTTGGTATAGAGCTGTCGGGCATCGACCATGTACTTGTCCACGTCGTCGAAGTCGCCCAGCAGCATGTCGCCCCAAAAGACAAAGTTGTCGAAGGTCTCGTCGCTCTGCCGCAGCTCGATGTACCGTTTGTAGAGCATCACCAGCAGGCTGATGCGGTCGATGGTCGTGTAGGGCGAGAGCTCGGCCATGAGGTCGTTGATGGTCGTTACCCGGGGCGAGAAGAGCGGTTTGCCTGCCACCTCGGCCAGATACTTCTGGAAGAAGATGCCGCTCCGCCGGTTGGGAAAGACGAAGGCCAGTTGCGAAATGTCGTGCCCGTAACGCTCGTAGAAGGCTTGGGCTATGCGGTATAGAAAAGGAGTCATAAAGGAAAGTGCGATTTACGCTTACAAGTTTACGGCTTTTTATCCAGATTCCGAAATCTGGGCGGTAAAATGAGATTGATTTCGGCATTTTCATCGTATCCGGTGGATGGTGATGTTAAAGGATTAACAAAAAAACTCAAGTAAGCTGGGCTTTTTTGCTTATATTTGCCGACCAATAAAACGAGAAATATGATATCGATAGAAGGACTTTCGGTTGCATTTGGTGGAAATACGCTGTTCGACAATATTACTTATGTCATCAACAAGAGGGACCGCATTGCTCTGGTCGGGAAGAACGGGGCGGGCAAATCGACTATGCTGAAAATCATAGCCGGGTTGCAGGCACCTACCTCGGGCAGCGTGAATATGCCGAAGGACCTCACCATAGGTTATCTGCCCCAGCAGATGAACCTGACCGATACCCGCACGGTGATGCAGGAGGCCGAGCAGGCTTTCTCGCACATCTTTGAGCTGCAGGCGCGCATCGAGCGCATGAACAACGAGCTGGCCGAGCGTACCGACTACGAGTCGGCCGACTATCAGGAGCTCATCGAGCGGGTCTCCAATGCCAACGAGCAACTCTCGCTCATCGGGGCTTCCAACTATCAGGCCGAGATTGAGAAGACTTTGATCGGTCTGGGCTTTACCCGCGACGATTTCAATCGCGACACGTCGGAGTTCAGCGGCGGCTGGCGCATGCGTATCGAGCTGGCCAAACTGCTGTTGCAGCGTCCCGACGTGCTGCTGCTCGACGAGCCCACCAACCACCTCGACATCGAGTCGATACAGTGGCTCGAGAACTTTCTGGCCACGCGGGCCAATGCCGTGGTGCTGGTCTCGCACGACCGCGCCTTTATCGACAACGTGACGACCCGTACCATCGAGATTTCGATGGGCCGCATCTACGACTATCAGGTCAACTACTCGCACTATGTGGTGCTGCGGCAAGAGCGTCTGGAGCAACAGCGGCGGGCCTATGAAAACCAGCAGAAACAGATACAGGATACCGAGGCCTTCATCGAGCGGTTCCGCTACAAGGCCACCAAGTCGGTGCAGGTGCAGTCGCGCATCAAGCAACTGGCCAAGCTCGAGCGGGTCGAGGTCGACGAGGTGGATACCTCGCACCTGAACCTGAAGTTCCCGCCGGCTCCCCGGTCGGGCGACTATCCCGTCATTGCCGAGGGGGTGGGCAAGAGCTACGGCGACCACCTGGTATTTGCCGATGCCACCTTTACCATCAAGCGGGGCGAGAAGGTGGCCTTTGTGGGAAAGAACGGCGAGGGTAAGTCGACCATGGTCAAGTGTATCATGGGCGAGATTTCCCACACCGGTGCCCTCAAGATAGGGCACAATGTGAAGATCGGCTACTTTGCCCAGAACCAGGCGAGCCTGCTCGACGAGTCGCTCACCGTGTTCGAGACGATAGACCGCGTGGCGGTGGGCGATATCCGCACCAAGATACGCGACATCCTGGGTGCCTTCATGTTTGGCGGCGAAGCGTCGGACAAGAAGGTGAAGGTGCTCTCGGGTGGCGAGCGCACGCGGTTGGCCATGATACGGCTGTTGCTCGAGCCTGTCAATCTGCTCATCCTCGACGAGCCTACCAACCACCTCGACATGCGCACCAAGGATGTACTGAAACAGGCCATCCGCGATTTCAACGGCACGGTCATCGTCGTGTCGCACGACCGCGAGTTTCTCGACGGGCTGGTGTCGAAGGTTTACGAGTTCGGTGGCGGACGGGTGCGCGAGCATCTGGGCGGCATCTACGACTTCCTCGAGAGCCGCAAGCTCGAATCGCTGCGGGAGCTCGAGCAGCGCAACCCGGCTACGGCGGTGACCGACAAGAAGGTAGCTTCGCCGAAGGCCGAGTCCGCACCTGCCATTTCGGCCGCCCCCGAAGGGTCGAAACTCTCGTATGAGGAGCAAAAGGAATTGGCACGGCGTTTGCGGAAAGCAGAGAAGGAGGTGGCCGACACCGAAAAGCGGGTGGCCGACCTCGAGGCGCAGATTGCTTCGCTCGAGGAGAAACTCTCTACTCCCGAAGGGGCTGCCGATACCTCGCTCTACGAGCAGCACGGGCTGTTGAAAAAGCAGCTCGACGATGCCATGTGGCAGTGGTCCGAGGCTTCGGAGATGCTGGAGCATCTGCAAAAACAGGGTAAATGAAACACATAAATATATATTGTAAAATGAAAAGAGTAATGATTTTATCGTTTGCAGCAGCTTTGATAGCCACAGGCTGTACAAACAAATCGGTCACCAAGACTCCGGGTATCGACCTGACCAACCTCGATACGACGGTGGCTTGCGGCGACGATTTCTATGAGTATGCGTGCGGCGGATGGATGCAGAAAAATCCGTTGAAACCCGAGTATGCCCGCTATGGCTCTTTCGACCAACTGCGGGAGAACAACCAGGAGCAAATCCGTCTGCTCTTCGATGAGTTGGGCAAACAGAAAGCCGAGCCGGGCAGCGTGGCCCAGAAGATTGGCGACCTCTACAACATGGGGCTCGACAGCGTGCGCCTGAACCAAGAGGGGGCCGCTCCTATTGCCGACGAGCTCAAACGCATCCAGTCGCTTTCGGGCAAAGAGGCCGTGAGTGCCATGATCGGTGAGATGCACCGTACCATGTCGGCTCCGTTCTTCGCCATCTATGTCGATGCCGATGCCAAGAACAGTTCGATGAATATCGCCGGTTGGTACCAGGCCGGTATGAACATGGGCGACCGCGACTACTACGTATCCGACGACGAGAACAGCCGCAAGATTCGCGACAGTTACACCAACTATATCAAGACCCTCTTCACCCTTTCGGGTTATACGCAAGAGGCTGCCGAGCAGGCTGCCGCTACGGTGCTGAAGGTAGAGACGGCTATTGCCAAGGCCGCTTTCACGCGTGAAGAGCTGCGTGACCCGCAAGCCGGTTACAACGTGATGACGGTTGCCGACCTGAAGAAACAGTACGACGGTCTCGACTGGGATGTTTACTTCAAGACCGTAGGTCTCGACAGCATCCAGAAAATCAACATCGGCCAGCCCCGTACGCTCAAGGCCGTGAACGAACTGCTCAAGACGCTGAGCGAGCAGGAGATGCGCGACTATCTGGCCTTCAACTGCATCGACGGTGCCGCTCCCTACCTGAGCGACGATTTCGTAAACGCCCGCTTCGACTTCTATTCCAAGACGCTGTCGGGTAAAGAGCAGATCGAACCCCGCTGGAAACGGGCTCTCAACGTGCCCAACAGCCTGCTCTCCGAAGCCGTCGGCGAAATGTATGTAGCCAAATACTTCCCCCCCGAAGCTAAAGAGCGCATGGTACAGCTCGTAGCCAACTTGCAGACGGCTCTGGGCCAGCACATCGACAGCCTCGAATGGATGAGCGATGCCACCAAAGCCAAGGCTCACGAGAAACTGAATACCTTCTACGTAAAAATCGGTTACCCCGACAAATGGCGCGATTACAGCGGCCTGACCATCGACCCGAAAGAGAGCTACTACGCCAACGTGCGTCGTGCTGCCGAGTTTGAAACGCTCTACTCGCTCAAAGACGAGGGCAAACCTGTCGACAAGACCAAGTGGTACATGAGCCCGCAAACGGTGAATGCCTACTACAACCCCACCTCGAACGAGATTTGCTTCCCCGCCGGTATTCTGCAACCGCCCTTCTTTAACTTCGATGCCGACGATGCCGTGAACTACGGTGCTATCGGTGTGGTTATCGGTCACGAGATGACTCACGGATTCGACGACCAGGGCCGTCAATACGACAAGGATGGTAACCTGAACGACTGGTGGACGCCCGAAGATGCCGAGCAGTTCAACCAACGGGCCGAGATTCTGGCCAAACAGTACGACAATATCATCGTGCTCGATACGGTTCATGCCAACGGTCACTTCACGCTGGGCGAGAATATCGCCGACCACGGTGGTCTGCGTGTAGCCTACACGGCATTCCGCAATTCGCTCAACGGGGTAGAGCCTGCCTTGATCGATGGCTTCACTGCCGACCAACGCTTCTACCTGTCGTATGCCAACCTGTGGGCCGGCAACATTCGCGATGCCGAGATTCTGCGTCTGACCAAAATCGACCCCCACTCGCTGGGCCGCTGGCGTGTAAACGCTGCCCTGCGTAATATCGATACCTTCTTCAAGGCATTCAATATCAAAGAGGGCGATCCCATGTATCTGGCTCCTGCCGATCGGGTAATCATCTGGTAATCATCCGAGATTGAGATATGGCAAAGGGCCTGCCGACAATCGGCAGGCCCTTTGTGTTTTGTGATGGGGCTTTATCGGGAGAGTTGATTCGCGGTGGCGGTGTCGTAGACGATGCGGGCAATTCGGGCAATGAGGGCGGCGTTGGTGGTTTCGCTTTCGCGGGAGTCCTTCACCAAGACGACCAGGAAACAGAGGCGGCCGTCGGGCAGGCAGAAGAAGCTGGCGTCGTTGTCGGCAATCGTCAGGCCATCGGGCAACTGTCCCGAGCTGCCGGTCTTGTGCCCCAGAACAATCTCCGGGGGAAGGCCTGCCCTGATTTTATTGAGCCCTGTCGAGGTCTCGACGAGGGTCGTGCGCATGAAGCGGGTATGCTCCTCGTTCAGCAACGAGCCGTCGAGAATCTTTTGCAGCAGTTGTACCACCGACGAGGGGTGGGCCCAGTTGCGATAGCAGGCGGGTATATCGGCGTGCATCGAGGCCTCGGTCTCGGCGAGGTCGTACCCTGTGATGCCCGCCCGGTCGATACAATGCTTTATCGCCCCGATGCCGCCGGCATAGTCGATGAGGATGTCGCAGGCATTGTTGTCGCTCAAGGCTAGGGCATAGTGCAACAGGTCGGCATACGAGATGCGAAAGTTGCCCGAGGGATAGAGTCCGAGCAGCGGGCTGTAGGTGTCGCGGTGCATTTGGGTAGAGTCGATGGTCAAGGCTTCGTCGAGCCGGGTCCCCTCGGCCTCCATGCGTTGCAGGGCAGCCACGGCCACATGCAGTTTGAATACACTCATGAGCGGGTAGCGCACCGTGTCGTTGAGGGCAAAGTCGTCTCCGTCGATTGAGCAGGCTACACCCACCGTCGCCTTTTTGTCTTGCAAGAGCGTTTCTATTTGTTGCCGGGCAGCCGTAGCCGCCTCGGGCGAGAAGGTTCGGGCCGATACTCCGGCACTCCAGAGGGCTGCTGTTGTGATGAGAATTACAGTTTTTTTGAACATGAAGCGGTATCGATTATTGAGAGGCATAAAGATAGGTCAAACTCGCCTGTCACTGGGGGTGGGTTAGCCATATTTAACAAAAGCAGGCGATGGAATTTTTAATACCACAGCGGCGGTTGAGGCCGAACTTTTTGCCTGTCGTCGGGCAAACGGGTGTCGCGGGAGGAAGAGCGGGGGTGTCTGTATTATGGGAGTTCTGTCTTTTTTGAAGATGAAAAGCAAATTTTTTTTTTAGATATTTTCAATAGTATAAATTATATGAATATCAGTAAATTATTCTTGCTTTTACTACCTGTAAAATTGATGAATATTAAAAGTACGGAAGGAAATTAAACAAATAACACTAGGGAAAAGAGTCTGTTTAGGGTTAATAACATAGTGTAGTATGTGAAAAACTATACTGGAAATAACCTTTTGCATAATGATACTATGGAAAAGCAAATACCATGAACAAAGAAACCCAGAAAAGAAGAAAATAGTGGAATATAGAATCAATTAAGTATTTAAATCTAAAAAACATGAAAAAAAAATCACAAGTGTAAATTTGGGCTTTTGGTGCTCTTCTTGTCTCTTTTTTTCCCGGTTGTTGCCAGTGTGATGACCCAGGGGGCAGGAGTGGCAACAGCGAAGACAACTCAGTCGGGCAAGCATCAGATCAAGGGTGTAGTCTCCGATGAGTCGGGCGAACCTTTAATAGGCGTGAGCGTATTGGTGAGAGGAACGTCAACAGGTGCCTCTACGAATATCGACGGTGTCTATACAATCGAGGTCCCGAACGACAACGCTGTTCTCGATTTTAGTTATGTGGGTTATCAGAAAACATCACTCTCGTTGGCGGGAGCTTCTTCGTACAATGTAGTTATGAAGGAGGAGAATCGCGTATTGGACGAGGTGGTTGTAACCGCCATGGGTATATCGAGAGAATCCAAGACCCTGACGTATGCCACTCAAACGATCAAAAGCGAAGAGGTGACCCGTATCAAGGAGACGAACTTCATCAATTCACTCAAAGGTAAGAGTGCCGGTCTGACTATCGTTCCTAATAACACCGGTGCCGGTGGTGGTGCTTCGAAGATTGTACTGCGTGGTTCCACTTCGATTCTGGGTACCAACCAGCCGTTGATTGTGATCGACGGTGTGCCTATGCAAGACGGTATGGGTACGCAGGCTACCGACAACATGATTCTGGGTGGTAACCGCAGCGGCGACGACCTGCTGTCGACCATCAACCCCGAGGATGTGGAGAGCATGACCATTCTGAAAGGCCCGAATGCTGCCGCCCTTTACGGTAGTGCCGCCAACAACGGTGTAATCGTGATTACCACCAAGTCGGGTGCTGCGGGTGCCGTGAAGATAAATATCTCGAGTTCCACTTCGGTCGAGACCATCGCCATGTATCCCAAGGTACAACAGATCTATGGTATCAGCGACAACAATCAATGGTCGGCTTGGGGCCCGAAAATCGGAACCCGTTCGGCCGATGAAATCGCCTCGGCTCCCTATCTGATGAATACGGCTCGCAGTGCCGTGAAGGACTTCTTCAACATGGGTCTGACGACCAATAACGGTTTGACGTTGAGTGGTGGTACCGAAAACTTCCGTACTTACTTCTCGTACAACAATACCTATCAAACTGGTCTGCTTCCCGGAAACAAGTTCAGCCGTCACAATGTGATGTTCAAGGAGACTTTCTCCCTGTTCGACAAGCGAATCAACATCAATACCAGCTTGAACTGGATTCACCAGAAAACCGATAACGGCCCGGTTGTAGGTAAGGCGTTGAGTGCCCTCTATGCTCTGTATCGTACGCCGGCCGACATCGATATGCGCTATTTCAAACACAATTACCAACACACGGGTACGGCCGCCGATGATATCGTGAGCAATCCCCAGACCGGTAACCCCAAACTGGCCGGACAGCCGGTGCAAACCTGGTACTGGTACGACCAGTATCTGAATAACCCCTATTGGGTGACCAACATGAATAACGATGTGGCTAAACGGGATCGTTTGCTGGCCAATGTCACTTTGGATGCCAAGATTTGGCAAAACATTAAATATCAGACCCGTTTCAGTGTCGACTATGTGATAAACAACAACTTGAACGAAGAGTATGCCGGTATGTTCCGAACCGCATTTGACTATGTGGGCGGTAAATATTACTCCAGCAATTCTCGCTCGAGCGATATCTATAACGATCACATGCTTACCTGGAACGACCGTTTCGCCGATAAGATCGACATCAATGCTGCCGTGGGTACCAGCTTTACCCGTCATTATAATCGGAATACGAACATTACTACCGCTATCGATACGTGCGGTGTCCCCAATGCCTTCGTTCCTCAGAACAGCAAGCACAGCCGTCCCAACAACCCCAACGGTAGTGCCACTTCGGCCTACGACAGCTGGAACAACAACGATTGGAGTACGGCCGTTTTCGCTACGGCATCTCTCGGTTTGTTCGACAAGGTTTACCTCGATGGTAGCTATCGTTTGGAGTGGGCCCAGTCGTTCCAGCAATTTACGCAAGGCAGCGGTTACAAATCGTTCGACTACTATTCGGCCGGTGTCAACGTGCTTCTCGACAAGTTCTTGCCTCGCCGAGACTGGCTCAACCAGTTGAAATGGCGTGGCAGCTGGTCGGTTGTGGGTAACCCCATTCCCAATACCCTGTTTGCCCGTCAGTCTATTGACTTCGGTACGGGAACCGTAGGTACTCGTCCGCCGTTGTTCGACAATCCTCTGCCCGAAACGACCACTTCGTTCGAGACGGGTTTCGATGTATGGATGTTTGAAAACAAATTCAATTTCGACCTGACCTATTACAACTCTACACTTCGCAATCAGTTCCTGTATGTGACTACGGCCAATGGCGAGTCCAAGCCTGTCAATACGGGTGTGATTCGCAACTACGGTTTGGAATTCCAGGCCGCTTACCGGTGGAACATCAACCGCGACTGGCGTTGGGAAACCGGATTCAACATCGCTTGGAACGATAACCGCATCCTGGAAACTTACAAAACGGAAACGGGTGCTCCCTATGAAGTACAGATGGGCCCCAATGCCTTCAAGATTAAATATGTAGAAGGCGGCCGTTATGGCGATATTTATGTAAACTCTTTCGCTCGTGACGAAAACGGTTATATCAAGGTCAACGACGAAGGCGACTATGCCAATGCCGTTCCCGTGATGACCTCGGGCAAATATGAAACCTATGTAGGTAACATGACTTCGCCCATCAACTTCGGTTGGAACAACACCTTCACCTGGAAGAACCTGAGCCTCTATTTCTTGCTCGAGGGACGTATCGGAGGTAAGGTGATGTCGCTGACCGAGGCCGATTACGACCTGTACGGCCTCTCCGAGCGTTCGGCGCAAGATCGTCTGAATGGCGAGCGTGTGATGCAAAACGGCAAGGAGTATGTCCTCAAGGAGTTGCCCGACGGTTCGGGTCGCAAAGTGTCGGTAGAGAACTACTACATGACTATCGGTGCATTCCCCATGGAAGACCACGTTTACGATGCAACCAGCGTGCGCATGCGCGATATCTCGTTGAGCTACGACATGCCTAACCTCTTCGGCAAGCGACAAGGCATGACGGTGCAATTCTCGGTAAAGAACGCCTTCTTTATCTATAAGAATTCGCCCGTCGATCCCGACATATCGGTATCGGCTGCCAACGGTTACTCGGGTATCGACTGCTACACGTTGCCTACGACGCGCAGTTTCGCTTTGACTTTGAAGTTTGATTTATAATGAATTTGGGTTTAAATAATATCAAGATGAGAAAAACAATATATGCAATCGGATTCTTCGTGGTTGAATCCGTATTTTCAGTCGGTCTTTTCACTTCTTGCGGCGACCGCTTTCAGGAGGAGTATCCCTGGATGATCGGACGTCAGGAAGACATGGACAACGCTAATGAAGAGGGTGCGGGTGCCACCGATATTACCGTGCTCGAACAAGAGCTTCGTGGAGCCATCCCCTATATGATCAGCTACACCAAGGGCGGTAGCTGGCAACCTCATGCCTATCAATACCAACGGTCCAACAATATCGACAACTACGCCGGATATTGGACGACGACCAAAGGTACCTTCGCCTTCGGTGGCGCTCTGCCTACGCTTTACACCTATCCCAACGACTATCTGGGTGGCCCGATGGATAACTCGATTTTTACACAGTCGTACAATGCCATTCACCATGCCACCGAGTTGGGCAAACCCGAATGGCGTGCCGTTGCCCTGATTATTCAAGCCTATCAAGGTCATGAAATCGTCGATTTCTATGGTGCCGCACCGTTTAACGATTGGCGTAACCTGCAACGTAATCCGCCGTTGACCTATGAAAAAGGTGAGGATATTTACGCACAAATCTTCAACGACCTCGACGAGGCTATCCGTATTTTGAAGGAGCGTCAGCCCTCGCGTGATGAGATTGCCAAGATCGAAGACTTGACCATCAGAACCCTGTCTAATGGCGACTGGCGCATGTGGGTGAAGTTTGCCAACAGCATCAAGATGCGTATGGCCATGAACATCGTGAAATACGATGCCGGTACGGCACAGCAGAAATTTGAACAGGCTGTAACCGACGATATCGGAGTCCTCAGCGAGACCGATGCCCGTGACATCGCCTACTATCAAGAGCAAAATGCCTGTTCGTGGTATGTACTTGGCAACTCGTGGAACGATATTCGCCTGGGAGCCTCGTTGGAGAACATTCTCAAACGCTGCAATCACCCCTTGCTTACCCGCTGGTTCGATACCAACGCCTATACGATTAAAGACAAGTCGTCGGGTATTGCCGCTCCCATCGATGTGTATGGAGTTCGTGCCGGCATCAACATGCGTAACAACAATACCACCGGTAAGGACAAGGGCGGTTACGGTCCTTTTGCCACTCTTACGGGTGAGTTCCAATATATGCACCAGCCCTTCTTCAAACGTACCGAGAGCCTGTTCCTGATGGCCGAGGGCGCTCTGAGAGATTGGAATACGAGAGGCCGTACGGCTCAGGAACTTTACGAAGCCGGTATACGCCTTTGCTTCCAGGAAAACGGCATCACCGACGAGTCGGTAATCACCCAGTATCTGGAGCAAACCGAAGTGAACGATGTGGATTACGTCGATCCCTATAATGGAGAGAACAATATCGCCGGTCGTGTGAACGTGTGCGTAAAGTGGAACGAAAGCGATGACAATGAGGTGAAACTCGAAAAAATCATTACGCAAAAATATATCGCCAACTTCCCCATGAGTGCCGAGGCGTGGACGACCTTCCGCCGTACGGGTTATCCCCGTCTGTTCCCGGTCAAGGTGAACAACTTGAAAGACCAGAATGTCGATACCGAGTTGCAGTTGCGTCGTATCCCTATTGTAGAAACTACGAACAATACGTTGGAAATCGCTTCGCTCGTACAGGCTCTTGGTCAGCCTAACTGGGGTGGTTCACGTGTCTTCTGGGATATTGCTAACGAAACTCGTGGCGATCAGAGTCCCGATAACGAATATTTATTGGTAGTACCGCACAACTTTTAATCTATAAATCTTTAGGAACAATGAAACGATATAGCATTATATTATTTTTGGCTCTCTTCTTTGGCGTTACCATTTTCTCTGCCTGTGAAGAGGAGGCCACGCTCGATGGTGCGACCGAGGTGTATATCACCCTCAATCCCACGGACATCTCTTTGCGGGTAGGCGATACGGTGAAGATTTCGGCCAAGGTTACCAATGTGAGCGGAAAAATCATCAATACCCCCATCGCTTGGTCGCTTGCCGACGAGACTGTAGCCAAGCTGTTGGGCGATAGCGCTATTGTAGCCGTTAATGGTGGACAGGAGAGAGAGACGACTCTGAAAGCTACGTTGGAAAATGGCAAGTATGCCATTACCTCGGTTACCGTCTTGCGCAACCTGCCCGAAGGGGTGACTTGTGTCGCCAACGACAGCACTATGCCCGAGATGACCACTAAACAAAGTTACAACATGCTGCACGACTCGGTTATGTTTGCCGTTTCGCCCAAGACCTTGCTGTATGATTATGAGCCCCAGGTTACACTCGAGGGTGTTACGGCTTATGACCCCATGACTACCATCAATTACGAGAAAGGTATTGTAACGGTTCACTTCGTTTCGCCTCGTGAGTCGGGTGAGGGAAAAGTAACCGTCACGCTGGGTGACGCCTCGACGGCGAAGTCGGGCTCTTGTACAATTACGATAGCTCCTCAAATATTCGCCACATTCTACGGCGAAGCCTATGCCAATATGCCTTACCTGGAGACTCGTCCCGGTAAGGAAATCCTGCCGATGTATTTTGCCTATACCTACGAGAAGGAGATGGATATAAATACGTCTGACACGATTCGCATTGCCATGAACGTGCAGTCGGGTTTGAAGGAAGACATCGAGAATGCCTACAGTGCCTACCGTTGGGAAATCGCTTCGGGCAGCTCGGTTGTGATTACCAGCAAGACCAACGAATATGTGGAAAACGAAGGTTTCGATGCCGTGCTTTCGGTGCGTGCCGGTGTAGAAGAGGGTGATACCGAGATTCATTGCATAACTCCCGATACGGTATTCGTTGCCACCTTCCGGGTGAAAGATTTCAAGACCCGTTATCCGGTCGACGAAATTACCGTCGACAAAGATCCCATCTCCATGCCTGTGGGGGGTACCGTGCTGTTGACAACGGGTGTAATACCGGCTACTTCTTATGCCTATCATAAACCGGTGGTCAAGGCTGCCGATCCTACCAAAGTTTCCGTAGGGGCATACGATGGCAATATGATTACCTTGCGAGGCCTTGCCCTGGGTGAAACCGAACTGATTCTTACCTCCAACGGTAAAGAAAAACGAGTTCCGGTAACCGTTACCGAGGGCATCCACTCGGTACTGTGGGTTTCGGGTAATGCCCGTACGCTCTTTGCCGGCCAATCGGTACAATGGGCTATCGACGCGAAGACCCTCTCGGGTGGCGACAACCCCTATGATGTCACGTGGAAATCGACGAATCCCGAAGTAGTTAAGGCCGAACAGACCGGCAGCGATAACAAGCATGGTACGATTACGGGTCTTGCCGTTGGTTCGTCCGATGTGACGGCCGAGGTTGCCGGAGTAACGTCTGATGTCGCTACGGTACAGGTGATTGCATTGCCGGTAGATCTGAATCTGACGGCTGCCGATATCGATCAACAGAACTCGGCTATCTATGACGAATCGGGTAATCTGGTAGTGCTTGTAGCTCCTACATCGGGATACAGCCTGATTACGCTGACCCTTCCTTATAATGGAGGCAGCAGCTACGATGGTCAATACTCGCTTGCCGGTGCTACCCTTAACATCGATGGCGCTGAAGTTGAAGTGACGTCGGGTAGTTTGACTGTTGCCACGTCGGCCGGACAGACGACCGTATCCTACAACCTTTCGGGTAATGTAGGCGGTAAGGTGTTCTCGATCGAGGTCGTTGATATACCGGTATTGCTCTAAGTAAAAAAGGTTTGGGAGGGAAGGGAGTATGAACTTATACTCTCCTCCTTCTCAAATCGCTTGATAGTAAGGAAAAAGAAAACTGAGATTACATAATTCATTATTAACCTAAAAACAATTTCCATGAAAAGAAATCTATTTTTGTTTTCCGGAATCTTGGCTCTTTCGCTCACGGCCAATGCACAAGAGTTGAAAGAAGAGTACATGACATGGCCCAATAGCCAAGGTCTTGGAGAGTATGCTTCCCAATGGACTCCGGGAGAATACCTGTTTGAAGATGAAAACTTTTACATCTCGCGTGTGAAACCCAAAGCTCGTTTCCGCAATGCCAACACGCAGATTAACGAAACATTGACCGAAGAGACCGACAAGAACCTGGTGTTCTGGGTTCCCATAGGTACCGCTTCGGGAGGTAACCCGAATGCACGGCCTAACGGCAAGTTCGATTCCGAAGTATTTAGTATGTGGTCGTATGTTACCCACTATGGCAACTGGACCGCTCCGCAAGGCTGGGTGCCCGGTGGTTTTGCCGATGCCGCCCATAAAAACGGTGTAGGTGTTTCGGGTGTGGCCTCTATTCCCTGGGGTAGTTTGTCGTCCGATTGGGCTACCGCTTTGGATAACATGTCCAAGAATGCGACCATTCGTGAGAAGGTAGCCAAATTCCTTCACTATCACGGTGTAGATGGTCTCGGTTACAACTCGGAGTTCAACACTTCGAATACGACGATGCTGTCTAATGTGCGCGCTCTGAACGAAGAGGTACACAAATATTTGACCGAACAAGGAAACCCCGTAGCCGAGAACTTCTGGTATGATGGTACGAACGATAATGGTCAGATCAATTTTGACCAGGGTCTCGGTTCTCACAACAACGAAACCTTTGGCGATGGAGAGCACATCCGTACGTCACTGTTCTTGAACTACAACTGGTGGGGAACTCCGTTGAGCACGTTCAATACGGGTACGATCAATAGCCAGGCTCCCGGCCGTAGCTTGCTCGACTTGTATGCCGGTTTCAACATGCAGGGTGGCGACCCCTCGACTTGGACGTTGCTCGAGGACTACAATGTTTCTATCGGTTTGTGGGGCGCTCACGATTTCAACATGTTGTGGGCCGACCGTGCCAACTATGGCAGTACCGATATGTCGAAACAGTTGGGTTATCAAAATGTAATCGAGCAGTTCTTCTCGAACGGCCGTCGTAACCCGATTGACAAGATTGCGGTATTCGATCGTGGCAGCCACCACCCCAACGAAGGCTGGTTCGGTATGTCGGCCTTTATGACCGCTCGCAGCTCGCTCAGCTGGGATTTGGCCACCGAGCCGTTCATCACCTATTTCAATCTGGGTAACGGTCAGTTCTTCAACTGGATGGGCGAACGTCAGAACGACAACGAGTGGTACAACATCGGTGTACAAGACTATCTGCCTACCTGGCGTTTCTGGTTTGCTTCCGAGTTCTTGGGCAAAACGGCCGACAAGGTGGTTGCCAATGGTCTGGATGCCAAGTTTACCTTCGACGATGCTTATGTAGGCGGTTCGTGTCTGCGCATCTTCGGTTCGGCAGCCGATGAATATCTGCACCTCTTCAAGACGGCTTTCACGCTGGCTTCGGGCGATAAGATTACGGTTCGTTACAAATTGATCCGTGGTCAGGCCGACATCAATCTGGCTCTCTCTGCCGTTGGTGACGAGACCACAATTCTGCGTGAGTCTGGTTTCAAGGTATTGACGGTTGCCGATAGCGAGGCCGACGACGAAATGTGGGTAGAGAAGACCTTTACAATCAGTGGTACTTTGGCTTCGCTGGCCAACCGGAATATTGCCATGGTTGCTCTCCACTTTGAGAACGCCGAGAATCTGGAACTCTACTTGGGCGAATTCTCGATTACGCGTAACGAGATGACTACTCCTGCCGCTCCTGTCATCAAGATAGCCAAAGTGCTGGCTTCTCACTACAAGGGCGTAGATGCCAAGGTCATCTTCGAAATGAACAATACCAAGCCTCTGGGCGAGCCGGTTTACAACCTCGATGTAAACGCTTCGATGTTCAAGCTCTATGCTCAACAAGAGAATGAAGAGCCTATCTTTATGGGTATCACTACGTCGTGGGCCGGTATGTACTATTCGATTCCTACCAACTTGCAGGGTTCTGACCGCATCCGTCTGGGTGTTGCTGCCGTTTCGGTCGACATGAAGAGCGATTCCGAAATCTCCTGGAGCGAGTATATGGATATGGGTGAGTACACGACGACCGACGACATTCAAATCGACAAGACGACAATCAAACCGAACGAGAGCTTCGAAATCTCTTACGTCGATCCTCGTCACGATCCTGCCGACTGGAAACTGCTCAACAGCGACGGCGAGACTGTAAAACAAGCTACCAATACGACGGTATTCTCGGTAGAAGACGGTATCTCTGAGATTGGTGGTTATGACCTGCAGGTAACTTGCAACGGTCAAACATCTACTTTCGGCTACTATGTACAGATTACGAGCGAGTCCGTAGGTGCTCTGCCCGAAATCTATACGCTGACGGTTGACGGCGAAGAGACTTCGGCCGCCGAAGTGAAGGTAGACCTCGACCAAACGCTCACACTGGGTTATACCGGTAGAAAAGCCGATGGTGCCTCGTCGCGCGGTATCGAAATCAACGACAGCTGGATTGGCGGTAACCTGAATGAAGCAGGTATCGTAGGTGGTAAATCCTTCTCGGTATCGGCTTGGGTTCGCTTTACTACGTTGCCCGAGTCTTCTGCCTTCTTCAGCATCGAGAACCGTGCGGGTGGATGGCCTGTAAACAACTGGGGTTGGATGTGGTCTAACATTACCAGCGAAGGCCGGGTTACCGCCTATACGGTTCGTGGCGACGGTAATGCTTCTCCGGTTGCCGTGAACTATACCTTCCCCAATACGATTGTATCGCCCAATGCTTGGAACCATGTAGTTCTTACCTTCGAGTATAACGATCAAGGTCAATTCCGCTCGCTCTTCTACCTGAATGGTGTTCTGCAAGAGTCTACCTGGACCTACGGTTCTTCTGCAAGTGGAAAAACCGAGGATTGGGTTCCCAAGGCAAGTTACGATGTTTCGGCTTCCGACTGGTTCTGCTTCGCCGGTGGTCGTGGTGAACAACCGGTTACCAACAACGGTATCGTTGACGACCTGTTGATTTGGGACGGTGGCATGACTCAAGAAGAGGTGAATCAAGTGAAAGCCGGTCTCGATGCTTCTGACCTGCCCGACAAGGTAATCGCTTACTGGGATTTTGAAACCGATGCCAACGACCAGAATTATTTCTTGTCGAAAGGTTCGAAAGAGGGTGCAAAAGCCTGCTCGTTCAAACTGGTAGCTTCGACGGCTCAAGGTTCGGGTGTGCAAACTCCGCAAAGACCGCTCTACATCTCGGGTTGTCCGTTTATTGCCGGTACTGCTTTCCAGGTAGAAACTCTCCCGACGTGGACTGCCAAACGTGGCGAGCTCTCCGAATCGACCGGTACCGATACCGAAGGTTCTACGAAGCTGACTTACAGCAAGAGCGGTGATTATACCGTTACCTTGACGCTTGAGAATACGCTCGGCTCAGACACGAAGTCCTATCCGGTATTCCTGGTTGATCAGAAAGATGCCGTAGAAGATGGCGTAGCCGATGAGATGCGCACCTATACGGTTGAAGATCTCCTCTTTGTAGAGTTTGCCGAAGCCGGTGCTTATCAAGTAGGCGTATACAATGTTTCGGGTATGCTTGTGGCTCAGGAAGAGGCTACGGTAGCTGCCGGCCAGCACATGAGCATTACGCTCGGGGCCAAGGGCGTTTACGTGGTTAAGGTGATGAAAGAGGGTAAAGTGGTTCGCACGGTTAAGGTGCTGAATCGCTAAGCCGATAATGCCTTTTCCCCGACGGGTGTCCTGGCTTCGGAGCCGGGTAGCCGCGGGATAAGGCCATAAAGTCCAAGCGGGGGCTGTGTCGTCGTAGACGATGCAGCCCTCTCTTTTTGTATCCGGGTGCATGGGGCGGGAGATGTGAGCGGGCCGTTCGATAAGTGTGCCGTATAATTTTGATTTCTATTCGGCTTGTACTACTTTTGTCCATCATGTCATTGCCCGTCTGTTTTGCCCCGTTGCAAGGGTATACCGATGCGGTGTACCGTTGTGCCCACGCCTCGCTTTTCGGTGGGGTGGCTGCCTTTTACACGCCGTTTGTCCGCATCGAGAAAGATGATTTTCGCCGGAAGGATTTGCGCGATATTGCTCCCGAAAATAACCGGGGTATGACGGTGGTGCCGCAGTTGATAGCCTCGCAGCCCGACGAGTTGTGCCGGTTGGTCGACGGTATAGCGGCCTGCGGGTATCGGCGTATTGACCTCAATCTGGGGTGCCCGTTTCCCATCCTGGCGAAGCGGCACAAAGGGTCGGGCATCTTGCCTTTCCCCGACGAGGTGGAGCGGCTGTTGCGCCCGCTCGAGGGGTATGGCGGGATAGATTTCTCGGTGAAGATGCGGCTGGGGTGGGAGAGCCCCGACGAGTCGTTGCGCCTGTTGCCGCTGCTCGAGAGCTCGCCGGTGCGACAGATTACGCTCCACGCCCGGGTGGGGCGGCAGCAGTATAAGGGTGAGCCCGACCTCGACGGCTTTGCCTGGTTCTACGAGGCGTGTCACCTTCCGCTGGTCTATAATGGCGACTTGACTACGGTCGAGGCGATGAGGAGCATCGAGCAGCGCTTCCCCCGGCTCTCTGGCCTGATGGTGGGGCGGGGATTGCTGGCTCGTCCCTGGTTGGCCGAGGCCTATGCCGGCGACGGAGCGATGCCGCCCGATGGTTACGCCCGGGTGGCCCGGCTGCACGACCAGGTGTTCACCCGCTATGCCGGGGTGTTGCAGGGGGTGTATCAGTTGCTCGCCCGCATGGCTACGTTTTGGGAGTATCTGTTGCCCGACGTGGACCGGCGGTTGAAGAAGCGGGTGTTGAAGGCGCGGTCGGTCGAGGAGTATACCGGGGCGGTGCAGAATCTGTGGCACTCGTTGGAAGAAAACCGGTAGGCGGGTAGGGATTTTTGTGCGGAGGGGCGTTATATCTTCAAAATCATCAGGCAGGTGTCGAGGCGTTGTTCCGGCGAAATTCCCGGCTTTTATTTGTTTTTGCGTTTTTCTTTCACTATCTTAGCCAAAAAGGAAGCCGTTTGGGCTTGTCGCTTTGTATGCCGCCTATTTGTAACACTACCTAAAACGCTCCATTATGGAAAAAGAGATTGTGTTGTATCGTACGTTCGACTCGTCGGTCGAAGCGAATATCGTGAAAGATGTGTTGGAGACAAACGGTGTGCCCTGTTTCCTGTCGAACGAGATTTTCTCGAGTGTGCTGCCGCTGACCAATTCGTCGGTGGGGGCCATCCGGCTCAATGTCTTTGCCGAAGATGTGGACAAGGCCGACATGATTTTGAGCAGCACGACACTCCCCGAGAGTAAAGAGTAACTGTTTTTTCCCGAATTCTTTCTGCTTGTTTTGGACGCCGCGTGCTTACCCCACGAGCACATGGCCGGCATCGGGTGCACCCTTGACCGTTTCGCTCGCTTTGGGGGCGAATTGGGCCGCAATACCCTGTTTTATCTTGAAGCCGGTGATTGCTACGAGTATCGACATGAGGGGGCTCAGCAGGTTGAAGAAACAGTAGGGCAGGTAGGTGAGCGTGCCTACACCCAGCACGGTAGCCTGGGTCATGCCGCACGAGTTCCAGGGGATGAGCACCGAGGTGACCGTCACCGAGTCTTCCACCGTGCGGCTGAGCAGCCGGCTCTCCAGCCCGCGGTTGTGATACAGATCCTTGAACAGATTGCCCGTGAGGATAATCGACAGATACTGGTCGGCCGTGCAGGCGTTGAAGAAGAGGCCGGCCCCAACGGTCGAGCATACGGCGCTCTTGGGCTTGTGTACGAACCGCACGAAGAGGTTGGTGATGCTGCTTATCATGTGGCTGGCCGACATCACTCCCCCGAAGCACATGGCGCAGATGATGAGCCAGATGGTGTCCATCATGCCCCGCATGCCCCGGGTAGCCACTAGCGCGTCGATTTCGGGGTGGCCCGTCGAGAGGGCGGTGCTGCCGAAGACCGACGTCATCAGGGCCTTGAAGCCGGTGGCGAAGTCGAGGGTATCGCTCTGGGCGATTTGCAGCAGAACGTGGGGCTGGAAAATGAGTATGCAGATACCGGCCACAACCGACGAGATGAAGAGGGTGATGATGGTCGGTAGCTTGACTACGATCAGGATTCCGGTGATGAGAGGCACCAGCAACAGCCAGGGCGAGAGGTTGAACTTCTGGGCCAGTGTGTCGGCAAAGAGGGCACTCTGGGCGCTGTCGGTGTGGCTCATCGTCAGTCCGGCCACCGTGAAGATAACGAGGGTAATGACTATCGACGGCACGGTGGTAACCAGCATGTAGCGTATGTGGGTGAAGAGTTTGGTACCCGTGGTCGACGAGGCGAGCACGGTGGTGTCGGAGAGCGGCGAAATCTTGTCGCCGAAGTAGGCCCCCGAGATGATGGCGCCGGCAATCCATCCGGTGTCGAATCCCATGGCCTTGCCTATGCCCAGCAGAGCCACACCTATGGTGGCGATGGTGGTCCAGGAGCTGCCCGTGATGACCGAGACTATGGCGCAGATGATGCAGCACGAAGCCAGGAAGAAGCGCGGCGAGAGGATGTGCAGGCCGTAGGAGATGAGCGTAGGCACCACGCCGCTGAGCATCCAGGTGCCCGAGATGGCCCCGATGAGCAGCAGGATGATGATGGCCGGGGTCACCTTCTTGATGTTTTTGGCCATGCCCTCCTCGAGTACGCTCCATTTGTAGTTATACAGTCCCATGGCCAGGGCCACGCATACGGCCGAGGCGACGAGCAGCGACACTTGGCTGCCGCCCATCAGGGCATCGCTCCCGAAGATGGGGATGACCATGGCCAGCAGGGCCACCAGTACGACCAGCGGGATGATAGCGATGAGGGGCGCAGGTATTTTGGTTTTCTCGTTCATGTCGGTTTTATTCTGATTTCGTTTGCAAATGTAATAATAATGCAAATATTAGCGGCTGTTTTTCGGGAATATTTGAATATATACACGTATTTTTATCGTATTATATAATAAATATACATTTATATGTAGAAAAAAGACCGAACAGAAACTGACGGTTTCTATCCGGTCGGGGTCGTATGAGTATGAATGTCGTGTATCAGAAGTGGAGCATCACGCCGGCCGAGAAGCTGCGCATCTGGGGACCACGGCTCTGCTGCAAGACGTTGAAGGGCGAGAGCTTCACGTAGAAGCCGAAGGTACCGTATCCGCCCTGGGCCATGATGTCGAGGTTGATGGGGTTGGGCTTGATGCCCTTTTCGAAGAGTTGTATCTTCTGGCCGTCGGCGGTGGTATATTTGGTTTTGGTGCTGCTGTAAGTCTTGATGCCAATGACGGGACCCAGCGAGAAGAAGATGGGGCCGTGCAGGAATTTGTGGGTTTGCCACTCGAAGAGCAGAGGCACGGTGAGGTCGACGGTCTTCAATCGCGAGAAGTCGAGGTCGGCACCCTCGGGGCAGGGCACGACGCTTATTTTCCCCTCCTGTTTGACGAAGTAGCGGTTTTCGTTCATGACGTAGTTGCGCCAGTCGATACCCAAGCCGGTGACGAATCCCCAGTTGTTGCCGCTGATGGGAGTATAGACGGTGATGAAGTTCCAGAAAATTTCGAACGAACCCGAGAAGTCGAGCGAGATGCCGTTGGGGTTGTTGAGGAAACGCATGCCGTTACCCATGCCGTTGCAGAAGCCGAAGCCTACGCCCGACCAGTGCGGGTCGAAGCGCTTGCGTTTCTTCGCCTTGTTGCCTGTGATGAGGTCGGAGAAGGGGAACGCTACCGACTCGGAGAGTTCCCACGAGGTTTGCCGTTTGCCGTCGGCGTAGCGCGACTCGTAGAATTTCTGGTAGGGTGTATCCCCTTCGAAAACCTTGACCGATACGATGTCGGCCGAGTCTTTGATTTGAATCTCTTTTTGGTTGAAGTAGACGGTGGTGTCGCGTTCGATGTCGGCCGCCACGACAGGCAGGGCGAGCAGGAGCGCAGGCAAGAGCGTAAGAATAGGTTTCATATCGATATTGTTTTTTTTATTGTTTCTTGTTGATAAAGAGTTTGATGAGTCGGTCGAGCTGCGTGTGGCCCTCGAGGTAGATGAGGGTGGCATCGTCGGGCGACAGCTTGCGGAAGAGGATAAACCGGTTCTCTCCGCCCGGTGAGGCCGGGGGCAGTTGGTAGTAGCCGGCTATGGTGTTGTTGCCCGATTTCACCGTTTCGCTGTTGTTGGCCTTGGAGCTGTCGGCCCGCACGGCCGCTTCGAAGAGGGCCACGTCGTCGGGGCGGTCGGTAATGGCGATGCTGCGGAAGAGCGAGAGGTGGTACTCCTTCAGTTTATCCCCCTTGATGAGGACGACAACCGCCTGCTTGTCGTGGTTGTACTGCCCCGCGAAGAGGGGGGCGATGGCCAGACCTTCCTGAGCCTGTGCAACCGATGTGCCGACGAGCAGCAGACAAGTGATGAGTATTTTGTATAACCGTTTCATAACGAGCTTGTTTAAGGTATGGATTCGAGGGGTGAGAAGATGGCGTCGAGCTGACTCTCTACGGCGACATCGGTCGAGGCAAACTGCGATACCGACTGTTGCATCTGCGAGATTACCGCTTCGGGGTCGGTCTGTTTTTCGCCATAGACATAGGCTACACAGGTATCGCGTGGTGCCGTGGTGTAGTAGACGATTCCGCCTCCCAGCATCAGGGCTATGCAGGCGGCAGCCGCCCAGACCCGCAGCGCGTGGTGCCGGGTGGCATGCACGCGGGGAGCCGTCTGACGCCGGCCCATCTGGGTGTAGGCGAGTACGGCCCGGGTGTCGTCGTAGCGGTCGTCGGCCTCTCCCGAGAAGAGGAACTTTCGCAACTCCTCCTCTTCGTGCAGCGAGGTTTCGCCGGCGTAGTATCGCTCGATGAGCTGCTCCCAGTCGTGAGGGGTGTGGGTGCTGTGTGTCGATGATTTACCGGTCATGGTCGTATTGTTTTTTATATTGTTCGCGTATGGTCTTGCGGGCTCTCGACAGATTCATGCGTACGGCTGTCGGCTGCATCTGCAGCTCTTGGGCAATCTCTTCGATTTCGAGTCCGCGGAAGTCGCGCATCTCGAGTATGGTCCGCTGGTTCTCGGTCAGGGCACTGTCGATGAGTTGCCGTACTGCCTTGAACCGCTCGGCTACGGCGTCGCTCTCGGCAGTCGTTTCGTCGTCGCAGCTATCGCACTGGTCGGGGTCGTACTCGGTGAAACGGGACTTTTGCCGGGCCCGGTCGATGCAGAGGTTGCGGGTGGTGGTGACCGTCAGGGCCGAGGCTTCCCGTTCGTCCCGAATCTTGTCCCGCAGGGGCCACAGGCGGCAAAAGGCATCCTGTATGGCATCGGAGGCGTCGTCTTCGTCTTGAAGAATGCGGCGCGACATCGACAGCAGATTGTCTCGCAAACGCGTGAAAGCCGATAGCAGCGGTTCCTGTTTCATTGTCGGGGTTTGAACGACTTGGGTTTCTCTTTTTGTTTTCTGTAAATGTAACGAAAGGCAATCGGCTTTGTAACAGAAAAAGCGGAAAAATTTTTATCGGTCGGGCGATGACGGGGCACAACGGGGGCGGCCGCTATGACGCAGCTGGCGATCCTGTCGTTGATGAACAGCTGGTTAGAAGTCGAATCGCAGACCGGCCTGCAGATTGAGGTTGAAGGGTTTCTCTTTGCGGATGGTCGAGACCTGCGACCCGTCGTCGAAGTAGTAGGCCACGCCCGGTTCGGCGTAGAGGTTGACGTGAGGCGCCAGCTTGAGGGTGATGCCGACGGCTGCCGATACCGACCATTGCAGCGGGTCAATGCTCAGCCGCTCGTCCTGATTGAGCGACGGGCGGTCGTTGGCTTCGTAGTGCGACGACAGGCTGCCATAGATGCACTTCTCGGCCATGCCGCCCCCGATGACATAGAGGTTGAAATAGCGCTTGCGCAGAAAATTCCATTGCAGTTTCAGGGGGATACCCAGGTAGTGCAACTGCTGTTTCTGCGTGTAGTAGGCGGCATCGCCGGCCATGAGGTCGGAGGCGAGATAGGTATATACCAGTCCCGTTTCAAGGGCGAGAGCCGGGTTGAGCGACTTTTGCACCGTGACACCCACCGAGATGGGGAAGTGGTGCTTCACGTCGGTGGTAGGTTGGGCGTTGATATTTTGCAGCATGATTTGCTGGTAGGGTGATGCCGATGCCTCCTTGCCGTTGGGCGTCACGCCCGTTTCGGGCGAAGGAAGGCTGGCCATCTCGGCCGTAGCGTAGGGGGCCAGGTTACCGAATCCGCTGCGGTTGTCGGCGGCGGTAATAAGGCTGTTGCCCAGCGAGAGCCCCACGGTCCAGCTTCCGCTTGTGCGGGTCTGTGTGCGGGCCGGGCGGTAGGCTGCCTGTTCGCTCTCGCCCGAGCGGGGGTAGAGCGAGTAGCCTTTGCGCGTACGCGGCGATGGTGTTGCCGGTTGTGCCGGTTGTTCATGGGCTTCTGCCTCGTAGCCCGGTTGGCCGGTTGTGGAGGTGGTGTCGGGTATGACCCGTTGTAATTCGGCTATCGGTTCGCTCTCCGCTGTCGGCAGGGAAGCGGCGGGAGTGACAGGCCGACGGGCTGCCCGAGCCGTGTGGCCGTTTGCCGGTGATTGGGCTTGGGTATAGAGCGGTGTTGCCGGGTTGGAGGCAGAGGGCTCGTTGGAGAGGGCGGGGGTGGGTTGGCCCGTTGTTGGACGGTCGGCTTGAGCCGTTTGCAGCGGAGTCTCGTGGGCGGGTATTCCCGGCGAGAGATATTGCAGCCCGACGAAGCATCCTATCAGAATGGCTGCACAGGCCGCGGCAGCCCACAGCACGGCCCGCCGGCCCACGCGCACCCGGGGGGCCAGCTCTTCGCTCAGCCCCTCCCACACCTCGGGCGGGGGCGTGACCGAATAGTGGTCGAGCTGTTTTTGCCAGCTCTTTCGCCAGTCGTTACTGTTTTTATTCGTCTCCATGTTGTGCCAAATATCTTTTTATTCGACTCATCAATAAGGTGCGTGCCCGGTATAGCTGCGACGAGGAGCTTTTCTCGTTGATATGCAGCAGGCGGGCAATCTCCTTGTGCGACTTGTTCTCGAACGTGTAGAGGTTGAATACCGTGCGGTAACCGTCGGGCAGCTCGGCAATGAAGCGGAGCAAGACCTCGGGGGCGATTTGTTGCACCAGGCCGTCGTCGGTCGAGTCGGGATCGGCCACCTCGGGAGCCTCGTCGAGGTCGACATCGAAATGCTGCGCCTGTTTCCGCGCCTCTTCCAGCGCCGTGTTTACCATGATGCGGCTCAACCACGCTTTCAAAGAACCCTCGCCCCGGTAGTCGAACTTGTCGAGCGAGGTGAACGCCTTGAGGAATCCGTCGTGAAGCAGGTCTTTGGCCGTCTCGCGGTTGCCGGCGTATCGGATACAGAGGGCAAACAACTCGCCGGCATACCGTCGGTAGAGTTCGGCTTGCGCCGAGGGCTCCTTCTGCTTGCAACGCGCTACCAGCTCTGCTTCGTTCATGGGGTGAATCCTGTTATTGAATAAATGCAACGATGTAAAAATACTGCATGGCAGGCGATAGAAAAATTGTTTTTCACTTTTTAACAGTAGCCGGTGCAGTATTTGGAGGTCGTGCCCGTTTATCCCATAAAAGCGAATAAAATTAAATACAAGAAGATATGAAAATGAAACACATGCTGTGGACCGGATTGCTGGGTGTAATCCTGTCGTGCGGGTTGACCTCCTGCGGCGATGACGAAGATGGTTATTACGTGCCCTATTCCTATGCCGTGGGCGATATGGTGGTCGAGGAGGGACACTCGCCCTATATCCTGCTCGATGATAAAAAGACCATGTTCCCCTCGAACGGCGACCGGTTGCCGAGTTACCTGACCAAGAACGGCAAGCGGGTGATTGTCAACTTCACCTTTCTCGACGGGCAGCGCGAGGGGTACGACTACTACATTGTGGTTAACGACATCGACTCGGTATTGGTGAAGAATGTGATACCTATTACTCCCGAAACGACCGACAGCATAGGCAACGACCCGATGAACATATTGAGCATGTGGACGAGCGAAAAGTACCTGACGGTACAGTTCGAAACGCGCGGTCTCGGTAGGGAGAAGCACATGATCAATCTGGTGCGCGACTATTCCGAAGCCGCCGCGCTCGACGAGGAGGGCTACCTGCACCTCAACTTGCGGCACAACCGCATGGACGATCCCGACCTGGACCATTTCCTGTGGGGGGTAGCTTCGTTCCGCATGGACGATATAAAGCGTGAGTTCCCCGACATAAAGGGGTTGAAAATCGAGGTTCGCACGCTGCATGACGGTACCCGCGACTACACCTGCGACTTCGACTATACCGTAGGTTCCGGCTCTACAACCACCGGGACCAGCGAGCGAAGTCTGACCGCCACCTCGGTACGATAGACAGAGAGTAAGTAAGAAGATAGTGTGGCACGAGGGGTTGTGACGGAACGCAAGTTCACGTACACAACCCCTCGTTGTATCTATTCTGCGCTATCTGGGATAACAGGGGGGAATCCGATTCTCCCCAAATTATTTCATATGCAGCGCCTCCATGAACCGGGCAATCACCTCGGCATTACCCGTGTGCTTGCCGTCGTCTTCGCTTATCTTGCAGGTGTCGTTGTAGAACGACCACGATTCGGTGATTTTGGCCGCAATGAGCTTGATGACGATGTTCATCGGTTTTATGCCGTCGAAGTCGTTGGTAAAGTGGGTGCCTATCCCGAACGAGGGTTGGCAGTAGTCCCGGGCATACTGTTGTATCTCGATGGCCTGCTGGGTATTCAGGGCGTTGCTGAAGATGATTTGCTTGCTCTTGGGGTCGATGCCCAGCGAGCGGTATTTCTCCACAATCTTCATCAGCTGCTCGTAGTTGTTGCCGCTGTCGATGCGCAGCCCTTTGAAGAGGTTGGCAAAGTCTTCCGAGAAGTTCAGGCTGAAGATGTTCCACCCGAAGCTGTCGTAGAGGAAGGTACCCAACGCCCCGCGGAAGGTGTTGCGCCAGTAGTCCATGGCCATGTGGTTGGCCATCTGCGGACCGAACATGCCCCCTATGGCACAGATAAATTCGTGAGCCATGGTGCCCACCGGCAGCAGGTCGTGCTTCATGGCCAGGTATACGTTGCTGGTACCGACAAACCGGCCCGGCCATTGCTGGCTGTGGTCGCACGCTTTCAAGGCACGCACCACGGTATCTTCGCTCTCGAACGAGGCCCGGCGGCGGGTACCGAAGTCGCTGAATACACACCCGGCCTCCAGGAGCCGTTTGCCTTTTTCGCTGGTTTTCGTGTAGTACGCGTCGTAGTCGAAGTGTTGGTTCTGGCCGGTCATGGCGTAGTAGAGTTCCGAGATGATGGCCAGCAGTTTTACCTCCAGCAGAATGGTGTTGGCCCAACTGCCTTCGATGTCGACATGCAGGTGCCCCTCCTCGTCCTGACGCACCTTCACCCACTCGTGGTTGTAGCGGAAGCCCTTCAGGTAGGTGTAGAACCAGGTGGGGATATAGCGGCACTGCCGTTTCATAAACTCGATTTCTTCGTCGGTGATGATGACCGAGTCGAGCATCTCTATCTGTTCGCTCAGAGCCTGGGCAAATCCGGCCGGATAGACGGTGTTGTCGCGGTCGGTAAAGGTATATTTCACCTGTGCTCGCGGGAAGTTGTCGATTACGGCACAGCACATGGTAAACTTATACAGGTCATCGTCGGTAAAGTGGGTGATGATTTGTCGCATGACGAAAAGATTTTAGCGTTGTATTCAACCAATGTCTGTTACAAATATAGCGAAACTCGCCCGATTTCGGATGGATTTAGGAAGAATAATGTAAACTATTGGGCTTTCAGGGAGATACGCAGCATTATTCCGCATTTGTAAATGTGTGCTTTGAAGCCGTTTTTTGAATAGTTAAGCGAAAAAATTGCTACCTATCCGTTGCCCATTCCAGTTGTATGGAGTTATTTGAAAATCCTTTCTGCTCCGACCGTAAAGAACGCAGTTTCATCATTTTGGCTTAGCGAAGGTACTTATTTTTTTTGAGATATGAAAAATATAGGTTCCGGAAGTCAATGGTGATAGCTTTGTCGATGTCTGACGATATTTTACATGCCGATGATTAACTCTGTCTCTGTTAATTTTGCAAACAATGGAACAGATTATGAATCAGACAGATGTAAAGGTTTCGTTCTACCTTAAAAAGAGCGAGGCGGATGCCAGGGGAAACTGTCCCGTGATGGCACGGCTTATTGTCGGCAAGCACTCTGAAACAGCATTCAGTGTCAAGTTTCGTGTGCCACAGTCATTGTGGTCATCCGGACGGGCGTGTGGAAAAAGTGTTGCGGCAAGAGACATAAACAACAGACTGGATGAAATACGAGCTGCCGCGCTCGGCATCTTTGCGGAACAATCTGCAATCCGTGAGGATGTAACAGCAGAGGATGTAAAGCATCAACTTTTGGGTATGGCTTCGGAACAGGAAACCCTATTAAGCTATTTCAGACTTTTCATTAGAAATTTCGAAAAACGTGTTGGGATCAATCGTACGGAAAAGACATTGAGGGCTTACCGTAATTCCTACAATCATCTGGTACGTTTTTTACAGATGCAATATAAGCTGTCAGATATCCCTTTTGCCGCATTGGACCGTTCCTTCATTGAAAAATATGACTTGTACCTACGTACGGAATGTTGTCTGGCTTCAGGCACAATAGTCAATCTTACCGTCCAACTGAAAACAATTGTCGGAGAAGCTATTGCTGACGGTATAATAACAGTATTCCCGTTTGTCGGATATGAACCGGTACATCCGAAACCGGAACAGAAATATCTCACCTCCGAAGAATTGAATAGGATTATGACAACACCTCTCCATGATCAGATTCTTTATCATGTGAGAGATATGTTCCTGTTTTCCTGTTATACGGGTATTCCCTATAGCGACATGTGTCTGCTGACAAATGAAAATCTTTCTCTCGCGGAAGATGGTACCTGGTGGATCAGGAGTTCTCGCAAGAAAACCGGTGTGGATTTTGAAATACCGCTTATGGAACTGCCGTTCCATATTATTGAAAAATACCGCGATATGGCTCCTGAAGGAAAGCTTCTCCCCATGTATTCCAACAGTTCATTGAATCGTTATTTGAAACGCATCGCCGAAATTTGCGGTATAGGACGTAAGCTGGTCTTCCATGCAGCCCGTCATACCTATGCGACAGAAATTACACTTTCCCATGGCGTACCGCTTGAAACGGTCAGCAAGATGTTGGGGCACAGTCGTATTGAGACCACACAGCATTACGCAAAGGTGACAGACAATAAGATAGATACAGATACGAAAGCATTGGATAAAATAATTGCTGAGCGGTTTTCTGTAGTTATTTGATAATGGCAAAAAATAGGATTATGAAAAGAAATACTGACAATATGGAAATCAAACGTCGCAGTACATTTGCGATACTGTTTTATATAAACCGCACCAAAGTCCGTAAGGATGGAACGTGCCAGTTGCTGTGCAAGATAAGCATAGATGCCAAATGGGAACAGATAGGAACGAAAGTATCCGTCAATCCGGCCATCTGGAATCCTGAAAAAGGACGGGCTGACGGCCGCAGTGAGAATGCCATTACCGTCAACCGGGCTATTGATGATCTGACCAAAGAAATCAAGGAGCATTACAGGCGGATTAAGAACAGTCTGGGATTTATTACGGCAGAGCAGGTGAAGAATGCCGTGATGGGAGTCGGTCAGAAACCGTTAACTCTGCTGGCTCTTTTCAGAGAGCATAACGAGGAGTTTAAGAAACGTATCGGTGTGGATCGTATAAAGGAGAGTTATGATTCCTACTTACGTTCATATAAGCACCTTTCGGCTTTCGTGCAGGAAAAACGCGGCGTAGAGGATGTACTGCTACGTAGTCTTGACCGTGTGTTCTACGATGACTTTGAACTTTTTCTCAGGACGGACAGGAATTTAAGCCCGAAGAGTGTGCATGAACATCTTTACAGGCTGAAGAAGATGACCATGCGGGCTGTCAGCCAGGGAACAATCCGCCGTGATCCGTATTGTCGCCTTCATCCTGAACTGCCCAAACGGAAAAGTCGTCATCTGAAGCTGGAAGACCTGAAGACACTGCTTACAACACCTGTCGAGAAGCCACAGCTTCAGTTTGTAAGGGATATGTTCATCTTCTCCACTTTTACCGGACTTGCCTATACGGATTTGAAAAAATTGAGGGTAAATGATATTACCCAATCTGAAGACGGTTCATGGTGGATTCATATCCACCGCCAGAAAACAGGAACACTGTCTTCTGTCCGATTGCTGGATATTCCGTTGAAGATAATAGAGAAATATCGGGAACAGAGAAAGGATGACAAGGTCTTCAATCTGTATAGTCGTACGTATTTCATTATGCTCGCCCACCAGTTGGGTGAAGTTTACGGATTTGAACTTACATTTCATAAGGCACGACACAATTTCGGAACCCATATAACCCTTTCATTGGGTGTTCCAATCGAGACAGTCGGCAAAATGATGGGGCACATGCGTATTGAGACCACGCAGCTTTATGCCAAAGTGACTGACAGGAAAGTGGACGAGGACATGAAACGGCTGAAAGCAGCCGGAATGGACCGAACTTTTGGTTTGTACGAAGAAGAGGTTATTGTCAAGAAACGGAGAAGGAAATTCGGATACCAATTGTCCGACAACAAAGAAACGACCTTGTAAAGAGGCCGTTTCTTTTACTTTTGCTTCATACCCATCGCTGTTCTTCCCTGCATCTTTTATATGCGTCGTCAAGAACTTTTTGTATGTCTGACTCTTTGTAAAGGGCTTTTCCCTGTACAAGATAGTAAGGTATCATACCGAGGGTCCGGTATTCCTGCAAGGTACGCCGGCTTACTTTCAACAGTTTTGAAAGTTCCTCGTCCGTGAGGAAATAATCACCGTGGAATGCGGGCCTTGGAGCCGTCCGTATTGCGTCTATCATGCGCTCCATGTTTTCCAGCCCTTTGAAAATAGTATCAATTCTCGGGTCTTTTCTGTTTATAAGATCGTAACTCATGGCTTTCTTTTTTGTGGGTGATAACTTGATTCCAACAGGCTTTGTACATCTTCCGGCTTATAGAAGAACTTGTTCTTAATCCGGGTGAAAGGCAACAGTCCTTTCTCGCGATATACCTGAAGTGTTCTCTTGGATATTCGGAGAATCCCGCATACCTCCTGATTGTCCATCCATTTTTTCAGTGCCGCGTCTTTGGTCTGACTACATATACCGGTGACTTTTTTCTCGATCATGCTGAGACGGACAACCAATTCGTCAAAGGTCTGTTTTTCCATACATATAATTTCCATACCGTCATTTTATTAGGGTTGAAGACCGAGTTCTTTTTTTATTCTCGCCGGCAGCACCTTCCCCTTCCTGTTCAGGAAGTCCTGGACTTCCGAAGCCTTGTAGTAGGTACGCCCGTCAATCATGTAGTATGTGACGAGCTTCTTCTGGCGGTAGCGTGCAAGGGTGCGTTTCGTAACGCCAAGGAGTTCGCACATATCCTGGTTGTCGAGCAGCTTGTCACCCTCAAGGGCGGCCGTCTGCCTGTTCATGCGGTTCAGTCTGTCATCTATCCTGTCAAACCGTTCCATTATCTGGTGGAGCATCATCTGGAATGTCTCCCTGTCTATCTGTATCATAATGAATTCTGTTTTTAGTGTAATAATTCCATTTTTTACACCGTGTTGCGCAACAGGTTTCATTATGATATAGGCCAAAACATGGACCAATGGAGCTTATTACCACATAAAAACATGGCAAGTCGCTGAATAATAGAGAAATAAAAAATCAGCCCCATAAAAACGAGACTGATAGAAGTATTGCAAATGCAAGAGCGTGCAATCTTTTATTGCAATGTTTTGCGATAAGTAAGGCGGCAGATCCCGTTTCTGAATGTTTTTGTCCTGACCAGTTCCCATTTGTCCGTGGAGATATGTTTTGATACGGGAACCGTTTCGGAACTGATTACCGGAAGAAGAAAAATGACCATCTCATCTATCAGGCGGTACAGGGACAGTCCCCGCAGCAGTTCTGCGCCGCTGTCGTCATAGATTTCAGCCAGATATATGTCAGAGGGTGCAGACTGTTCCTTGTCACAGATGAGGTCGACTAGCGGATAGCCCGGATACAACATGCGGGTGGACCGGCCCCGCCAGTAGGGGAAACCGTCATCGCTGTTTTGTATCCATTGCAGCAGGGAATCGTTCCGTGCGGGGACGAAACCGTTCAATGTCATTGCTATCAGAACCTGTAACTTTGCCATACCTTGATACTCCAAATGAAAAGCGTGAGGCTCACGCTATTTCGGATGGAGGCTCTGACAAAGCCCAATACAGAAATTTGCATGAGCTCACGCTATTAGGCATAGCATAAGCTGCACGCAAAAGCCTCTGTATTTTTGAATTTGTCAGATTCCCATCCGAGACGTCTTGCGACTTATGTATAATATCCGGCGAGGCTGTCAGCCCTGTCGGTATTTTCTTATGTTCCTGCTGGCAGTATGTATTCCATATTTTGCCAGACTTATGCAAATGTAGGCATTTTATTCCAGACTGGAAAACATCTCCGGTCTATATTGCCTTTATTTGTCGTTCAGTCCGTATTTCTTCATTTTTCTGTACAACGTAGAAGGATCAATGTGCAGCATCTCCGCCGTCCGTTTCCGGTTGCCCGTGCATATTTTCAAGGCCCTGATGATGGACTGTTTTTCCTGTGTCTCATTTTCCGGAAAAAGGAAGATTTTCTCTTTCTCATCCTCGATTCTTATGTTCAAACAAGCCGTTTCGATTATCGGCTGTTTGGACAGCAGGACGGCTCGTTTGATCTTGTTCTGCAATTCCCGTACATTTCCCGGCCAGCCGTATGAGAGCAGCTGTTGCTCTGCCTCACGGCTGAATCCGTCGGTCTGCCGTTTGAGTTCCCTGGAGAACTTTTCCCTGAAATGTTCGGCAAGCGGAAGTATGTCCTCCGGGCATTCATGCAGGGCCGGCAGGACGATTTCAAATTCCCCCAGACGGTGGTAGAGGTCTTCCCGGAAGCGTCTCTCCCTGATGGCCAGCTGAAGGTCCTCGTTGGTTGCCGCCACTATCCTTACGTCGGAGTGTTTCTCCCGGTTGCTGCCTATAGGGATATAGCTGCCTTCCTGCAAGGTACGCAGGAGCATGCTTTGTACCTCCATGGACAATGTTCCTACTTCGTCAAGGAACAGGGTCCCGCCACGGGCCGTTTCAAAGAAGCCTTCACGGTTTGTGTCCGCCCCCGTAAACGTCCCCTTCACATGCCCGAAAAAGAGCGAGGGCGCAAGCTCTTTGGGAATGACCCCGCAGTTTACTGCCAGGAACGGCTTTTCCCTGCGCTCGCTGGAATAATGGATACGTTGCGCTACGGATTCCTTGCCTGCACCGTTCGGACCAAGAATCAGTACGGAAATGTCAAATGGAGCGACCGTACGAGCTAGATTTTCCACTTCTTTCATCTGTCGGCTGTTCCTGGGAAGGATGTCCTTGTCCTTTCCGTATATGACTGAGCGAGGATGCAGGATGTTCTTTATCAGACTTTGCAGTTCATCCATCTGAACAGGCTTGGCCAGATAGTCTTTTGCCCCCATCTTGATGGCACGGACGGCATCCGACACGGAGGCATATCCGGTCATGATGATGAAGGGAACGTCTATCCGTTCTCTCTGCATCCATTCGAGCAGCGATATGCCGTCCCCCTGCGGAAGACGGACATCGGAAAGGACAAGATCGAAAGGCTCCTTTTTCAGAAGCCGCCTTGCACCGGGTTCGTCTATCGTCGTCACTGCTTCATAGCCGGATTTCTCAAACCATTTCTTTTGTTGTCCGGCCAGCAGGATATTGTCTTCAACTATGAGTATTCTGTGTTTCATCCGTATAGTTCTTTAAGTCAAGTTTTCTGATTTCCGAAAGCAGGTTCTTCGCATCGCCTACCAGCCGGTCTATTCTTCCGATGACCGTCTCTGTATATGTACTGATGGTCAGATCATCGGAAGTATCGTCATGTAGGATTCTGCTGTATGTTTCCAGTTCACAGGCCACTCCCAGCTGTTCCCAGGTGGGATACATGCGGTGCAGGGTGTTTTTCATCCGCTCCGTGTCCGTTTTCATGCTTTCAAGGGCTTTTTTCAGTTCCGTCCTGTTGTCGATCGATTCCTCAATGAAAGCATTGAGCATCCATTCCATATCCCCCGTCTCTGCGGCTAAGGCATTGAAATCCGCCTTCTGTTCCTGCCGCTGGCCCGACCTTTCCATTATGGAGGAAAGGAAAGCCTGCAGCTCGTTCATGGAGAACGGTTTCTGTATGCAGCCGGAAAAGCCGGCTTCAGTATAGCGGCTTTCGTCCACGTCGTTGCGGGCAGTCATGGCGGCAACCGGAATGGTGCGTGAATTTCCGATATTGGAATGACGCAGGAGATATAGCAAGTCAAAACCGCTGGTCCCGTGCATCTGGATGTCTGTCAGCAGTAAGTCGTAGGGTTCTTTCCGCAGTTCGCCCACCACGTCCTTCGCCCCGATGCAGGTACGGCATGATACACCGTTGCGCTCCAGCATCTCCATGACGATGCGCAGTTGTATCGGATCGTCGTCCACAAGGATGATACGCTTTGGAAGGCTGAGCCTTTTCACGGTCGGCATGACGTGGTTCTTTACCGGTTCAGTGGAAATGGCGAGGGGGATTTCCGTGTGGAACAGACTGCCTTCCCCGACATGGCTCGATACGGAAATACTGCCGCCGAGCAGGTTCACAAGTCCCTTGGTTATCGGAAGGCCGAGCCCGAAGCCTTCCGGCGAAATGTCTGGCGCCGCCCGTTCAAACGGTCTGAATATGCGTTCTATCGTTTCCTTGTCCATGCCGATGCCCGAGTCCTCCACCTCCATGGTCATTACCACGTCCTTGTGGCTTACCCGGAAACAGACTGTTCCGTTGCGGGTGAACTTGATAGCGTTAGTCAGCAGGTTGTCCGCCACCTGACGGATACGGTCCGCATCTCCGTATACCACTATGTCGGTGCCTTCTGCTTCCGTTTTGAAGACCAGCCCCTTGTCATTGGCCGCACAGGTGTATTCCTCGTTAATGTCGTCGACGAAGGCTTTCAGGTTGAAAGGTATCCTGTTCAGTGATTCCTTCGCTTCGTCCAGTCTGGAGAGGTCAAGCAGGCTGTTGGCAAGCCTTGTGATATGGCGTGAGGACTTGATGATGTTGTCAAGGTAAGTGTTGCGGCGTTTTCTTTCCCTGGTGTCAATGGCCAGTTCCGCACTGCCGCAGATGGCGTTCAATGGTCCCCTTATGTCATGGGAAAGCGTTACGATGATACGCTTTCTCATTTCGGACAGTTCCCGGTTCTGTTTGAGCGTATCCACCAGTCTGCTGCGGTCATGTTCCTTGCGCCGTATGTCCCTCTGTATGACAAGATGGGATATGATCAGCAGGACAATGGCAACGATGATGGTGGCCGCAAACAGTTTGAATGAAAGTGCTTTTGCCTCCGCAATCCTTGTTTCCCGGTTTTGGAAAGCGGCCTGGACCTGTTCGTCAAGGGCGGTGATGAAGGAGTTCAGTCTTTTGTTCAGTTTCAGGTTTTGCAAACGCAGGCTGTCAATATAGAGTCCGATATGTCTGTCATGCTCTTCCTGCATGGTTATCAACTGGCGGTTGAGCTGCCGCAGTTCTGTCGTGGAAGCCGGCACCTGTACGGTTTCCTTCTTGCCAAAGAAACCTGCTATGCCGTTTTTCCGGCGGGTGACCGTGCGTGTACGGGTACTCTTGTCGATGACCTCGGGGAGATGGTTGTAGAGCAGGCTGTCTGATGTCCTCTGCTCCTGAAAAACCTTTGTAAGATGATACAGGCGGCTTTCCTTCTCTTCCAACAGTCGTCGCAATGTGTCTATCTGTTCGTGGCTTACCAGATCCAGGCCGTTGTCTTTCATCCGTTCCAGCAGGCTGTCTATGTGCAGGCGCCTGTTCTGGTATGCTGAGAAGTCCTCGCTGTCCCATCCGATGGCGGATTCCCCCAGCAATGCGATTCCGACAATGTGGCGGCGTATGGCGTTGACTTCATTCCGGATCTCACGTATTTCTGCGGTTCCGTTTGCTATGTCATGCATTTTTTTGCGCTCATGAAGCAGTATGGCAATCATGCTTCCGATGACTGCCAGCAATATCAGATAACCAGCTATGATTTTTGTCTGCAATGAAATTCCACTTAGCTTCCTCATACGCCTTATGATAAAAAAAATCCCGGAAGGTTGTGGGGCGCAGTCTTCCGGGACGTGAGTAATTTGGATGTCACCCCGATGCGCTATCCAGTCGTACACAGAATGCACTCCGGCCTTTTATAACCTTGGCGGGCGACGGTTTGCCCGCATGATTCTCCCTTCTGCCGGCAGCTGTCGGCAGAAAATTCTCTGGTTCGGGTATCCAATATCTTGTCCATATTCTTTTTTTTACAGTCAGTCCATATTTCTGTTTCTCCGTATTTTCCGATGCAGGAAAAAATAAGGCCCCCTGTTATAGTCCCGTGTGGAAATGTGGATGGCCCTGTTTTCGTTTGCCTGAATTATGGAAGTTCCGGCAAGACAATACGCTGTCCTATTGTATAATATTCCAAAATACAAATATATACATTTGTTCCTAACTGCAATGAAGTTAATATATGTTTGTCTTGATTTCAAACAAGTTTTAACATGTTATAGGTCATAAAGCCGCGTTCAGACAGGTATCGGATTCATTTTCAAGGTAGAAAGGTTCAGGTACAGCCCGTAATGCTCGATCATGCCGTTGCGGAACATTTTCCACAGGATGTTGCAGCCGAGCTGTGCCAATGTGGAGTTGATGAACAGGTCCTGCTTTTCCAGGGCCTCTGCCAGTGAGCAGCTCGGTCCCGAGTCTTTCTCCTTTACTTTAGCGTATTTCACGTAGCGGGTAATCACTTTCAGTGACTCCACCGTTTCGTACAGCTTGGATTCCGGCTGCCTGATTTTTTTCGGTACGGTTCCGAGGACGACCTGTCCCGTGTCCTGTGTATTCCCAAAGTCCATCCAGTACAGGGGCGTCTCGTGGCTTCTGTATTCCGATACCGGCACGGCTTTCAGTATGTTCCACAGGTCGATACGTGACTTTATGTTGTCCGTGCAGGTGATCGTTATGTTGGCCAGATTATCCCGTCTGGCGTCCTTCAGGGCTGCCGGATAGATGTCCGGTACCGCCTTCCAGTCGTTGCCGAAGAAGTTGTTCATGCGTGTGACAAGACACTGTGCCTTGTTCAGGCCGATGTCCGAGGGGCTGAAGAGCTGTCGCCCGATGTTGGCCTCCGTCACGATGTCGGAATCATACACGGTTATAAACAGCCCGGGGTGTCCGAGTCCCCTCAGTGCCGTGTCAAGTCTGGCCAGGCAGGTAAGTACCTGCGAGCCTGTTCCTCCCGCTCCGATAAGGTTTACCGTTACCGGATGCTGCGGGTTTATGAGATAGTTGTCGATGTAATGTACTCTTTTCATTTCAGTATGTCTTTAAGTTTCATGTTGTTCAGTTGCTTCAGTTCGTCGAGGTTGAAGTCCCTGTCCCGTGCCGCCTTTGTCACCAGCACGAGGTTTGACCTTGTCGGGTTCCCGTTCCCTCCCAGGTGGGTGAATTCCGTAAGCCAGAATTTCCTTTCCCAGTACTGCAGCAGCTTCTCATAGGTCAGGTCCTTCGGCAGCTCTATCCTGGCGTTTCCCAGACATACGCTGGAACCTGTCACGTTGAAGAAGGGCGCGGCGTACAGCACGGTATCCGGTCCGGGAACATTTTCCTTGTAGGCATAGATTCTCATTCCGTGTTCTCCGGCCTCATAGATCACTCCCGGCAGGTAATATTCCGCGTTTTCTATTTTGAGCGCGGGGCTGAAGAACATCATCCTCTTGTGCGGAGGGTTGTACCACACGTATCTCTCGCTGCCCTTGCGCTGGTCGCAATACAACAGGTTGTCGGGTATCTTTCCATATGGAGTGGTGCTGTGTCTTTCCGAATATCCCTTCACGAGCGTGTTCATGAATTCCAGGGTTACCGGTCTTCCTTCCGTCATGTTTCCCCGGTCGTCAATTTCACGGATTTCAAGGAAAAAGTTCCTGTCATTCTCCGAGGCATAGGCAATCAGTGCCGCCCTGGGGTTGAGCGGCGTCTTGATTTTTCTGGTCAGTTCGTTGCTGTCTATCATATGCTTTCAGATTGGTTTATACTGTGATGTTGATGAATTTTTCCGCCCATTTGAAGAAACGTTCCGGATAGTCGTCCATGCGGAACAGTTCCTCCGTTTCCGGAGACAGGTCACAGGTAGTGACCGGAATGATGTCGTATGTCTCCTGGCTGTAGGAGTTGTAATAGTCGGTGAGATATTCCGTTATCATGTCGGTGCAGTCATAGATGACCCGGATCTGCTTGCTGAGATACATGGGCAAAAAGTCCGGTTCTTCCTCGTAGAAGGGATCGTAGCCGTATTCCATGATGCCGTGTTCAGGTGTAAGGAACTCCAGCCCCTCCTTCATGACAGAGAGCAGTGACTGTTCGTACCCGTCCTTTGGCTTATATCGGTCGATTGCCTTCGGCAGATTCTTGTAATAGGATTTGCGTTCCACCCGGCGTAACAGGGCATGTATCCTGCCTTCCTCATAGGAGTGCAGGAGCCGCCGCCTCTTTTTCCGGTCAGATGCCGTTTCACCCGAATCATCCTCAGACATCAGTGTCAGGGCATAGTCCATGTCATCCTCGTCCAGTACAGTATTTATCCCGTTCGCCTGCATCAGGTTGTGGATGAAGGTGACGGATATGCGTCTCAGTTCCGGTCCGAGCCTTTCCATGAACTTCGTCGGGAAGTAATACAACGTGAGTTCTCCCCATTCATGACATTTCCAGAGACGGAACAGGAGTCTTTCTTCGTCCTGCTCAATGTTGACATTCATGTCATTGCCTACAAGGTTACACATCTCTTCGTGCAGTCTGGCAATGCTTTCGCCGGGCGTTCGTCCCGGTGTATGTACCGCCTCCTTCTTCATGATGAGTGCATATCTGAAAAAGGAATCACGCAGGTACTCATAGTTTTCCTGCGTGATAAGATTGTGCGGCTTCCCGTCAGTACCGTCCGTGAACAGTTCCGATGGGGATATCGGCAAGAACGTAGCGTTCAGAAAAGAATTACGGCACCGCTGGGTGCCGCAATCCGTTTCTTCCTTTCCGTGCCGTAATGCACCTTCCTTTCGGTTTCCGCAATGATAAGCCTCGCGAGCTGTTCCGCCTGATATCCGTCCAATGGTACACATGATTTCTTTTTTTTTCTGTTGTCCTTTGCCATATCCTTTATCCTTTTGTTCCGATAGTTGTCTTGAACTCATATTCTGTCATATCCTCCCTGATGACCGGTCCGTGAACGGTAGCCGTCGTCAGTTCCGGGTACATGTTCGAATAGTAGCTCATGACCATGTCCGGCGAGATGTTCGGATCCGGGTCCTGAAGGGTTATATACTCCGTTCCTTTCTTGAATTTGAATGAGCGTGTCATTCCTTTGATTTCGAGTGCCATGTCTTAAACTGTCTGATAAGGTGAATACTTGGGTTCCAGCATGGACTGCGGGAAATCGATGTATTCCTCGTAGTCCTTTTCACTGTATGCGGGGTGTTCCTGATCGGAGAGGTACGGCTGCTGTTCGTCCTCCTGCATGAACCGTTCTTCCTGCCAGTCCTGTATTTCAGGCTGCGGCGGATATTGAGGTTGGGAAGGCTGCTGTCCGCCTGTCCGCTGTACGTATTGCGCGTGCGGCTGTATCTGCGGTCTTGCCTGCGGCTGTGGCGGCTGTT